>JALSRZ010000156.1 GCA_026984515.1 Thiohalobacter sp. | reverse complement strand
CGTGCCTTTACAAAAAACCGCGCCCTTTTGCGCCCCGTAAACGCGTAGACCTGCCCCAGTACGGCCACCAGAAAACGGGGTTTCATGAACAGGGTCGTCAGGGCCAGGAAAGCTGCGACGGTCAGAAATATGCTCCAGTAATAACCTGAATATACCGATATACCAACCAGGCAGAGCAGCACCATCGCATTCATGTCGCTCAAACGATCACCCAGCAGCAGCGGCGTCACCCGGTCGTAACCGTAACCGTGACAACGCTCGATCAGCCACAGGCGCAAAGCCTCGCCTATCTTTCCCGGCGTCGTTGTCATGGAAAAGCCGGCGACGTAGTACAACGCTGAGCGGGCAGGCGGGATACGAACCTCAATGTGTCGCGAAAAGATGTGCCAGCGCAACCACCTGGCGGTGTAATTGAGCAGGGACAAAAGTAGAAGACCGCCAATCATGCGCGCATCGAGCTTGCTGATATGCCGAAGGACGTTTTCCCCGCCGGCCAGAAACGACGCCAGCAGAACGAGTGCCACGAAGAGTACGATTGACATGACAACCGTATATTCGGCGCGGCGCAGCCGACGGACAGAAAGTAGTGCCACGGATTCCCCTCTTCAGGCAGGCTAGAGAATAAAAGCCCTGTTTCGAAAAGTCCACCGGTATACAGCTCCCGTATACCGGGCCGGAATACGGAGCCTGCGGATAACGATATTCCGGCCGCTATATTTGCTATGGTGCCGATTATTGAGAGAATTGCGATCGCTGCATCCCGCTGAACAGGAGCCCGGCATGGGTGACACGGTAACAAGCCATTCATTTTCGGCCCGGCTGAGCGGCCTCGTCAGCCTGATGCGCCCGAAACAGTGGATAAAAAATATCTTTGTACTGGCCCCGCTGGTGTTCTCTGGCGAGTTTCTGCACGCCACTTCGGTCTATCAGGCCCTGTGGGCCACCCTGCTGTTCTGTATGGCGGCCTCATCCGTCTATATTTTCAATGATATACACGATGTCGAGCACGACCGCCTGCACCCGGTGAAATCAAAAAAACGTCCCCTGGCAAGCGGTATGGTATCGCTGCGTTCCGCACTGGTATTGCTAACCGGCCTGTATGCCGTACTGCTGGCCGGTTGGTTCATGATGCCCGCGGTTGTGACGGTAATCATTGCCTACCAGTTGCTGAACGTGGCCTACACCCTGGTACTGAAGCACCAGCCCGTGCTGGACATCTTCAGTATCGCCATCGGCTTCATGCTGCGCGTGTACGCCGGGGCCATCGCGCTGACGGTGTCGGTGTCCAGCTGGATGTTTGTCACCACCCTGTGCCTGGCGCTGTATCTTGCGGCGGTCAAACGCAGGCAGGAACTGCTGCAAAGCGGCGCGGACAGCCGCGGCGTACTGAAACGCTACTCGGTGGCACTGGTTGACCGTTACGCTGAAATGTCCGCAACGGGTTCCCTGTTGTTCTACAGCCTGTTTGTCATGTCGGTCAAACAGCAAATGATCGCTACCATCCCACTGGTCCTGTTCGGCCTGTTCCGCTACTGGTACGTGGTGGAGGAACAGGAGGGAGGAGAATCCCCCGCAGACGTCCTGTTTACCGACTGGCAGCTGCTGCTGACCGTCGTTGCCTGGGGTGGTATCTGGCTCTGGTCGCTGTGGCCGGGCCCAGGCTGAATCTCAGGCCTGACCCAGCGTCCAGGCCGCACCGGCCACCAGGAAAACAGCCGTTGCCAGCAATACCAGGGAAACGGGATGGCACTGCTTCGCTCCCAGCGTATCCGTGATCTCTTCGCGGTATAAAAAACCGAACGCGGTGACCACCATCCCCACGATGGCGGTGAACATAACGTTGGAAGCCGCCGTATAGTAGGCAATCAGCCCCGGGTAATGCAGGGGGAAATACCAGGCGACCGCCAGGAAAACACCGAGCAGCCATAGCAACAGACTCATGGGACGCCAGTCGAATTTTTCCGCCAGCCAGACCGCGGCAAACAACGGCAGGAACACGTAATAGTAACCGTACGCGGAAGTAAGAAAAAACAGGCATACGGTCCCGACCAGCATGGCCGCCTCGACGGGCCTGACCCGAACCGCAACCGCGCCCGTCAGCAGCAGGATGGCACCGGTATAGGCATACATATACATGCGAACGTCTTCAAGGTTGCTGTCCAGGTACTGGTACCAGGGCAGCCCGCCCGTGAAGTGGGCACCCTGAACGTAGGTACGCAGGTTTGCCTCGGTATAGACAAAAGACAGCAGGTGACGCTTGAAGCCGATGGAATTCAGGGAAAGGATGTTGGCGCTCGAATCGATAATCGTCAGGAAGCTGCGCCAGTGTTCCAGGCCGTAGATCACCAGGCTCAGCGCCACCAGCATACCGCCCGCGGCGAAGGCACCGCCAATCAGCTGCAGCAACGCCCGACGCGAAACAAGGTCCCGCCAGGACCACAGCAAGGGCAGGCCGGCGCCGAAGGCAAAGACCGCCGGAAACACGCGTATGGACGTACTGAATCCCAGCAGCAGGCCCGCCAGCACAAACCGGCGCGCATACAGGGCACAGATACCCAGCCCCAGGGCCACCAGCCAGATCTGGCGGAAAAAAGCGGCACCATCCATACCGGGCGGCAGCATCGGCTGCATGCCCGCCAGCAGCACGAAACCGGTCGCCGGGATCAGGCCGAACACTCTCCAGACCACCAGCGGCACCAATACCAGTGTCAGCACGACATCGACCCATTTAACCGACTTCACCAGGGTCGGTGTTAACGGGATCAGGTTTGACGCTGTACCCGCCATCACGTTCCAGGTGGGTGGCGGATTGTTCCCGTAGTCGACAAAAATCCGGTGCCATTTTCTGGTACTGTGACGCACCTTCAGGAATACGCCCAGGTCAGCCATGAACTGTTCCCAACGGTCCGCTGTAAAACGGTGATTGCATTGCGTATGAATCTGTTTGCGCAGCTTGCCCAGGTCTTCCTTGGCCCATACCACCTCGAGATCGCGCACGATATCTGGATGCGGCACCTGGTAACCGCGTTCGCCAAGCTCCTGGAACCCCAGCCAGGTGCAGCGGTACAGTTCGGTGTTTTTAACTTCCTTGTAGTACTTTGAACCCATATAGTAATGGTAGATTTCCCCGTACTCGACCTTGTGCAGTTTTTCGAGCTGGCCGGGTGAGGACAATGCGCCCAGAAAACTTGCAGCGACAAACAGCGCGCTGAGCAGAGCCACCCTGACCGGCCAGGAATGTTCCGGCAGGCGGTGACGCCAAGCCCACAAAAGGGCACCGATACCCAGCGTGAATACCAGTGGCGTAATAAACAGATAGAAAATATTCACCATGCCAAGCGTATGTAGATTCATAATCAGGATTACCTGTAGTCGATAGCAACACCCTGCCGGTTTTGCACTCTGCCGGCTGGAGTCACTTCATCGGTATACGGCTGGTCAAAAATATCGGCCCCGCCAAGATCGAGCAGTATGCCGGTGGGCCACTCCTCTTCCGGGAAACCGGGGTCGGGCCGCCCCGCATATCCCTGCGCATGAATTTTCGCCTGGTACCGGTCATCTCCACCGGCGTCGACCAGGATGCCCACACCATAGGAGGCAAGCCCCGCGCCCTGTGACTGCCTGAAAGCCTGGTAGACGTCGTTACCCGCCCGCTCGTACAGTATCCCGGCGCCCCTGTCCTTACCCACACCCTGGACATGTTCGTAACCGGTGTAATGATCGTTGCCACGCTGATCGCTCAGCAAGCCGGCACCCAGGTGCAATCCTTCACCCTGCGCGTGCTCAAAAGCCTCGTAATGATCATCGCCGGCAGCATCTACCAGCAACCCGAGACCAAACCAGTACGCCGCGCCCTGCCCGAAGATGTCCGCTTTATAACGGTCGTTGCCCGTCCGGTCCAGCAACAACCCGACCCCACCGGAAATTCCGGGCCGTATCCCGAACCCGAAACCCTGACAAAGGCTCAGATAGTGTGTTCTGTCATGACGGTTGATCCTTCTCTGCGCCAGGTCCGGGAAGGCACCAGCGCAGGAATAATCGTCGTCACCCCCGCTGTCCACCAGCACGCCGAAGCCGCCCGATCCGCCATAGCCCTGGCCGTTCAGCGCGGATCGATAGCGATCGCTACCGCTGTCATCGAACAGCATACCGATCCCGTACTGCCCGGCTCCCTGGGACATCGCCCGCGCGTCATAGACATCATCCCCGGCGACATCCCATAGCAGGCCTGCACCCAATATTCCGGCACCCAGTCCCAGGCTGCCCCCCGAGTAACGGTCATTTCCGGCCAGGTCCACCCAGATACCCAGTCCCAGCAAGCCCGCCCCGGGACCGGCTGCCGCATCCCAGTGTACGCTGTCATCTCCTGCCAGATCGATGACGATCGATACGTTCCCGACGGCAAGGGGCGCCGTAACATTTTCATAGTGGTCGTTGCCGCCCAGGTCGATCAGCAAGCGGTATTCGCCAGTGTGCCGGTCATCACCCGTACCGGCAACCTTCACCTTTCCCAACGGCGTCATCCATTCGCCCCCGGCAACGGACGACATCCGTTGCAATACCGGCAGGTTGTGCTCCACCACGGCCAGCAATCCCGTCATCGCCGTTGCCACACGATCCAGCTTCTGGTTTGCTCCCGCCCGGTGCCAGGCCTTGTTCAGAAAACGGAATTTGTCCGGGTTCTTGCCGTGGTACTCCAGCGTATCCTTTAGCAAATCCGGCAGCGCCTGCAACGCTTCCCCATTCGGGTCCCCGGAAGCGTCCAGCCAGGCCTGTCTGGCTATCACCTCAGCGTGCAACAGGTTTCGCAGCGCGGTTACCAGCTCCGCATCCGCCACCCAGTCTGCAGGGGGCACCTGCCGATCCGGCACACTAGCAGAATCTCCCGATCCTGCTGCCGGCCAGTCAGGCACTGCAGCATCCAGTTCCAGCAGTTGCAACAGGCGACCGGCATACGCACTTCTGGCCCCGTCCCGGTTTGCCGCCGTCAGCCGCTGCGAAAGATCCACCATGGAGGGCGGATTCCACAATGACTTGTCGACCAGGGACAAGCGCGCCGGCTTTGCTACCGGGTAAGGCACCCTGGGCAGCACCAGGACGGTCCGGTCCAGTCCTGCCAGCGACAGCGCCTGGACAAGCTGGGGCTCAAAGGATTCGGATTCACTCACGGTCGGCTGCTCGCAGGCCACCAGGCAAGCCAGCATGGACACAAGACAGCAGTTCCGCAACAACTTCTTCACGCTACGCCCCTGAACGCCCGTCAGCGCGGACATAGCGCGAAGATGAAGCATAATCACTGATCATCACGATGTTGCTGTACCTTGAACAACTCCAGCGCCTCGCGCAGCGAACCAATAAACCGGTCGTAGTTTTTCCAGCGCCCGACTGAACTGGTGTAGATCGGCTGACGCACCTGGTCGTAACTCGCGGTACCGACAAACCGTTCGTGCTCATGGAACCGCAGACAGCGGTCATCCCATTCCAGGCCGCAGAATTCAATCAACTCGCGGCTGACCGCCTCCTGGTCAGCAACCATGTCTTCGTACTGCACCTCCAGCATTGGCAGGCTGAGCACATTGCGCCAGTTCTGCATGATTTTCTCATAGCCGCGGTAATAGACCCCCAGGTTGTACAGGTCGTAGGAGTAGGAATGCGCGCTGGAAAAATCCTGGAAATAACCGGACAGGCAGGTATCCAGCGGATCACGCCGGCAGTGGATTACCCGCGCAGAGGGAAACACCAGCTGTATCAGTCCGAGGTACATAAAGCCCAGCATCTTGTCCGTAACGCGCTCAGCATCCGGCGACAGTTTCTCCAGGCGGGCCAGGTAGGCCCTTGCAAGCGCGTCGAGCTGCTCTGTCCCAACCAGCGACAGGCACTGGGGAAATGTTTTTTGTGTAGCCAGCATGGTCGGCAAACGCTCGGCCATCCGGCCGATATCGGGAAGCTCGCCTGCGCCGAATACTGCCGGGTGACTGGCTAGTATCTGTTCGACCAGCGTGGTTCCGGAGCGCGGCATGCCGACAATAAACACCGGGCGCTCCGAGCGGATGGTGGAACGGGGCAAGCTGTTCATGAAGTACCAGTTGTTTTGCGCCACCAGCGCATCCACTTCCAGCATATGGTGCGCAGCGCCAAAAGAAACCTGCTTCAGCCGGTTACCCTGTTCGAAATGGTGAAAAGCCTGCTCATATTCCCCTTCCCTGTCATACAGCCTGCCCAGGCTGAAGTGCAGGTTAACCAGGCTTTCCCGTGACTGCCTGGAATCCTGGTCCACAATATCCTGCAACAGCCGGATGGCCTCCCGGGTACGGCCGACATCCTTGCTGACATTGGCAAACGCCATCACGACATTTTCCGACCGTTCACCCTGTTCCAGCAACGGCTGCAGAATGGTATAGGCCTTTTTCTTGTCCCCCCTGCGCACGGCGATCTGTGCCGCCAGTGCTGCCGCATCGCTATTGTCCGGCGCGATCGCCAGCGCCTTCTCGCAACACTCCCCGGCCTCTTCGTGCCGGCTCTCGGCCATCAGGGCGGCCGCCAGTCCAACGTGATACCTGGCGGCTTTCGGCCGGTGGAGCACGGCCTGACGATAACTGCTGATGGCTTCGCGGTAACGACCCTGGGTGTACAACACCGCGCCCTGCCCGTAACAGGCTTCCCCGTTGTCCGGTTCGAGCTGCAACACCCGCTGAAAACCGCTCAGGGCTCTCGGGTAATCGGCCATACTCTGTTGCAGCGTGGCCAGTGCCAGCACATAGGGTACGTATTCCGGGTACAGTTTGATTGCTGCGGACAGGCTTTCAGCCGCCTCCCTGAAACGGCCCAGCCCTTTCAGTACCAGGCCCAGGTAGTAATGGGAATCGGCGTTGCTGGTATCGAGCCGGAGAGATTTCCTGAAGCTGGCGATCGCCGCTTCCTCTCGTCCCAGGTCGCGCAGCGCGCAACCCAGGTTGAGGTGCATTTCCGTATTCTCCGGATCGTACTCCACGGCCTGCTGGTAGCAGTGCAGCGCTTCTTCCTTCCTGCGCAGTACCAGCAACACATGGCCCAGCCCGGTCAATGCACGCGTGTCATCCGGTTTTAATTCCACTGCGCGTCGGTACGAAGCTTCCGCCGCTTCCAGCTGGCCCTGTTCCTTCAGCAGTTTACCGAGTCGGCAGTGGATGGTCTGTCGGCCCGGGTTGTATTGTACAGCTTTGCGATAAGCCTCCAGCGCTGCGTCAGTCTGCCCCAGCTTCTGCAGCACCCGGCCGCGGTGCGCATGGGCGGCCCCGTGTTCCGGCACCTGTTGTACAACTTCCTGGAAACAATCGAGCGCCTCGTGATGTTCCCCCCGCGCGCGCAGCGCATTGCCCAGCGTCATACGCGCATTGACGTTATCCGGCCGCAACCGGAGCGCCTGCCGGCACGCCTGCTCAGCGGCTTCTGGATTATTCAACTGCAGGCAGACCTTGCCCAGCAGGGCCCATACACCGGCCCTGGCAGGCTGAACCCTGAGTATGCCCTGGTAGATTTCCACGGCCTGCGGCAGGTTTCCGGCAGTCACCAGCGCGTTGGCGAGGTTCAGCCGGTAATCGACCGCGTCAGGCTGCAACTCGACGGCCTGCTGCAACGAGGCAACTGCGGCCTCAAAGTCACCCAGCTTTTGATGACAGGCCCCGCGCATCATCCACACATCCGGATTACCGGGATCGGAAGCACAGGCCTCCCTGAACAGTGCCAGCGCATCAGCGAGCTTGCGTTCGTCATACAACGCCTGCGCCCGGGCCGCCAGGTCTTTGGATTTTTTTACCATTTGTTGTAAAACGCAGTTTCCCGGGTGTTACCAGTCAGTGAACAGGGCCGTGGCGGGATCGAAACGGAGTTTTTTATTCTTCTACAGGCGGTATTTTAACCAATAATCCTGCCCAAGGAAAACACGGATCCGGCCGCTTGCGCGAACCGCATACGGCTTGCAATGTACGGTTTCATCATAAGCTGATATGCTGAGCCAGCGGAACCTGACCGGACCTGGGGAGCAAGGGTTCCCGCCAAATATAAATTACAAGCTGTTGAAATACATATTGAATTATAAAAGCACTACAGGTTCTTGCACACGGTTTCACTGATCGGAACAGTATCAGGCAAACACCCCATGAATGACAATATCGAAAAACTCCTCGCCTCGAACAAACTGCAGTGCCCCGGCTGTTCCGGCACACTACGCCTCGGGGACAAACTGGCTTGCAGCGCATGCGGGCAGGACTTCCCGCTGCTTACCGACATACCGGTGCTGATGCCTGATCCCGACAAATTCATTGGCCTGTGGCAGAACCGCTTTGCCAATTACATTGCCTCCCAGCAACGTAACATCGAATCGAACCAGCACCTGATCGCATCCCCCTCCATCTACCCGCCGTTGCGGGAACGGTTGAAAAAAGTCACCCGGGCACGGGCAGACAACCTGCAGACCATCCTTGAGCTAATGGCACCGCAACGCGATCTGGGGCCGGGCACACCCCCCGAAGAGCACGCAGATGCACTGGGATCCTTTATGCTCATGGTGTATCTGCTGCGCGACTGGGGCTGGGAAACCGGTGAAGTCGACATCCTGTGCGACAAGGTCATGGAAATCCTGCCCGACGACCTTGCACTGGAATCCCTGCTGGTGCTCGGGGCCGGCGCATGCCGGGATGCCTACAACCTGCACAACCATTACAACTGCCCCCTCACCGTGTCCGTCGACATTGCCCCGCTGATGTTACTCGGTGCTTCCCGAATCGTGTCGGGCGGTGAACTGAACCTGTACCAGATCCAGCCGAACAATGTCCGCAACGCACAGGACAATGTCACGCTGTGGAAGCTACACGCACCGCGCAAACCGGACAACGATTTTCTTTTCATGCTGGCGGACGCCACCAGCCTGCCATTTGCAGAGCATGCTTTCCATGCCATCCTCACCCCCTTTCTGATTGACGCAGTTGGCGAGGATCTGCGGGATTTCGCACCGCGAATACAGCGTATTCTTCAGCCGGGTGGCTACTGGGTAAACTACGGCGCCATGTCCTTTCGACCGGGCATCAACTACACGGCCAAAGAAGTCCTGTCCATTGTCAACGCCTCAGGCTTCCGGGTCATCAAGCAGGGATTTTCGACCAAGCCGCACCTCGCTCCCCGTGAGAGCTGCCAGCGCACGGTGTATGATTGTCTCTATTTCACAGCGGTTAAAGAATGAGCAGAAAAGACAAGGTATTCGACAAACACCTGAGTCCCGGAACCGCCTTTGAGTTCAACCAGGAGGTTGCCGATGTCTTCGATGACATGGTCTCCCGGTCCGTGCCGTTTTATGACGAAATTCACCGTATCCTGCTCGATATCGTAGACCGTGCCTGTCCGGATCTCAGGCGGGTCTACGATCTCGGCTGTTCCACCGGCACCACCATCAGCATTCTCTCCAGGCACCTGGCCGCAAGCGGAATCCAGCCCGGCTTTGTCGGTGTCGACAACTCGGAAAGCATGCTGGTCAAGTGCCGGGAGAAAATTTCATCGACGGGCGTCAGGGACTGTACACTCCACTGCCGGAATATCGAAGATACGGATATTCACGATGCAGACCTGGTGGTAATGAATTACACCCTGCAGTTCCTGGACCCCGACAAAAGACCGCAGGTACTGAAAACCATTCACGACGGGCTGCGCAAGGATGGCGTATTCATGCTCAGCGAAAAGATCAGGGTGGATGAAGCACACGTGCAGGAGTTGCTGACCGAGCTGTACTACGATTTCAAACGCCGCAACGGCTACTCCGAACTGGAAATTTCACAGAAACGCGAAGCGCTGGAAAATGTATTGCGGCCGATTACCCCCGAACAGCAACTGGCTGCACTGCGCGACGCCGGTTTTAAAAAAGTGGACATGATTTTCCGCTGGTACAACTTTGCCAGCTACATTGGCATCCGCTAGCCCCCCGGACGAAATACACCCAGATGCCAGGCGAAGACGTACAACAGCTGTCCGAACAGGCAACGGCCGCATCACAGCGTGGCGACTGGGCGACGACCGCAGAGCTCTGTAGCCGACTGGTCCGCCTGCTGCCCCGCGCGGCTGACGCATGGTTCATGCTCGGCCGCGCCTGCGCAGAATTCGACCGGCTGGATGAAGCCGGCACAGCCTACCGCGAGGCCCTGCACATCAAACCGGAGTTTGCCGAAGCGGCTCACGGCCTGGGATATGTCCTGTTAAGACAGGGCGAGTGGGCCAGTGCCATCGACTTCTTCAGGCAGGCACTGCGTTTCAACCCTCGCATTGCCCAGGCCTGCTGGGGACTGGGCAATGCGCAGCAAATGCTGGGCAATCTCCGCGAAGCGCTGGAGCACTACCAGCAGGCGCTGCAAATCAACCCGCGGCACGCGGCAGCCCGGCTGGGTATCGGTGTAGTGCTGTCCCTGGCGGGGAAACAGCCGCTGGCGGTGCCACATATTCGCGAAGCCATCCAACTCAAACCGGGCTATATCGATGCCTGTATCGCGCTCGCCGCCACCCTGATGCCACTGGGCGAACCGGATGAGGCAGAACAACTGATCGAAACGGCACTGGAACAGGATCGTGATAATATTGAACTGATTTCCCTCGCCGCTACCATCGACCAGCACAAGGGCAAACTGGAAAAGGCACGGGAGCGCCTGGCCCCGCTGGTGGATGCCGGCAACAACGAAGTCAACATCCTGCTGGCCTGGGCAGCGCTGTGCGGCAGCAGCGACGAACCCGGAGCGGCGATTCCATTGCTGGAACAGCGGCTCGACACCGGGCCGCCCCTTTCGGCAACCGGCCAGCGCAACCTGCATTTCAACCTCGGCAACCTGTACGACAAGAACCGGGAATACCGCAAGGCCTTCGGGCACTACCGGAAAGGCAATGCCCTCAAAAACGCCGGGTACGATGCCGCGGCACGCGAAGCCAATGTGCAGGCAACGATCGCGGTCTATTCATGCGAACGGATGAACACCCTGCCGCGCTCCGGCACCCGCTCCGGGCGGCCGGTATTCGTGGTCGGCATGCCACGCTCCGGCACCAGCCTGATCGAACAGATACTTGCCAGCCATCCTGCGGTATTCGGTGCAGGGGAACTGATTCATGTCATACAAATCGCAGGCTCACTGCAGGCCACCCTGGACAAGCCACAACCCTACCCGCACTGCGTGCCGGGGCTGACCCCGGCAGAGCTGGATGTGCTTGCGCAAAGCTACCTGGAGCAGATCGATGCACTGTCACCGGACGCAGCACGGGTGGTTGACAAGATGCCCGGCAATTTCATGTACCTCGGCCTGATCGAACAACTGTTTCCCGATGCGCGCATCATCCACAGCATGCGCGACCCGCTGGACACCTGCCTGTCCTGCTACTTCCAGGATTTTTCCCGCTCACACCCGTATTCCTACGATTTGCGCGATCTTGGCGCCTTCTACCGGGGCTATGAGCGGGTCATGCAGCACTGGCGCGAAGTGTTGAGTCTGCCGATGCTGGAAGTACAGTACGAGGAACTGGTTAGCGACCGGGAACGGGTCAGCCGGCAGATGGTGGACTTCTGCGGTCTGGACTGGGACGACCGCTGCCATGATTTTCACAAGACGCAGCGCTATGTGGCAACCGCCAGCTACGACCAGGTGCGCCGCCCGCTGTACACCTCCTCCGTGTCGCGCTGGAAAAACTATGCCGAGTTCCTCACCCCGCTGCGCGAAACACTTGGACGGTAGGACCCGGAGCATTCGATCCTGTCGTAATGAGCAAGCGCCCCATCCGCATCCTTTCCAACCTTGCCCGTGCCGGCGGAACGCTCATCAGCCGCTGCGTGGGCGCCATGGATAACATTGTATTGCTGAGCGAGATTCACCCGCTGGACCAGCGATTTTTCAACCCGCTGGCGCAGGCACAGGACTGGTACCGGCTGCTGCGCCCGGAAGATACCGGTGGCAGAACGTTCAGTTTTATCCAGGCGATACAGCTGATCGAACAACGTTGTTCGGAACAGGGAAAGACCCTGATCATTCGCGACTGGGCGCACCTGGACTTTATCGGCATCCCTTTTATTGCCCATCCCGCCCGGCGCCTGCTGCTGACCGAACAGCTTGCGCAGGTATTTACCGTTTCGCAACATGCGCTGACGCGCCACCCGGTGGACCAGTGGTTGAGCACCTCGCGCCTGGATATCATGCGCGGTCACCTCGAACTCGACGCCTTTCTTGCCGGCTACCGGCAGTTTGCCGAACAGTGCAGCAAAACCGGTTTCACCCGCTACGAAGACTTCGCGCGCGACCCGTTGTCAGAGATGCGCACCCTGTGCACGCAGCTGGCGCTGGAGTTCGATGCCCGCTTCATCGACCGCTGGCACAGCAACCGGCACGTCACGGGCGACCTGTCGGGATCCTCACGCGGGTCACGGCTGGGCAGAATCACACCCCTGCCGCAACTGCCGGTCGACCCGGACCTGCTGCGCAGGTTCCGGCGCAACCGGGACTACCGGGAAGCCATCGCGATGCTGGGTTACCACGACCCGCCCGAGCACACCTGACCAGCCTCAGGAAACCAGCGCGTTGGGAAGCACGCCGGGCAAGTCGAGTCCGGGCAGAAACTTTTCCGCCCAGCGCAGGCCCGCCTCGATATCCTGCCGGTTTTCCCGGGTGTGTCGTTCCATGTCCGCCTTGCGCACTGCATTGTCATAACGCTGGCCCGGAAGCTTGGCGTGGCGGGTAAACAGTTCGCCCGCCACTATGCCTTCGAGTTCAGCCTGTGACAGCTCGAGGCCGTAAAACTCCACGGCCGCTCGCAGTGATTCCAGCGGCCGATCAAAGAACCGGTCCGAGTCGAGCGACTTCACGCCGGCGTGCGTTTCCAGCAGCCGCGCGTACTGGTACATCTGCGCCAGCCACAGGCAGGCCGCTGCTTCAGGGGCGGAGAGCTCCGCCACCCGCACCGCAGACAGCGCCTCGATACTCCGCACACCTCCCTCGAGCTGCCGAATCACATTGCTCACCCAGCGCCGGTGATCAGGCCCTTTCAACACCGAGACGAGATAGGGTTGCAGGCCGGAGTACAACAACAGACTGCGGCTATCCTCCTGCAGTGCCAGTAACTGCGGCAATATGAAGTTGACCGGCACGTTGGCTTTTACCACCACCGGTTCCGAGTCGCGGTAACGCCGGCCGAGCAGCGCCGTTACCAGCCGCAGCCGTTTCTCCCATAAGGCCATATCCATGGTACCGGGCACGGCCGACAGGCGCTCGCCCGCCAGTTGCCGCAACGGGAAAGGCTCGCGGATAACCAGGCTACGACCGGGGCAGTCCAGCGCCCGGGAAAGCAGGGTCGAACCCCCGTGGGCCAGGTGGAAAACAAAGCGCAGCGGCCGCGCCGGGATCGCCTCGGCGTCGAAGCGCTCCAGCAGCCGGTTGAGATCGACACCACGTCCGGAGGGATGTGCCGGTACGATACGCTGCCGGTCGGTAAAAATGGAACGCGCGTAGCTCTCCCGCGTCATGGGAACAAACAATGCCTGGGGGCCGGAAAATTCCAGCAGGTGGTGATCCGGCCGGTGGAACAGCTCATCCCACTCAAAGGCCGGGGGGGGCGTATTCATATGCAGTCTCGCTATGTGTTAGAATTTGCATTCTCGCGCGTCAAATATCAGGAGTACAGGGGGTCCTGCCGGAAACCGGGCGGGGCGACGCGCTGCGAGACATGCCACCGGACAAGCAGGCCGGTCCATGTGGAGAAGACGTTGAAACCAGAAATCACCCAGCCTGAAGCCGGGGGCAATTACGCGGTAATTACCCCGCAGAACGCTGATCAGGCACTGAACTCACTTGATAAACAAGATGTTATAGCTGCATTTCGTGAACACGGCGCCATCCTGTTCCGCGGTTTCCCGCTGGACCACGATTCGTTTCACGAACTGGCCGCCGCCTACTGCAGCAATTTTATCGTCAACCGCGCCCGTGGACGGGAAAATGTCTCGCCTGACCGACGCATCCAGACCGTCAACCTGGGTCACGAAGCCTTTCCGCTGCACCCGGAAATGTCGAGCATGCCGACCCGGCCCGATATCGCCTGGTTTGCCTGTAAGTCGCCGCCGCTGGTCGGCGGGGAAACCCTGCTGTGCGATGGCATACCCGTGGTAGCAGCGCTGAAAGAAGAGACGCGCAACCTGCTGATGGAGCGGTCATTCCGGTACCGCACCCGGATGACCCCGGAAGACTGTGAATTATGGCTCGGCAGCAAACAACCGGATGCAGCAGCGCTGGCCGGCCTGGACGAAAATTGCCCGCTCGATATCACGATAGAGGACGGCGTGTTGTACAGCACCTATACCACACCGGCCCTCCACAAACCCATGTTCAGCGACCAGTACGCGTTCGGCAGCTTCCTGCTGTTCGCCCGCAACATGCAGGGCTGGAAGGATTTCCCGACTTTTGAAGACGGCAGTGAAGTTCCGGCCGCCGTGTGCGACGAACTGAAACAGGTGTCCGACGCCCTGAGCGTCGCCCACAAATGGCAGCAAGGCGACGTGCTGATGGTCGATAACACCCGCTTCCTGCACGGCAGAAACTTCGTGCTCAACAGCAAGCAGCGCGTCATCTGGACGCAGTTCGGTTACGCGGCGTTCGTTCCCGGCCTGGACACATTGCTCACCACGCAGCCCTGGCGGCGCGCGGCCCCCAAACACTGAAAACGAGGACACAGGTACATGTCAACGCAAGATGTCAGCAGCATGCTCAGCAAGGCACTCGAACTGGTCGAACAGGGCCGGCTGGGCGAGGCAAAGCAGCAGTACGAAGCCATCACGGCCGCTGATCCCGGGCAAGCCGAGGCCTGGATGATGCTGGGCACCATCAACGCCGAGACCGGCCAGCCGGAACCGGCGCAGGAACAATTGCAGCGCGCCATCGAACTGGACCCATCCATGCCCGAGGCCTACTACTACCTGGCCAACCTGCAGCGCAGCCAGGGCCGGCTGGACGACGCCCTCGCCAGCCTGGAAAAAGCGGTCGCCAACGACGACAGCTACGGGGAAGCCTGGTCCATGCTGGGCGGAATCTGCGGCATGCTGGAACGGCACGAACAGGCCGAAATGTATTGCCGGCGCGCAGCCGAACTGCTGCCGGATTCGCCGGAAGCCCAGATGAATCTGGCCAACACACTGTTTCGACAGGGAAAAGTTGAAGAAGCGGCCAGGCTGTACCAACAACTGCTGAACGTCCAGCCGGGCCTGGCGCTCGCCTGGTACATGCTGGGATCGTCGCTCTCCGCCCAGGGCCGGCTGGACGAAGCCACGGACGCCTTCCGCAAGACCATCGAACTCGATCCGAACCACGCGGAAAGCCACTACGGCCTGGGGTATGTCTGCAACGCCCGGCACGATTATGCGGACGCCGCGGAACATTTCCGCCAGGCCCTGCGCCTGCAGCCGCAATATGCACAGGCCGAGAACGGGCTGGCCTCCACCCTGCAGGCGCAGGGGCAATACCGGGAAGCGCTGGGCCACTACGACGAAGCCCTGAAACTGTTCCCGGGGTATGCCGAAGCCCGGTTTGGCCGCGGCAGCGCCCTCATGGTGCTCGGCGAAAGCGATGCCGCCATCCAGAACCTGCAGGAAGCCATACGCCTGAATCCGGAATACAGCGACGCCTATATCACCCTCGCCTCCGCGCTGATGACCAGGAGCCGGCCCGACGAGGCCATGGCCTGCTGTGAAAAGGCCCTGCAGATCAACCCGGACAATGCCGACGCGGTTGCCCTGACCGCCACCATCGAACAGCACGCCGGCGACCCGCAACAGGCACTGGCGCGCCTGCAACCCTGGATCGAGCGCGGCATCGATAATACCAACCTGGCGGTTGCATTCGCCGAGGTCAGCAAGAGCCTGGACCGCCCGGGCGATGCCATCGAACTGATGGAGCGGCTGCTGGCCCGGGACGAGGCGCTGCCGGTCACCAGCCAGCGCAACCTGCATTTCAACCTGGGTCGCCTGTACGACTCCACCGGGCAGTACGAAAAGGCCTTCGAACACTACCGTAAAGGCAACGAGGCCCGCGCCATGGAATTCGACGCAGCGACCCACGCCCGGGAAATCGACGCCATCATCGAAGTCTTCAGCAAGGACTTCATGGCCAGTGCAGTACGCGCCAGCCAGCGTACGGAAAAACCGGTATTCGTGGTTGGCATGCCGCGTTCCGGCACCAGCCTGGTAGAACAGATCCTGGCCAGCCACCCGTCCGTGCACGGCGCCGGTGAACTGCCCGATCTGCTGCAGATGGTGAGCCGCCTGCCGGAGACACTGGGAACCAGCGAGGGCTACCCGCGCTGTGTAAACGCGCTGGAGCAGGCCCAGGCCGACGCACTGGCGGCCGGCTACCTGCAGCACCTGGACAGCCTGGCGCCGGACGCGGCCCGGGTTATCGACAAGATGCCGGGCAATTTCCGCTTCCTGGGACTGATTGAACTGCTGTTCCCCGACGCCCGCGTCATCCACTGCGTGCGCGACCCGCTGGACACCTGCCTGTCCTGCTACTTCCAGGATTTTTCCCGCACCCACGCCTACTCCTACGACCTGGCCGGGCTGGCCGACTACTACCGGGACTACCGGCGCCTGATGGCGCACTGGCAGGAAGTGCTGCAGATTCCCGTACTCGAGGTCCGCTACGAGGAACTGATCGAAAACCAGGAAACGGTCAGCCGCGCCATGGTGGATTTCTGCGGGCTGGAATGGGATGACAGCTGCCTGCGCTTCCACGAAACCGAACGTTTTGTGGCGACCGCCAGTTACGACCAGGTACGCCGTCCGCTGTATAAAAAATCCGTGGCGCGCTGGAAACACTACGAGAAACACCTGGGACCGCTGATCGAAGCGCTCGGTTGACACCCCTGGATACGCCCGCATGCGAACCAACCTTGCTGCGCCCGACAGGCCGGGACCATGACCGACCGGGCGGGCCGGCTGAAGGAAAAAGCCACGCAGCTGGTCCACCAGGGCCGGCTGACTGAAGCCGCAAAACTGTTTTCCAAAGCCCTGGCCCTGCATGCGCGTGATATCGACGCACTCATGGCGCTCGGCACCATCAGCGGGATGCAGGGCAGCTACACCGACGCAGAACGCTATTTCAGCAAGGCCATACAGGTCGCGCCAGGGCTGGCCGGCGCGCACTACAACCTGGGCCTCGCACAAAAACATCAGGGTAAGCTGGCGGATGCCGCCGGCAGTTACCGGCAGGCTATCGCCTGCGCACCAAACATCCCCGAGCACTACAACAATCTCGGCAACGTCTGCATGGAGTTGCAGCAAACCGACGAAGCCATCGCCTGCTTCCGCCGCGCGCTGCAACTGAAACCGGACTCGGCGGACTGTTGTTACAACCTCGGCAAAGCGCTGCGCAACCGGGGCCTGCGGCAGGAGGCAGTCAATGCCTTCCAGGATGCCCTGCGCCACCGTCCCGGTTTTAGCGCTGCGCTGAAAGAGCTGGCCCGGGCCTGCCTGTCACTGGGCGATGCGGACAACGCCGAGCACTACTACCGCAAGGCTGGCGATACAGATCCCGCGGATGACGCCGCCATCGCCGGGCTGGCCCATGTATACGCAAGCCGGCACGACTATCCGCGCGCCTTTGCCACCCTGGAACCGCGTATCGACACACAATGCCCGGACGCCAGTATTGCCACGGCCTTTGCGGACATTGCACGGCGCGCAGCGCAGCGTGAAGCGGAAGCCATCGAACTGCTGGAAAGGACACTGCAGGATTCCGACCGGCTCAGCAGGGATGATCGTGCGCAGATCCACTTCCGGCTGGGGCACTTCCATGACCAGCTGCACCAGTACCACACCGCCTTCGAACATTTTCGCCAGGGCAACGAATTACGCGCTGTGCCAGGCGGGGGCGAACAAAGTGACCTGTCCGTCGAACTCATCCGGGAAACCTTCAGTCGTGACTTTGTGCGCAGCGCACCGCGCGCGGAACAGCCTGCAGAGCCGGCCGTATTCATCGTCGGCATGCCACGCTCCGGAACCACCCTGGTGGAGCAGATTATCGCCTCACACCCGCACGCCTGGGGCGCCGGCGAACTGGATACCCTGCCCGACCTGCTGGCTTCGATTCCCGCCCTGGTCGGGGCAGAAAACCTGCTGCCCGACGCGCTGAAACAACTCGACCAGGCGCGGCTGACCCGCCTCGCCGGGCAATACCTCACCCACCTGGAATCGCTGGCGCCCACGGCCCGGCGCATTACCGACAAGCTGCCCGCGAACTTCATCAACCTGGGTTTTATCCAGCTGCTGTTCCCGGGCGCGCGCGTCATCCATTGCCGGCGCTCAGCGCTGGATACCTGCCTGTCCTGCTATTTCCAGGATTTTTCCGGGCACCAGCCATACGCGACCGACCTGCAGGCGCTGGGCCGCTACTACCGGCAATACCGGCGCCTGATGGCGCACTGGGCGGACGTACTGGAGATTGACCTGCTCGAAGTCGAGTACGAAACACTGGTGGGGGATTTCGAAACGGCGTGCAGAAAGATCATCGATTTCTGCGGGCTGGACTGGGACCCCGCCTGCCTGGCGTTCCACCGGCATGGCCGTGTGGTGGCCACGGCCAGCGCCGGGCAGGTCACGAAGCCGCTCTACTCCAGCGCGGTCGGGCGCTGGAAACACTACGAACAACAGCTGGCGCCGCTGATCAACGCACTCGGCCCCGGGTAACCCGGCGACCGCTCTTCAACCGGCGGCAACTGAACATTAAAAAAGGGATCCAGGTTGCCCTGGATCCCTTTCAAGCTTGTGTCATGCAGCCGAAACTTCCGGCCGATGACAGGCCCGATACTACTTAGGCCTTGCTTTTGCGCCGACGTGCAACGCCTGCCAGACCCATCAGGCCGGAACCGAACAACCAGGCAGCGGCCGGAACCGGAACCGTGGAGGTAGGCTGCGAAACGTGGCCTTCCAGATGCACGGTGTAGCCAACCGTGGTGAAACCGGCACCGGCAACGTGGAACGCACCGTCGATGGTGTAGTTGCTGCTGTCGGAACAGGTAGCCGTGTCACACACGAGCGTGGTAGACGAAGTTGCAACCAACGGAATACTGGGCAGACCGTTCCAGGTTACGTTCCAGTCCAGGTTGATGGTACCATCACCATTGTCCGTGGTCGGACTAAGGGTCTGGTGCATACCGGTATTGCCGAAGAAGTTCCAGGCCATATCGATATTCGGATTTTCAGAATTGTCTACAGTGCCGGAGTGACTGCCGCTGGCGCCCTGTGCGGTACCGAAGTGCAGGCCGTTGAAGGAACCGATCGGGGTCTTTTCACCAACAGCAACGACACCGTCACCGTTGGTGTCCATGCTGAAGTAGGAACCGACGATGTCGGTCTGCGCGTAGGACGCCTTGTTACAGGGCGGGGTGGTGCCGTAGTTACAGGCCACAGTACCCGGAGCGCCCAGATTGAAGTCCAGTGTTGCACTGCTGGTCAGGGCAGCTGAAGCACTGAAGCTGACGCCCCCCATTGCGGCCACAACAGCTGCGGACAAAATAGTTTTACGATTGAACATTCAAGTTCTCCTCTCAATACACGTGATTATTTATACGCGACACTCTCGCGAGAATGTGCAAGTGTCTAGTGAGCAATCATTGTGCCATATACACAATCGTCCTGTTTTTCAACGCATTATTATGTCAGGCACTGCAGTCAGCCAGTTGCCTTCACCCATAGTGTCAGGTTTTCCGACAGAAAAAATCCGCTCAGCGGCACACAGAATTGATAAATATATATTTAATATCATTCAGTTACGAGAATAATGGCGTTGCCGATGCACCACAAGGACCGGATTTAAAAATATCGACAGCATGCGCCCTTCCCGATGGACGGACCTGCGCGGATCCCCCTCCTGCACGGCAGACCGCCTGACTGATTTCCAGGTCCGCACCCGCCTTGACAAAACCGGCCCTGCTGTACACTATCGCTACCCTTGACAGCGACCCGGTGTCCGGGCAGCCGGGAAAACAGCCCCGGTTGATATCTGGTACGGGTTCCCGGTGGACAGAAACCATAACAACATTGTCAACCGGGCCGACCAGTGCGGTCATGGCCGGGCAACGCGGGTGAATGCCCGCACACAGGATATATATAGTTATGTACCAGACCGCACAATAGCCTGAAGTTGCTCAGCAGCTTGCCCGCAAGCCAATGAATACCGACAAGAAAGGCTCTTAAATACTTCGGAGGAGGTAATTTCAATGTCACGTAACACAAGCGCCATTCAGGCCCTCAGCTCGAACGGCATCAGGAAAACAGCTCTGGCAACCTCGATTTCCCTGCTGCTGGGTGGTTTGTCTGCACCCTCCGTGCTGGCTGCGCTGCCGACCGGTGCGACACTGGACTTCACCCTGGGCTCAGCCCAGGTGGTCAGCTGCACCTACGGCACCACCCCGCCCTGTAACAAGGCGGCCTATGAAATTACCGACATCGTCGGCTCCTACTTCAGCATGGACCAAAACGGCATCCCGGGCGCCCAGCCCAGCGAAAAAACCGTTATCGAATCCAACAACGGTCTGGTCATCGGTTCCACCCAGATGGCCAGCGGCAGTCACTCCGGCGCGCCCGACGGCTCGGAAAGCCCGAATATCGACAAGCCGTGGAACTTCTTCAGCAATACCGGCATGCACCAGACCACCGCTAACACGACCATCGCCAGCGAAACCGGCAACACCGTCACGCTGAACCTGCCCTGGTCGGTTACCTGGAACGGCATCCCTGACATCCCGCTGACCGAAACCGGTACGCCGACCATAAGCTGCGACACGAGCACCTGTTCGGACGGCAGCAGTTACTCACTCGACGCCGCCTACCACGTGGCCGGCGCCGGCTTTACGACCGTTTCATATTCACTGCACCTGGAAGGTGGGATAACGTTGCCGGGCGCGGTACCGGTTGCGGTCGACGATGCCGTCACCACCGTCACCGGAAACCCGCGCATCATCAGTGTCACCGCCAACGACCGGACTGCAGCGGCAGACCCGTTCGTACCCGGGTCGGTGACCATCGATACCCCGGCCACCAGCGGCACGGCGGCGGACAACCCGGACGATACCGTGACCTACACGCCGACCGGGAGCTTCACCGGCCAGGACACCTTTGTGTATACCGTTTCAAACTCCGCCGGCGCTTCACTCACGCCGACCAGCACACCACCCGGCGCGGCAGGAGAACAGGGTCTGGTTACTGTCGACGTCCAGACCAACGTGGCACCCGTTGCCGGCGACGACCCGGTAGCCACCAACCCGGTGGCGCTGGACCAGGGCGGCGGTTCGCTGGTGATCAACGCGCTGGCCAATGACACCGACGCCAACAACGCACCCGGGCTGCCGGGCGGCATCAACGTGGGCTCGGTGGCGGTGACCAATGCACCGGGCAACGTAGGCGCCTGTACCGCCAACGCCGACGGCACCATCACCTACAGCCAGACGCTGCCGTCCGTTGCCACCATGGACAGCTGCACCTACACGGTTGCAGATATCGATGTGACCGGACCGCTCACCTCCAATGTTGCAACGATGAGCATCGATGTACAGAGCATCAACTCTGACTGGCCGACCGTTCTGCCTCCCGGCGTAATCCCGATCCTCGCATTCGATCCGGGCGTCGGCCAGCCAGACCAGAGTATCAAACCCGACATATCCTGGTTCAGCATGCAGGTGTCGGCAACGCAGCTCATCTATACAGTACTGGAGCCCGGCCCGGATGGCGGATTTATCATCGGCTATGACCAGCCGGCAACGGGTTCTCATACCGGCAAGCCCAACGGTACCGAGCAGCCTGGCTACTCTGCACCCTGGCTGTTTTTCTCCAACACCGGCTTTGACCTGACCCGCAACGGCGGCATCACGGGCAAGGCGGATGGCACCCTGGATTTCCGGACTAAATACTACGTGACCTGGAACGGCATCCCCCTGATCAATCTGGGCGGCAGCTCGCAGTTCCCGGAAGACCTTGGCTTCGCCACCATCACCTGCAGCGACAAACCCTGCCAGGACGGCTCCACCTTCGTCCTGGACTATGCAGCGCACGTCGAGGATCTGCCGGGCGCATCCTCGGGCTTCAACGCCGTACCCTATACACTGCACCTGGAAGGCACGGTCAAGTTCCTGGATGGCAGTCTGAAAGCCAGCTCGGGAACCATCGACAACGAGACCCGCGTGGCGGCCAGCGCAACTACACCGGACGGTGACGTGGACAAGCAGTGCGTCGGAAGCTGCTTCGACTACACCATCAGCGGTGTAACGCCGGGCAGCCGGGTCGATATTGTGCTGCCACTGAGTGGCGGTGTTCCCAATAACCCGGTCTGGCGCATCCTGGATAACGGCACCTGGCGTGATTTCGATACCACCATCGACAGCGTCAAGACAGCGCCCTTTATCGCTGGCGGCTCCGGCATGGAATGCCCGAACCCGGGCGATGCCGCCTATATCGCGCTCGAAAACCAGACCACCGTGAACGTGGGACACCAGTGCGTGCAGCTCTCCATCACGGATGATGGCGCCAACGACCTGAACAAGACCCCGGGCATTATCGAAGATCCCAGTGGTCTGGGCACGGCCGGAACGCCGATTTTCGTGGACAACCGCGGCAGTGATACCAGTGGCTGCAGCATCGCCGCCACGCCGGTCGAAGCGGGCAAACGGGCGGACTGGTGGCTGCTGGCCGGGTTCCTCGGCTGGCTGGGCTGGAACCGGGGCAAGCGCGCACAGCGCTAGACCGGACGGTGACCCTGTAGAGCCAAAGGGCGCAGTCCGCAATGGCTGCGCCCTTTTTCCTGCCGGGCATGAATATGCAGCAACCGCACCCTTGCAACCGGGTGCCCGGGCAGGCATATTTTTCCGCGCCCGGGGGTGCTGGAGACCGACTGTAAATTAGACGCCGCTAATAGAAAACATTCCAAAGACAGTAGCTTGACAAACACTGCTTTGGTCGTCACCATCTTGCGGCAGTTTTGAATCAAAAAAACCGGATTTTCGTGAGAGGCTGGCCCGTTCCGCGTTTTACACAGACCGCCGGACGCCGGCCCCGCCGGACACATAAATGAAAATGGAGGAGACGCCTATCATGGCCCGAACAAGACAACTGCTGGCGTGCACGCTGGTAGCTAGCGTTGCAGCTGTGCCTTCCTTGTCCTATGCCACCAACGGCATGTTCCTGATCGGGTACGGCACCAAGTCGCGCGGTATGGGCGGCGTTGCCATCGCCACCCCGCAGGATGCCATCGCCGGCGCCGTCAACCCGGCATCCATTGGTTTCATGAAAGACCGGGTAGACGTCGGCGGTGATTTCTTCGTGCCCCGGGCCAAGGCCAGACTGGGTGAAGGCGATGAGAAGCTCTCCTACAAGAGCAGCGCCAACCGCTTTGTCATGCCGGCCATGGGTGGCGCCTACAAGTTCAACCGCAAGATCTCGGTTGGCTTCTCCGCCATACCCGCGGGCGGCGGTGGCAGCCGCTACAACCTGAACCTGTACAACAACATCACCGGCTCCAACGTGAACGACACGCTCGGCGTCAACCTGATGATCATGCAGATGAACCCGACCGCATCCTACCGGCTCAACAAGCAGAACCGGATCGGCGCCTCGCTGGTCATGAGCATCCAGACCTTCCGCGCCTTCGGCCTGGATTACTTCTCGACCTTCACTTCCATATTCAATGACACCGGCAAATTCCCGGAAAATCTGACCAACCGGGGCAACGACTGGGCCTACGGCGCCGGTGTGCGGCTGGGCTGGATGGGCCGCTTTTTCAAGGAACGCCTGTCGCTGGGTGCGACCTACACCTCGCGCGTGTACATGACCAAATTCGACAAGTACAAGGATCTCTTCGCCGAACAGGGCAGCCTGGACACCCCTGAAAACTTCGGTGTCGGGTTTGGCTTCAAGATCACACCAAAACTGATGATTGGCGCCGACGTCACGCGCACCCTGTACTCCAAAGTGCGTTCCATCGGTAACGCCAGCGCCACCACCACCGGCAACGGTTTCCCGGACAGCCCGGAAGAGAACTCCCTGGGCGCCGATGGCGGCCTCGGTTTCGGCTGGGATGACCAGACGGTATACAAGGTAGGCCTTGCCTGGGACTACAGCCCGAAATGGACCTATCGCGCCGGCTGGAACTACGGCAAGAGCCCGATCGACGAAAAGAACGGTGAAGTGCTGTTCAACATCGTCGCCCCGGCAACGGTCCAGAATCACATGACACTGGGCGCCACCTACTCACCAAATCCGAAAATGGAATGGAGCTTCTCCTACGTCCATGCCTTCAAGTATGAGCAGGAGGGCCCGACCCTGATCGGCGACACGGGCAAAATCCAGATGTACCAGGATTCGGTAGGCGTAAGCTTCGGGTTTAAACTCTAGGCCAAACGGCCCGTCGCAAGGCGACACGATCGAGCGGCACTCATCCCTGGATAGTGCCGCTTTTTTGTGGCTTGACCGTTCAGAAGCCGTTTGCTTCAATGATCAGCCGCACACAGGTGCCCGGGACAGACCGGCCCGCTCCCACGACCCTGACAGGGCAAATGAACGTTGTGCGTTATTTATCTATCTGAGGTATCCATGTTGAAGGCACTGAAATTACTCGGCACCCTGCTCTCGCTGGCTGTCCTGTTCGCGACTCCCCTCGCACTGGCAGAAGAAACCGACAACAGTGTGATGGGCACCTACCCGATCCAGCCGGGCGACCAGCTGGCTGTTTCTGTATGGAAGGAAGATGAAATGTCCGGACAGGTCACCGTGCGCCCGGACGGCTACATCACCGTCCCGCTTGTGGGCGAGATCCAGGCTGGCGGGGGTACCATCGAGACCCTGCGCCAGCAGATCACCGAGCGCCTGAACAAATTCATACCCGACCCGGTGGTCACGGTTTCGGTCCTGAACCTCTCGGGTAATACCGTGTACGTCCTTGGACACGTCAACCGCCCGGGTGTATTCCCCATGGTGCGCAATATCGATGTAATGCAGGCCCTGAGTATGGCAGGCGGCACATCCACCTATGCGGCACTCAATAAAATCAAGGTGTTACGCCGGGAAAATGGCAAACTGAGCGCGATCCCCTTCGAGTATGGAGATGTCGAAAAAGGCAAACACCTGGAACAGAATATTCTCCTCAAGGCGGGAGATGTGGTTGTGGTTCCGTAATACTCTCTCCGGACAGGCTGCAGTCACCTGCTATTCCCGCAAAATTTTTCTAAAGGCTTGGCCGAATGGGCCGCTTCTTTGATTTCAAATACAAAGGCTTAAGGACACAGAATCGTGCGGCTATCCGTTCGCCATTCAATTTTCTTGCTGCTGCTCGGTACAGGAGCTGTCCGCGCAGCTGAATGGAAAATCGAACCCTCCGTTACAGCCCGGGCTGGCTATAACGACAACCTTCGCCTGAATATTGATGATGAGATATCAACCGTTGAAACCGCCTTGAGCCCGAGCGTGGTATTCAGCATGACGACCCCGGAATCCGGGGTAAGCGGCGGCCTGCATTTGAATTTCCGGCGTTTCGAAAAAGACAGCAATCTTGACGAAAACAATGTTTCTTTCGATTTAAATTCTTTCCACCGCATGGAACGCTCCCAGGTCGGGCTGAATGCGAGCATCATCAAGGATTCCACGCTGGACAGCCAGCTTGAGGATACCGGGGTGGTATTTGACCGGGTACGGCGTGTGCAATTGAACGGTGGCCCTAACTGGTCCTATAATATTAATGAACTCACCCAGGTAAGCCTTGGCTATGGATATACCGATGTACGCTACCTGAATGCAGGTGGAACCGGTTTCACGGACTTTACCTCGCACAATTTCCAGTCCAGCCTGAGCAGGATCATCAACGAGCGCACCACGCTATCGGTATTCCTTTCTCACAATCGCAATGACAACGAAAATGGCGTAAAATCGAATACTAGCAACCTGCAGGGCGGGTTCTCCTATCAGTTCAGCGAAACCCTGTCCGCATCGCTGTTCGCCGGCATACGCCGTACTGAAACCGACGCTTCACAGAACACCCTGGTACCGATATTCTCGGGTGACACGATCATCGGGTTTACCCCCCTGAACCAGAACGTATCAAACAGCAGTTCCGGCTCCACTTTCAACGGCAACATCAGGAAAAAATTTCTCCGTGGAGAAACCAGTGTCAGTGCCTCACGGAACATCAGCAATTCAACCAACGGTGTACCTATCCAGGTCACCCGGGTGGGGTGGAACAGCCAGTATCGCTTCACAGAGTTGCTGAGTGCGTCGCTGTCGGTAAGCCTGTACCAAAGCAAGACCGATAGCTCGATCACCTCCAACCTGAACCGCGATTATTATGATATTACCCCTGGAATAAGGTGGAGTTTCAGGCAATTCTGGGATCTTTCAGCAAGTTACCATTTCAAAAAGCAGACTTTTGACAATACCAGTGATGACGCTACGCAAAACGCCGCGTATTTGACGCTATCCTACCGCTGGCCTAGAATTGCGGTTTCCCGCTAGTGGCCAGGGTTGGGGGGCAGGCCATGCACGCGTTATCGCAGTACCCCTGGCGCGAAAGGGAAAAAAATGGAAGAACAATCGATCAACTTATCTGACTATTTGAGCGCTATCAAAAGGCGCCGCCTGAGCATTTTTCTGATTGCTGCAACGATTTTCTCGATCGGGGTGCTGGTTGCCGTGTTCACGCCACCGACCTATACCTCTTCCGCCACTATCCTCATCAAGGAACAGGACATTCCCCCGGAACTGGTACGATCCACGGTCACAAGCTTTGCTTCGCAACGTATCCAGGCCATCAGCCAGAAAGTGATGGCCCGCCCCAACCTTCTGAAAATAATCAATGAATTTGACCTGTACAAGAAAAAAAGGAAACGCCTGACTACTGAAGAAATTATCTCGGAGATGCGTGAAAACATCAGCCTGGAAATGATCGACGCCGATGTGGTCGACCCGCGCAGCGGACGGCCGATGGCTGCCACGATTGCGTTTAGCTTGAGCTTTAGCAGTGAAAACCCGGTGAAGGCCCAGCAAGTCACCAACGAATTAATGAGCCTGTATCTCAAAGAAAATCTGAAAGAGCGTACCGAGCAGGCCAACGAAACCTATTTGTTCCTTAAAGACGAGTCGACTCGGCTAAGCAAGGAAATCGGCACCATGGAGGCCGAAATTGCTGCTTTCAAGGAAAGTCACGCCAATTCCCTGCCGGAACTGTTACAACTCAACATGGAGCTGATGACCCGCACCGAGAAAGAGCTTGACAACATCGATAGCCAGATCCGCTCACAGGAGGAGCGCAAGGTTTACCTCAGTGGTCAACTGGCACAAATCAAGCCGCATAGCACCGATGTTTCGCTGGATCCAGCCACCCGCCTGCAAGCGTTGCGCACCCAGTATTTTGCACTGGCAGCGCGTTACTCGGAAGACCACCCTGACGTTATTCGCATGCGCAAGGAAATCCAGGGGCTGGAAGAGGAAACCGGCGAGGTCGACAGCTCGGCAGAACAATTGAAGCAGGTCGAAGCCTTGCGCAGTGAACTTGCCACCCTGAAGAAAAAATATTCACCCGAGCATCCGGACATCGTAAAGCTGGAACGCCAGATCAAATCCCTCGAAGAAAACGTTCCTGACTCCCCCAGCGCATTGACGGCCAAAGCAGCGGATAACCCGGATAATCCGATTTACATACAGATGCAATCCGAGATCGAGGCAGCAAACCTGGAGATCCGAACGCTGGAAAAGAAGAAACTGCGCCTGAAGGAAAAGCTTGCCGAATACGAGCAGCGCCTGGTTGAGACCCCCCAGGCTGAACGGAAATACCAGTCCCTCCAGCGCAAGCTGGATAATGCAACCAGTGAATACCAGAATATTCGCGCCAAACTGGTAGCCGCGCAAATCGGCCAGGAACTCGAAAAAGACAGCAAGGGCGAACGCTTCCAGATTATCGAACCGCCTATCCGGCCGGAAAAACCCGTTAGCCCCAACCGCCCTGCGATCCTGTTCCTCAGCTTTGTTCTGGCACTGGGTTGCGGCATAGGCTACGCAGCTGTCGGGGAAAGCCTGGACGATACGGTGCGTAATAGCAGGGCAGTCTCCTCTGCCGCAGGCATTCCGCCGCTGGCCATTATCCCGTACCTGAAAACCGATGCCGAAGAACGCATACGCAAACGACGGTTCGCGACGCGGGTAACCGCAACCGCCGCGGCCATTATCCTGGCGGTTACCCTGTTCCACTACTTCTGGACACCGCTGGACGTACTCTGGTACAAAGTTTTGAGAAAGGCGGATACGGTCGTAAACACATGAGTCCGGGAATAAAAGCAGAGACAAAACAATGGAACGCATAAAACAGGCTCTGGAACGGGCACGCGCAGAGCGGGCACGCCAGCCAGCACCAACCCCAGTCAGCGGCAATGCAGCAATGCAGCAAGCATCTGCCGCACCTACCGCTACACCCGCAGAACAGGTCACCTACTCACAGACCCGTCATATCGAGGTATCGCGGCCGGAACTGCGCGAAAAACGCGTCGTCACCGGTTTTGATCCCTGCGAATTCACCGACGCCTACAAGATGCTACGCACCCAGGTACTGCAGCGGCTGAATGAAAACGACTGGAATGTGCTGGCCATCACCAGCCCCGGCACCGGGGAGGGAAAGACCCTGACGGCCCTCAACCTGGCTGCCAGCCTGGCCCTGGAAGTTAACTATACGGTGCTGCTGGTGGATGCCAACCTGCGCCATCCCAGCCTGCACGAACACCTGGGCCTGCCAGGTGAGCCCGGCCTGAGCGACTACCTGGTGGAAGATACCCCGCTGCCCGAGCTGCTGGTCCACCCGAAGGGTATCGACCACCTGACTATCCTGCCCGGTGGCCGCTCGCTGCTGAATTCCGCGGAAATGCTGAATTCGCCCAAGATGACCAGGCTGGTCGACGAACTGAAAAACCGCTACGCCGGTCGCATCGTCATCTTCGACCTGCCGCCGGTACTCGACGCATCGGACGCCATGGCATTTTCACCCTACGTGGACGCTACCCTGCTGGTGGTTGAAGAAGGCAAGACCACCAAAAAAGAAGTCGAACGCGCGGTGGACATGCTGGCCAGTACCAATATACTGGGTACGGTGCTGAACAAGTCGGGCAAGGACTGACGGGGCACTCGCCATGTACCAGAGTTTTTACGGCTTCCGCGAAAAACCCTTCTCCCTGTTACCGGACTCGGGCTTCCTGTACCTGAGCGACAAACACCGCATGGCGCTGACGCTGCTGGAGTACGGCCTGATGAACCAGGCCGGGTTTACCGTGATCAGCGGCGGGATCGGCACCGGCAAAACCACCCTCATCCGCAAGCTGCTGAACGACATCGACCCCACCATCCGGGTAGGCCTGATATCGAACACGCACCAGACCTTCGGCGACCTGCTGCAGTGGATCGCGCTGGCCTTTGATCTGCCCCACCAGGGCCGGGACAAAGTGCAGCTGTACCAGGAATTCATGGAATTTATTATCCAGGAGTACGCCCGGGGCCGGCGCACGGTGCTGATCGTGGACGAGGCGCAGAACATGCCCGCCGAAACGCTGGAAGAACTGCGCATGCTGTCCAACATCAACGCCGACAAGGACCAGGTGCTGCAGATCATCCTGGTGGGCCAGCGGGAACTGCGCGAAACCCTGCAACGCCCGGACCTGGTGCAGTTTGCGCAGCGTATCGGGGTGGACTACCACCTGCAGCCGCTGGAAGAAGAGGAAACCGGTGAATATATCCGCCATCGGTGTAAAACGGCCGGCGGCAAGGCCGAACTGTTTTCCGACCAGGCCTGCAACCTGATTCACCGCTACAGCGGCGGCGTCCCGCGCCTGATCAACCTGCT
Source organism: Thiohalobacter sp. (assembly GCA_026984515.1). Lineage (GTDB taxonomy): Bacteria > Pseudomonadota > Gammaproteobacteria > DSM-19610 > DSM-19610 > Thiogranum. The sequence continues at coordinate 7,861 of JALSRZ010000156.1, read as the reverse complement.
GTGCGATACCGCCCTGGTGTACGGCTATGCCGAGCAGCGCGACCGCGTCGATGCCGCCCTGGTGGAAGAAGTGGTAAAGGAAAAACAGCAGGGCGGCCTGTTCCCGGCACAGCACGAAACCGGCGCGCAGGCGTCGCCGGGTACCGTGCCTGCGGCCGACATAACACCGGTGCAACCGGCACAGGAAGCGGTTTCGGCCGCACCGGTCGGCACGGCGAAAAAATCCAGCCGCCTGCGTGTCGCCATTACCGCCGAATCAGAACTATTGCGCATCTACCTGTCAAGGCTGTTATCCCGCTTTGCGATCGAAGTCGTTGCCACCTTGCCGCTGACGGCCCACGACCTGCGGCAACTCCCGGCCGGCGACATCGATGTCCTGCTGGTGGAACTGGACGACAACATGGACCACCTCGATGAAGCGCTCTACGAAATCCTGGAAGAGTGGCAGCGACCGGTATTGTTCAATGACAGCCTGGCCACCGAGGCCAGCCTGTCACAACCGAACCGCCAGGAATACGGTCGCAAGCTGAGCGAAAAACTGTTTTCGCTGGTGCCACAGGCACCGCAGTCCGTCGCCTGATCCGCTGGCCGTACAGTTATGCCTGTGCAGAACCTGTCTTCCCTCATTCCGGCGCAGGCCGGTCTCTGCAACACCGTAAGCGGTGGATTCCGATTTCGGCCCGCGCCGGAATGACGTCCCTGTGAAGCCATTGATGGTCTGTTTGCAACGCCTGTCTCTGCTGCTGGCCCTGCTGTGGATGGGGACGCTGTTCTACCTGTCGCACCAGCCGACCCTGGAAACACCACAGCTGTTTTCGGGCCAGGACAAGCTTTTTCATATGCTCGCCTACGCGGTGCTGGGTTTCCTGTTGCTTGGTGCCCGCAAACCGCTGGTCAATGGCTTCAGCAGCGCCCAGGTGAACGCCAGTATCCTGATCGCCAGCCTGTATGGCATCAGTGACGAGGTACACCAGTACTTCGTCCCGGGGCGTAACGCCGACCCGTGGGACTGGGTAGCGGATACGCTGGGGGCGGTCATCGCGGTGTCCTTGCTGTGCTGGTTGAGCAGGAAATGGAAAACTGCGCTGGTAGTCCGGGACGGGGCGTAACTTTCCGGCAGCTTTGCCGGATTACGCTGCGCTGATCCGACCCGCGAAGTCCCCCTGCAGGAGCGGGCAAGCCCGCTCCTACAGATAGTCTGACCAGTTGCGGCTGTCGTCACCGAAGACGAAGAAGAACGGGTTCAGCAGCGAGTCCTTAGTATTATAACGCAGCCGGTTCATCTCCAGGTCCGTCAGGGAACCACCGGCCTGCTCGACCACACAGTGTGCCGCCGCGGTATCCCACTCCGAGGTCAGCCCCAGGCGCGGGTAAACATCAGCAGCGCCTTCGGCTACCAGGCAGATCTTCAGCGAACTGCCCATGCTGACGATTTCGTGCTCGCCCAGTTTGGCGAGAAAGGCTTTCAGTGAATCCCCCTGGTGCGAACGACTGCCCACTACCGCCACCGGGCCTTCTGCCAGTTTGCGAACGTGAATCGGTTTTTCGCCTTCACCGGGTGTTTCCTTGATGGCACCCCGCCCTTCACAGGCCGCGTAGGTCACCCCGCTGACCGGGACGTACACCACCCCCAGCACCGGCGCACCCTGGTGAATCAGGGCGATATTGACGGTGAACTCCCCGTTGCGTTTGATGAACTCTTTAGTGCCGTCGAGCGGGTCGATCAGCCAGTAGGTATCCCAGCCAGCGCGCTGCTCAAAGGGGATTTTTGCCGACTCTTCCGACAATACCGGGATATCCGGGGTCAGCACCTTCAGGCCGGCGACAATCGCGTTGTGCGAAGCCATGTCGGCGGCAGTCAGCGGTGACTTGTCGTCCTTTTCTTCCACTGAAAATTCGGTGTTGTAAATGTCCAGGATTTTTTCGCCTGCCTGTTTCGCCAGCGCACGCGCATCATCAAGGTAACTGCATGGATTCATGAGGAATATTCACCGCTTTGTGGTTTATAAGCTGTAGGAACGGGCTTGCCCGCGAACAGGGCGACATACGAAGTAGGGAACGTCTCCCGGGGGACAGTTCGGGCTCCGTTGGACCCTGTTCGCGGACAAGCCCGCTCCTACGGGAGAATCAGGTTACTAAAATCTTTCCGTGACTTCCGTATTTTCGCTGGCCATCATACCGGGCATGAACCGCAATATCGACTCTGCAGCACCCCCCTGGGACGAGATCGACACCGTATTCCTGGACATGGACGGCACGCTGCTGGACCTGCACTTCGACAACCATTTCTGGCTGGAACACGTACCGCTGCGTTATGCCGAGAAACACCAGCTATCCGTGCAGGAAGCGAAGCAGCGACTGTTTCCACGCTTCCGCGCCCTGGAGGGCAGCATCGACTGGTACTGCGTCGACTTCTGGAGCCGGGAGCTGGACCTGGACATCAGCGCGCTGAAACGTGAACTGGAACACCTGATCCGGGTCCACCCGCAGGTGACCGAATTTCTGCAGGCGCTGCGCGCGACGGGCAAGCGCGTGGCGCTGCTGACCAATGCGCATCACAAGGTGATCGAACTGAAAATGACCAGCACCGGGCTGGCCGAACACTTCGACCACCTGATCTGCGCCCACGCCTTCCGGGTACCCAAGGAAGACCCGCAGTTCTGGCCCCGCCTGGCGGCCGAAGACCCTTTCGACCCGCAGCGCACACTGTTTGTCGATGACAGCCTGCCGGTGCTGCGCGCTGCGCACGACTACGGCATCCGCCACCTGCGCGCCGTGCGCCTGCCCGACAGCCAGGCGCCGCCGAAACAGACGGAGGAATTCATCGCCATAGAAAGTTTCGACGAGTTGCTCGACGGCCTGGCGTAAAGAATCCTTACCTGCATTTCCCAGCCGGTTCCGTGGCGAGACGGGGAGAAATGCAGGTCAATAAGGCCGCTGCCCCCAGCGCTTGAAGCGTTTTTTACAATACGCCAGCAACGATTCGTAGCCGTCGAAATACAGTTCAAAACCGTTTTCCGCTGGTTCATCGAACTCGCAGTAATCATTGCTGTAGTCCCTGCAGATCTGCGGCCGGTCTTCATAGATCCCGCAGCGTCCGTCCGGCTGGATATGGTTACAGGGGTTGTCTGCCATCAGGTACCAGCTGCCCTCGTCCTTGTAGACCTTGATATCCCGGTGGGATACCTGCCACAGCAGGAAATCGAAATCCACCTTGGAAACCGGTGTGTCGATCTCCTGGCTGATGTAGGTACAACAGCGGGAGTTGGTGCAGTAATCACACTTGGTTTCGGGCGTCATCGCCTCGACTGGAATCATCTTTCTGGCACTCATTGGCGCTCGCTCCATGTATCCGGGCGCAAGAATATCAGGGCCTGTCAGCACTTGCCATATGGAGCACAGTCCCTTTGACAGATGTTTGCCTGTTCGGGGCCGCCAGGCGCAGCGATGCAGCTGCCGAGCGTATTCCCGTTACTTTGCAGCGCGCCTGCAGGTGAGGACATGGAACCGGTATCACCCGGTCAAGACCGTCTGCCGCAGGGATGCGGCAGTCGAGCAGCCAGGGATGGCAGGTTCTGCGTGTCCTGACCGGGTGATACCGGTTCCATGTCCAGGATGCCCGACCTGGCTCAATACACACCTGCCGCCTATGTTTCAGTCACGTTGAGTGCGCCGAGGTGAATTCAAAACAATCAAAACCGGGTCCCCGTTCAACCCGGACCGTACAACGCACCGGCACCTGCCGGTCTCCGACATGCAGCCGCAGGGAACGATTTTTTTTGTAGATTTTCCTGGGCGCCACCACGCGCGCTGCAAAGTCGCCGGCGGAAGGCAGAAACAAGGCCTGGCGGGTTCCCCCACCGGACTCATCCACGACTTCGAGCCGCATCGGGCTCGGCACACCGGCCAGTTTTTCCACCCCCACCCCGGTACCCTGATCGCGTTCGTCACACACCCAGCGGATCACCAGCAACTGGAAGGAGCATTTTTCTTCCTCACTGTCCGCGACCACACACACCAGGTCACCCACCTGTAACAGGCTGGCCGCACTTTCACCCCAGGCCAGGCGATAGCCCTGCTCGCTGGCGTCCCGGATGCGCCAGCGGACAGTGTCCGCCTGCATGGCTCCGCTCGTCGCCGCGTTACGCTGGTAACGGGCCAGGTAGTCGCAAATGACCTCCAGGCCCGTTACCACTTCTATCCAGCGCCCGGCGGGGCGACGGACACTGCGCCGCCGCTCGCGTGGCGTAACCTCCGGCAACAGGGTGCGGAGAAGACCGGTCTCGACCCGCTTGCCGCGCCGGTCCGCGGGCAGGGCCGCCAGCGTTTTGTGCATGCGCTGCAGCGGTACGCGCGCATCCAGGATATGCGGATCGTCACCGCTGACCGGTGACTGCAGGAAAACGCAGTGGCGCGGGCGGCTGTCGCTTTGCAGATCGATAAAGTACAGCCCCTCCGGCGTGCCCTGCCAGCTGTTGCCGGGAATGATCCGGGTGCCCGGAACGTAGTGCAGCAGGCTGCGGAAACGGTGGTCCACCCGGCCTTCGGCCGCGCTGAAGGGGTCGGTAAGCGACAACAGGCAGGTAGCCTGGTAGATATCGGCCAGGCTGCTGCTGGTCTTGCCGTCCTGTGCCGCCCCGGCCTGTTCCTGCACGCCATGATGACGCGCCAGCCGGTACAACTGGTTGAGTTCGAGAAATACAAAGGGGGGTTCCGGCCGGTAGTAGCGGTAACTGTGCAGCAGGGCAGCCGCCAGTTGCTGCACCGCCCGGCGCAACACCTGTCCAAAGCGTGCGCTGTCCAGTGTGCCCGCAGCGCCTGCGTGGATTTCCTTGATGGCGATCTTGAAGCCGTTGGCCGTTGCCAGGCACAGGCGTTCGACCTGGTCCACGGTATGCTGGCGCTGTAGCTGTGACAGCGGCTGCTGGCGCAGGCGCAGCGGCTCGGCGGCATCATACAGGCGCTTTACGGTCGCCTGGTACAGGCCCATCAGGCGCAGGCGCCGGTCGACATCGAGCTGCTGTTCGTTGAGTGGTTCCAGGGCATCCAGCACCTTGCGCAGCGAATCGCCGACGTCCAGTACCGGTAGGCTCGCCAGCCATTTTTTCAGGCGCTTCTCGTCGAGTTCGAGCGTGGGATCCTGGAAGCTATGCTGTTCCGGTGTAGTCAGCAACAACGTCATAAAAACAGTCGCTCCGCTGGCATGGCCCTTTAAAGGGTATCCGACCACTCCAGCCGGTAGGTGCCATCCCTGAATTCCGCAAAGGTCGACAGGAACCGGCTCACCGCCTGCGGAACGTCGCCCTTCTGCTGCAGGTTAGCATCAAAGCGGTAGGCGCCGTCGCTGTGCATCTCCACCTCCGCCTGCACCGACAGGGCACCGCCCTCGTTGTTCAGTGTACCGCGGGTAACCCCGTCCTCGATGCGGGTATCCAGCTGCATCTTGCCGAGATCCAGGCTATACGGCGCATTGATACGCGCGGGCCACCAGTATACCGTTCCCTCCAGCGCGGGGTAGCCGGCTTCCGGCCAGGCAACCTCCGCGATGACGAAGCTGAGCATGCCGCCCGGCTGCACCTGGCGCAGCCCCAGCAGGTTCATCAGGTCCTGCGCCGTCACCCGGCCACGTACGTCGGAGAGCTGTGGATTTCCCAGCAGACTGACACCGGCATGTGCCTTGATGCGCTGCCCCTGCAGCTGCCCCCTGACGACGAAACTCAGCCGGCCGGCAAACAGCAGCAGGGGGCGGATCTGCCAGTGCACATCGTTCAGCTGCAGCGGCGGCAGTGCAAGCTGCGCTGCCTGCCCGGACCAGAGGCTGCCCGCTACGGCTGTGGCGCGCAGCCCCTCGGGCTGCACCAGTGACAGGATCTTCGCAGCCGGCGCCGTGGCCAGCATAAAAAACAGGTACGCCACCACGCCCAGCGATAAACCCTGCCAGAGCGGCCTCATGCAGCGGGTTCCAGCAGTGTGAGGCGGGCATTGACGCGTCCTCCCCCCTGGGGTTCGATGGTAATAAGCGTGGTTTCCACCTGGTAGCTACGGGTCAGCCGGCCCAGCCACAGGATCATCGGGTCAAAGGCCACCCCTTCCAGCCACACCTTGACCCCCTTGCTGCCGTCCGGCTCGATGCGCTTGATGTAGTTGCCCAGGCCGTCCTGGCGCGCCGACTGATCCACCACTGACAGCAGGGAACGACCACCCAGGCCGCGTGCAGTCCCGGCCCCGCTGCCACGCAATGTCCTGATCTGCGCAGCCGCCTGCTGCATCCACGCCAGCGTCTGCCGCTGTTCGGCCACGTCTGCCTTCAGGTCGCGGTAGGCGCCGACCACCGGCTCCCAGACCAGTACGTACAGCAACAGCAACAGCAGTACGATGGCACCGCCCGTCACCAGGCGGCGTTCTCTCGGTTCCAGTCCGGCGAACCACTCCTTCATGAGGTTTTCCCCTGTACCCGCATGCGGCTTTTGACCTTCTGGTTCTTTTCCGTCGCTGCCGACTGGATTTCGGCATTCAGCTGTCCGCCGCTGATCAGGTCCTGCTTGAGCTTGTCGAGTACCTGCAGATTGTCGGCCAGCAGGTCGAGGTCCAGGCGGCCATCGCGGTAGCTGGCACCGCGCACGGTGATCCCTTTACTGGCACGAATCACGTTGGCGGTTTCCGCCAGCATGGCCAGGAAATCCGTGCTGCCGACCCCGCTCTTGCGCTGCAGCTTTTTCAGCTGCTGCTCCATCTGGGCGCGTGGATTGACGATACGCCGCGCATTGGGAAACGTCTGCCGGTAGAGTGCCTTGATGTCGGCGGTGAGCTGTTCTTTCTGCCCCGTGAGCCGCTGGTAGTTCACCCCCGTCGACACCCCGGCCAGGATGAGACCGGCCAGCAACAGGGCTGCGCTGGCTTTCCAGGGCCGCAGCAGGCGTCCCCACTCCTCGCGCCGGCTGTAGGCACCCTGCAGCAGATCAATGACCGGTCCCTGCACATACCCCCGCGCCAGCAGTTCCAGTGGCTGCGCCGGGTCTTCCACCAGGTCGAGGTCCACGCCCTCCAGGTCGAGTACCAGGGAACCGTATACCCGGGCCGATTCCGGCGCCTGTTCCTTTACCCGCAGCAGGGCAAAAAGTTCTGCAAGGTTTTCGCCGTCCGCCGCGAAACCGCTGTACTCGCCACTGCGCACCAGTACGGTCGAGCCGTCCACCAGCAGGCTCCAGCCACCGTCCGTCGGCACCGCCAGTGTTTCAGGGACCAGCTGCGTGGCGCTGATGCCCTGCTCCTGCAACAGGGCCTGCCAGTCATCCATTCGTTTGCGTTCGACCACGGCCACCGGGTAACGGCTGTCGCCGCCGGCCGCACCCAGGGCAAAATGCAGCTGTTCGACATCCTCGGCCAGCTGCTCTTCCAGCACGTAGGGCGCTGCGCGCAACACCCGCTGCCGGTTCCGGCCCGGCACCTGCACCTCCAGCAGCAGCACCTCGCTGCCGGGAACCAGCACCACGACGCGGCGGATGCTGTTGATGACGCCGGCATCCGGCGCACCGATTTGCACGGCCCCCCGGCCCCGGCCCTGCTCGTCGATCAGCAGCCAGTCCCGGAAACCCTGCGCCGCGGGCGCCAGTCGGATCAGTAGCGTTTCAGCCATGCCTGTTTATCCAGAATTTGAATTCGTCCCGGGGAAACCCTGATTTCTTCGTCATTCCGGCGCATGCCGGCATCCAGAACAGTCTGCGTACTGGATGCCGGCATGCGCCGGAATGACGGGTAACAAATTGATCAGACTTTCCTTTATCAGGGACGCCCGGTTCTTATCGTACCACGTTCGCAACCTTTATTCGGCGGCTTCCGGCACCGGTGCGACCACTGGTTC
>JALSRZ010000155.1 GCA_026984515.1 Thiohalobacter sp. | reverse complement strand
TTGTGCATCAGGTTACGGGTATACACCGGTGAAGGATTGCGGCCTGGGTTTTATCGGTGATTGCTGGGGAACAGGGACACCGTTGGTGACCACGCATAATCTGGGTGGATTTCTAAACCCCGGTGTAGATGCGCTGGTTGCGAATGATTGTGAAAGCCTGCCGGGTGTAATAAACGGTCTGCTGGATTCGGACAGCTTGTATGAAGGTTTGCAGCGTGATGGGCGAGCCAGATACAATGCAGACTATACAGCAAAAGCTGTTGGCGAACGTTACCTTGGTATTGTAGACCGGATAATTGAAGGTGGCTGACAAGTTGGCTGGCTGAACAGAAAAGGTCTCGGCCCGGTATTATCATTGCTTTCCCGGGCAGGCAGATTGCCAAGAGCTGGTGAAACATGATTAAGAAAGTAGTGAAGAAAATTATTGGGGTGTTCAGAGGGGGGGCGCACCGAAAAACCACATCTTTCAATGTCGCCAGGTCAGCAAAACTCCATCCCGAACTGGAGATAAATGCAGGCCACCTGACAATAGGCGAGCATACGTATATTGGAGGGCCTGGTAGAATATCAAGCTTGCCCGATACCAAGGTTACAATTGGGAAGTATACCTCGATTGCCTCTGGACTTCAGGCTATAGGTGCGCTCCACAACAGCTACATTGCAAACTACCCGCTTTCAAACTTTTTTCCGAAAGAAGATCATCCCGGGTTGAATCACGGGACCAGTCGGGGTGATATCACGATCGGCAGTGATGTATGGATAGGTGTGAATGTAATAGTCCTGTCAGGAGTCAATATAGGTGATGGTGCTGTAGTTGGGGCAGGCTCTGTGGTTACCAGGGATGTCCCACCCTACTCGGTTGTAGCCGGTGCGCCTGCTACCGTGAGGAAGATGCGTTTCTCGGATGAAGATATAACCAAGTTGCTTGCGGCGCGTTGGTGGGATTGGGAAACGGAAAGGGTGCTGAAAAATGTGCCTTTGTTCTACGACAGGAATCTGTCAGTGGATGAATTCCTGGATCGTTCCATGCCCCGTGCTGGTTCGTGAACGACACGCCCCGAAAATTCGGTATGTTTTTCTGTTATAAAGGCAGCGCAGTTATATGCCATTTCTGATGGGTCCTTTGAGCCTTGGCTAGTTTACTGGATAAAACAAGAACGAGCACCTTGTTCGTTCTGCCGGCACAAATGTTGACGAAAGTGCTGGGCCTCCTTTATGTAGTACTTCTGGCGCGTGGCCTGACGGTTGATGATTACGGGGTCTATAATTTTATTGTAGGTGGCGTGCTGGTGTTCAGCTACCTTAGTAATTTTGGTCTGGGTTCATCGCTGCAGCGGTTTCTTCCGGAGTATGCGGAGCTGAAACAGTTTGCACGCATCGTTAAAACGATCGTTATTTCCCATGCAATCAGGATTGCTCTTTCCCTGCTAAGCCTTCTTGTTGCGCTTGTGCTGTTTCAGCAGTGGGCGGGGTTCTTCAATATCGCTGACAGGCGCGAGGAGTTTATGGTTTTTGCGCTGGGGGCGTTTATCTTATTCCAGGTAGAATATTTCCAGATTGAGTTCAATGCGTTGTTCATGCACAAGGCAGTTTCGATTGTGCAGGTTTTCTATACAGTGCTGAAGTATGTGCTGGTGTTCTTAGTGCTCGAGGCTGGTCTTGGCCTGACCGGGGTTCTGGCCGCAGAGGCATTGAGCTATGCTGCCGGCCTCGGGTTGCTGGGGTACGTGTTTGTCACGCGTATACTGCCGAGGCGGATAGCTTGCCGGAAAAATGAGGCAGCCACCTTTGAAACCCGGCGACTGGCCCGCTATTCCGGGTTTAATGCGCTGGTTCAGCCGGGTGGAATTCTGTACAGCAATTCGATGGATTACTTTGTCATCGCAGCAATGGCCAATCCCTATGACCTGGGTATTTATGCGCTAGCCTCCAGGGCGTCGAAAATGCTGGTATCCGTTATGCCACAGAATCTGTTGCAAAGCATAATCAGACCGGCATTTTACCAGCGTTATTATGCGGTCGCGGACAGAAAAGAAGAATTAAACAGGCTGTTTCGTACATTGGTCAATCTGATTGCCATGATCCTGGTGCCCGCGCTCGTTATTGTAAGCCTGTCTGCAGCGCCGCTGATCGGCGCAGTATTCGGTGAGAAATATGCGGCTGCCGACAGAATTTTCATCATGTTACTGCTGTTTAACGTATTTACAGTCCTGGAACTGACCAGCGACCTGGTGCTTCAGGCTATCGAGAAGGTAGAGGTCCGCCTGTATGCCCAGGTTTTTGCTGTATATAATGTGGTGGCCGCGATTATACTGATGAACCACATCGGCATCATGGGCGTAGCCTTCGCAACAGGCAGCGCACTCATGTTTAAATGCCTGTTTTTTTATTACATGGCGAAGCACTATACAGGTATATCCATCCCATGGGGCGCACTGATGCGTATTGCGATCAACGCTGTGCTGGCCGGCGCGGTGACCTATACCATTCTGGGTGCAGGTGATTCACCGGCTTACCTGGTGACAGCCCTGCTGGCAGGGGGTGGAACGTATGTTGGTGCCACCCTGGTAAATAATTTCATGGAAGTGCGCGAAAAAAGCCTGGTGAATACATTTTTCAGGCGGAAGATATTTAATGTGTGAAGCCGACGAGAATGAGCAGCCAATACTAATGAGTGACAATACTGACCTGCTGGAGAGGACAGGCAAGTGGCTTGAGAGCCTGGCGGTGCCTGACGAGAAATTCGGCAGGTTCAGGATGAGCCGGTCGAGTGACGATACTGTGTTTACATCGTGCTTTGCGGCATTCGTGTATGAATTGACGGGGGGAATGAGCCGGCTGGATGCATCCAGGAAACAGGAGTGGCTCAACTACATACTTTCATTTCAGGACGAAGCCACAGGGTTGTTTGTAGACCCGGAAGTTGAGAACCGCAACCTGCACAGCGGTCATGACACGCGTTACGTGACGTGGCAGCTTTCCACCTTCTGCATCAGTGCGGTGCGCGCACTGGGTGGCGAGCTCAAATATCCGTTGAGCTTCCTCGGGGATGAGGGACTGAACACCCCTGCTGGCGTATGCGCGATGCTCGAAAGTTTCAACTGGCACAGCACCTGGGGCTCGGGAAACCTGGCCATGTTCCTGGGCATATTCCTGATCTGCGATGCCGAGAACCGCGGGATTGCACTTGACTCCGACCCTGCGGTTACGGCCTTTTTTGACTGGCACGACAATTACCAGAATAAAAAAACCGGGTTCTGGGGTGAAGGCCGGTTGGCCGAGTACCATAATGGCCTGTTTGGTGCCTACCATCAGTACCTGCTCTATTTTTATGCCGGCCGTGATCTTGGTTGTAAGGAAGCTATTATTGATAAGACGCTTTCATTTCAGAACATCGACGGTATGTTTGCTCCGCAGATGGGTGGCGGTGGCTGCGAGGATATCGACGCAGTAGACACGCTGGTCAACCTGTATCTGCGCACGGGTTACAGGGAGGGCGATGTGCGGAAATGCCTGCGCCGTGTTTACGATGCGGTTTGCGCGCTGGAAGCCCCGGGTGGCGGATTTATCTGGGGCGTGAGGAAGCGCTATGGTCCCATGATGTATCTACGGAATCTGTTTTCGTTCTGGCGCCAGCCTGACTGGTATCAGTGGGTGTTCGTGAACCGTCGCTTCCTGCGGGAACAGCAGTTGAACCCGGTAAAACCGCGCCACCCGCAGGGCTGGGTGAGCAAACCGATACCAATAGAGGAAAGCGATTTGTTCTCGACCTGGTTCCGGCTTCTGGTGATTGCCTACGCATCCATGATAATCGATACTCCTGAAAGTCGGAATGAGTGGCGATTTCTTTCTGCCCCGGGGCTGGGCTGGTTCATTCCTCCGACTGCGATGACGTGATATGAAAATTGTATGGTTGATTCCGCTGACTGTGGATGGAGCATTTCAGTTTACCAGCAAGAACGAGATGGCCAGGGGGCTGGCCGAACAGGGTCACGAGATGGAAACCGTGGTCGCCTACCGAAAGGAGAAGATCCCGCTGGACGGTTTCAGCCATGTGGAGTATGTACACACACCGCCTTCATCCGTGGCGGCAAGGGTTCGCTTTCACTGGAGGATGTTCAGTGCGGCACTTGCCACGGACGCAGAAGCCGTGATGTTCGGATCGCAGGTTTGTCACTTGCTGCCGTTTCTGCGTCTGTTTGCCCTGTTCAGGGGGAGAAGGCCCAGATATGTTCTGGATATACGAACTATTCCCGTTGATCTTGATCATGGCTGGCGTAGCAAACGCGAGGTCTGGCGTTACAATGCAGCCATTCGTCTTGCAGACCGGTTTTGTGACGGGATGACTGTTATAACTCCCATGCTGGGTGATACGGTAAGACCGCACTTGAAGCATATCAGGGGGGAGCTTGGTGTATGGACATCCGGAGTGTGCCTGGAGCATTTTGAACCTGAGGGTGGATCCATGCGCCTGGAGCTGGGCCTGGACAATAAAAGGGTGTTGCTCTACCACGGCACACTTTCGCCCAACCGCGGTTTACAGGATGCGATCCGGGCGGTCGCATCGTTAAAGGATCGCTACCCGGATCTCGTGTTTCTGATCGTGGGAGACGGCAAGGGCAAAGCGGAGCTGGAAGCGCTTGCTTCTGATATGGCGATATCAGAGCGTGTGATATTTACCGGGAAAGTCCCGTATGCGGATGTGCCGAAGTATGTGCGAACGGCCGATGTCGCGATTCTTCCGTTTCCGGATATTGTCTGGTGGCGGGTGAGCAGCCCCATCAAATTGATGGAGTACCTGGCGATGGGTATACCCATTGTGGCTACTGACATTCCCGCGCATCGATGGGTTTCAGACCAGACCGGCGGAGTGGAGCTGGCCATCGACTCCTTGCCGGAGAATCTGGCGGTTGCAATCGCAAACCTGATCGAGAAGGGTAGCGCGCCGGTGGCAAGACCCATGCTGGAAGAGATAATAAGCTGGAAACGGCAGGCGAGAAGTCTGGTCCGGTATATTGAAAAACTTGCTATATAACGGTTGTTACGTCTGATGAAGTGGTCACTCTACGCTTTGTTCGCTGTCATGCCGCTCACACAGGTGACGGTGGGCGGTCACGTTTTACTGCTGGAGATTGTCCTGCTCGGTGTTGTCTTTGCCATGCTGATGTCCGGTGAAAACAGCGGTGCTGTCAAGCGTATACTTTTCCTGGATGTGGTTATTATCGTTTACGCTGTCTTTAACCTGGTGTCAGTAGGCGCAGGTGGTGACGACTGGTATGTGTCTATGCGTTACTACCGCTGGAACGTGCTGGCTCCGGTGATTATCTATTTCGTATTGCGAAAAGCACATATCACTCCCCAGGTGATGAAATACGGACTGCTGTTTCTTACCCCGGGGATGCTGGTGCAGGCGGCGATGTTTATCCACTACTACATTACCTATGGTGTGCGTCCCGAAGGGGTTGAAGGCGTGATGTACAGCACCATAACGCTGAGCGCAATCTTTGCCGTTGGTACGTGGGTACTGCTGTTTTTGCGCACCCACGTAAGCGGTAAAACGAAATACGTTATTGTCATGTCATCCTGCGCGGTTCTATTTGCCGCGTTGATTATCAGTTTTACGCGCATGGCAATTATTTCGTTTGTAATTTTTACTCCGGTTGCTCACAGGTTGTGGATGAATATGGGGCTACGACGCTATGCATCGTATGCATTTATGATATTTATAGGTGCGTTTGTTGCGGTGATTATGGCAAGTTCGGTCGCATTTGAGGATGTTTACATAGAGGATGAAAAGGAGGTTCAGACATCTATTGAGCGGGTATATAACATTGATCTCTATATCAAGGATCTGACGGGAAGGCTGGCGTTCTGGGGGCGCATGGCTAAAATTGCGATGGACAACCCGGTGCTGGGTACGGGAGGAGCCGGATATAGCGTGGGGACAAGGGGGGGGACGGCTTTCCACCTTGGTTCAGTTCACAACGTGCTGATCAGTTCCTTGATAGTTGGTGGTGTACCCGGTCTGGTGATCTTTATGCTGCTTATATGGGGAACCTACAAGTGTCTGAATTCGATCCCGAACGATACTGAGCTCGTCACGTCATTGGGCAAAATATTGTGGTGTTCCTATACCATGCTGATTTTGATCGCTATTACTAATGACGTGACAGGTGCTCGTATCCTGCATATGTTTTTCCTGATGGGCCTGATTGCCAATTTGTCGCTGCTTGAGCCAGGTGAGAACGATGATGTGGACGAAAACAAGCGGGAGCACAAGGAAGAAAAGCCGGCTAGAGTGTTGTATGCCAGGCGATAATGCAGCCTGACAGGTTTAACAGGCCGTTAGAGATTGCAGCGCTTCCCTAGTTTTCCGGAGGGTGTGCTGCAAGTCTTTCCAGGGCGATAGCCGGGTTGTCCGGGTATTCCCTCTCCAGTCGTGAATCCCGTTTAATCAGAAATACCGGTGTTTCATCGCTGCGCATTTTGCGCAGGAAGCTGATGTCATCTGCAAGAAACAGGTCCAGGGGTTGTCTTTTGAAGAAGGCGCGAGCGCGTTCCCTGATAGATACAAGTGAAGCTGAAATAAGGTTGGTCACCCCGGGCTTCCTGATGATCCGGATGTCGATATCGCTGCAGTTGTGCCATTTGCCGCGCGTGACACTGCCGAAAATAGCCAGGCCGGTAATGGAATCATAGCGGCTGAGCCGGGTTGCCATTTCGTTGAGGTAGCGTACGGTTTCTACTTCCCCCGGGTTTCTGGCTGACGGAACTGCGAACAGATATAAAGCCCAGAAATTACCATTGAGTAGCCAGTTCAGGGTGTGCACCAGCACGATAGCAAACAGCAGTATTGCGTACTGTCCGGAGCTGGAGGATGCGGTCGTGTTTACCAGGATAAGCCACAGGATCAGGACTTCACCGCTTTCCATGAGCAGACGTATGGTCCGCTCACCTTTATCCATGTAAGTAATAGCCTGATGCAGCCAGTTCCTCAGGAAATTGGTAAAATGGAACTTTCCGTCGTGCGACGATTTTATTTTCTTTTTCCGGGCCATTGCCTGACTGTCGTATTCTGCTCGCTGCGGGACGACTGGTGCGCTGCCTGCCTGTACATTGCCGGGCTGCAGTGTGGCTGGAGCCCGGGTAGGGGATTGCATCAAAAACAGTTTTATTTACAGGCGGTTGGTGCCAGAATCAGGAGCCTGTACAGAAAGGGGAATATAAGTATATTCCGACAATAAAACAAGCGGGCTGACCGGTATGATAGTGGGATGAGGCAGCAAAAATCAGTGCCCGTTTTCTGCTTGGCATGGATAAAGCCCTGATCGGCCGGTTGCGCAGGATTCCTGCCTTCGCCGGTATGACGTACATCGAATAAATCAGCTTCCTTGCGTATAACGAGTTATAAAGAAGTGGCAGATCCAGGCGATAAAAAAGTACTCAGTCTTCATTGGGGATATTCGATCGGCGGGGTCGGCAAGTACGGTGTACTGGTCGACAAGGCTGCGCACCGGGCGGGCATCGGTATCGAGCATGTCTGCATACGGGGCCGGAACTGGCAGGTCGACGAGGAAACCCTGGCTGAGCTGAACGCACTGGAAATCGTGCTGAATTCCAGGGGTGATTTCTCATGGCTGCGCAAACTTTGCAGACACTTGCGAGCAGCACAGCCGGATTTGATCCTGACTCACGGCTTCAACGGGCACTTTGTGGCCAGATTGCTGCAGCTGGGTGGCTGTTTCAAGGGTGACATCATCAGTTCCTATCACGGCCTGTACCACGCCACCACCCGGGCCAGGAAATGGCTGGCCCCGCTGTTCAACGGCTTTACGGAATGGCATATACGAAGAACGTTGGGCACGGTAGCGGTAGCCGCTTATTCAAAAAAGTATCTGGTCGGGAAAGGAGTGGCCGAAGACCTGGTGACGGTTATACACAACGGCATAGAAGACCGCCAGTGTGCAGCGCAAGCAGGCCGCAGGCTGCGTGAAGAATGGCAGCTGGATGAGGGCTGGCTGGCAATCGGAATTGCTTCCCGGCTCGACCCGGTTAAAGGCATTGAATATCTGCTGACAGCTTTTTCCCGTCTGGCAGAAAAGCATGCCCGGCTTGTGCTGGTTGTGGTAGGGACGGGATCTGTGGAGCGGGAATTGCAGGCAAAAGCGCAAGAGCTGGGTCTGGCGTCGCGCGTGCGTTTTACCGGTTTTCGCTCGGATATCGAGGCCTGCCTTTCGGCCTTCGATATCTTTGCCTTGCCTTCCCTGGCGGAGTATCACTCTATCGCCCTGCTGGAAGCCATGCGCGCGGGCAAGGCCATCGTGGCCACTGATGTGGGTGGCAACACGGAATCGGTTCGTCATGAGAAAGAAGCATTGGTGGTCAGGCCTGCGGATGTCAGCGGTCTGCAGGACGCACTGGAGAGACTGGTAGCGCAGCCGGCGTTGCGAGCGCAACTGGGCAATGCGGCGCGCACCAGGTTCCTGGCAGAATTCAGCGAGGGTGTCATGCTGGATAAAACAGCGGACTGGCTGGGTGCCTGTCTGGACAGGCAGGCGAAAACGGGATGAGCTGTTCATTATTCAGGAAGCAGGTGCAATGCGGATTCTTGTGGTAACGCATGACTTGACGGAGTGCAATGCGCACCTGATGCCGTGGCGCACTGTGTGTGAAGTGGTGGGCCGTGCGCGGAACCGGGGTTGTGAGTCCAGGCTCCTGTCCCTGGGAAGTCAAAGGGCCGAACTGGGGGGGCAGGGAATTCCTGCCGGTACCTTGTCCATACCAAAAGGCAGGGAGGTTCTGCAACAGGAAATGGAGGCGGTGCTGGAGGATTGGCCCTGCGATGCACTGGTTTGGCCGTTGGTCTGGCGGGAACCCGGCTGGCGTGTCCGGGCGATCTCCCGTTTGGGCGTACCGCTGGTCGGCTATTTCCCCGGGGGTGTCTATCGACTGGTCGATACGCTTTATGCGGCCAAACGTATTGGTCTTCGGGGTGCGCTGCCCTATATCGTGGAGGCCTTGAGCGCAAAAAGCCGGCAATTGTCCCGCTGGAGGCAACGGGATTTTGTCCGGCTGATCGCAATGACTGAGCTTACGGCAGCCGCGGCCCGTGCAGGGGGCTGGAGTGGTGATGAGGTGCGGGCGATCCCTCCAGGGCGGGAGAGTGGCGAAATCGATATGGAAATGAAACCATTGCCCGATGACTTTATTGCCTGGCGCGGTGAGCGTCCATACTACCTGTTTGCCGGGCCGCCCAGTGGCATTCGTGGGATTTACGAATTACTCGGTGCCTTTGAGCGGCTTGCGGAGGAAAACAGGGATGTTTGTCTGCTGTGCCTGTTCCGTTCGGACGCACCACTGGAATCGGCGCGACTTCGGCGTCTGATCGAAGGCATGAAATACCGCGCAAGGGTATATACCGTGTGGGAGTCCGTGGAACGGGTGCTGCTGGATGCCTATATTGCGGCCTGCCACAGCGTTGTGCTTCCGTTTGTAACCGTCCCCTCCGAGATTCCGCTGGCCATAATAGAATCCATGCGTTATGGGAAACCGGTCATCACAACGCTGACCGGTGGCACTGGCGACTACGTAAGCCAGTCCGGTATGGCCGTGGCGCTGGGGGACGTGGACGGGCTGGCTGCTTCCATGCAGCGCCTGTTGTCGGACAGCACATTTTATGCAGACCGGTGTGCGGCGACGCTGTCCTGTTACCGGCATCATCCGGACTGGGACGAAATGGTGGACCAATGGCTGGATTGTATATCTGCCGGGATTGCAGCCGTTCGCGGAGAAGTGCAGTGAGCAGGCAGCGCCGGCATCCGGTGATTTGTGTCAGCGGAATAGACGGCTGTGGAAAAACATCTATCATCGAGGGGGTCAGGTGCGGACTCGAGGCCGCTGGCCTGCCGACCCGGTACGTGTGGCTCCGCTACAATCACTATCTGACAAAGTTACTGCTGGCATTCTGCCGGCTGGCCGGACTGACCCGCTATGAATACCCCGACGGTGTGCGGGTGGGGTACCACGATTTCTACAAATCCCGTGTTGTGTCCTGGCTGTTCATCATTTTTACCTACCTGGATACCCTGCTGGTGAGTATCCTGCTGGTTTACCTGCCTTCCGCCCTGGGTTCACAAGCGCTGGTGTGCGACCGTTATGTGCTGGATATCATGATCGATCTGGAAGTCGATACCCGGATCCGGTTTATGGCCGGCGGACGACTGGAAAGGCTGTTTCGTGGTTTGATGCCGGCGCATGCCCAGTGCTTCCTCATCATGCGGGATCAGCAGGCGGTTCTTCAGTGTCGGCCGGAAAATGTGCATGATGGTAACTTTCAGCGGCGCTGGGATTTATACCGGGAGTATGCCGCTCGTTCCTGGGTAGAAACGGTTGAAAACAACTCAACCATCGAAGAGGCCGTTAAACAGGTGGTGGAGAAGACCAGACCCGGAGGGGAGCGATGAGTATATCCGTTCTGATTCTCACGCTGGACGAGGAAGCCAATCTGCCTCGTTGCCTGGATTCTCTGGGGTGGACAGATGATGTAGTGGTACTGGATTCCGGCAGCAGTGATCGCACCCGGGAGCTGGCGCAACAGGCGGGTGTCAGGGTGGAGTACCGTGCGTTTGACAATTATGCCGCACAGCGGAACTACGGACTCAAAGACATTGAGTATAAGTATCCCTGGATACTGATGGTTGATGCGGATGAGGTGGTGCCTGTCGAACTGGCCGATGAAATCAGGGCAGTCGTTGACTCATGCCCGGATGAGGTGAGCATGTTCCGGATGCGCCGCAAGGATTTCCTGATGGGCAAGTGGCTGAAACACAGCAGCGGTTACCCGACCTGGTTCGGGCGTCTGATCCGGAAAGGGCAGGTTCGGGTCGAGCGCAGTATTAACGAGGAGTATTGCACGGACGGCAAGGTTGGTTCACTGGAGCATCACCTGTACCACTACCCTTTCAACAAGGGGCTGCACGCGTGGTTCGAGAAACACAATCGTTACTCGACCATGGAGGCCGAGCTGAAATTGCAGGCGCCGCCGGGGGAGC
The DNA here is from genome assembly GCA_026984515.1 of Thiohalobacter sp. Taxonomy (GTDB): domain Bacteria; phylum Pseudomonadota; class Gammaproteobacteria; order DSM-19610; family DSM-19610; genus Thiogranum. The sequence goes on along the minus strand of JALSRZ010000155.1, from coordinate 27,128 downwards.
ACCGGTGGCACGACCTGTTCAGCAGGGATCCGGTGCAGCGGCGCAAAATGCAGAAGGCACTGGTGTACTCATTGCCGGGAAGACCGCTGCTTGTTTTCATCGTGTTTTATTTTCTGCGCGGTGGACTGCTCGAAGGGCGGGCAGGATTCATGTTGAGCATGCTGAAGACGATTTATGAGTATATGATCGTGTGCAAAACAAAAGAGCTGAAGCGCAGGAAAACCGGCTTGCCCTTCTAGCATCTATTAACCACCTGAAAATAATGAAAATAATTTTTGTAAACCGATATTTTTTCCCGGATCATTCGGCCACCAGCCAGCTGCTGAGTGATCTGGCGTTCGATCTGGCCGGCAGGCAAGCCCGGATCCTGGTTATAAGCAGCCGGCAGATCTACGACGACCCGGCGGCCAGTTTGCCGTCCCGGGAGACGATCAATGGTGTACAGGTACTACGGGTATGGACATCGTCGTTCGGGCGTGCTGCACTGGCTGGTCGCGGGATTGACTATATTACTTTCTATTTCAGTGTGTTAACGAGGCTTCTGCGTGAGGCCGCCAGAGGGGACATCATTGTCGCCGAGACGGATCCACCGCTGATATCGGTAGTCGCCTGTTTCGCTGCAAAGAGAAAAGGTGCTGATCTGGTAAACTGGGTCCAGGATTTGTTCCCGGAGGTGGCGGTTGAGCTCGGGTTTGCTTTCCTTCGGGGGAGGTTGGGACGCCTGCTGCGGCGGGTACGCAATTTTTCACTGAGACAGGCCAGGCAGAACATTGTGCTCGGTGAAAAGATGCGTGACAGACTGATCGATGAGGGCGTCCCCGCAGAAAGGATCACGATTATTCACAACTGGTCGGACGCTGAAACCGTTCATCCTGTTGCAAAAAGCAGGAACCCCCTGAGAAAGCAATGGGGCCTGTCCGACAAGTTTGTGCTGGGTTATTCCGGCAACATGGGCAGGGCACACGAGTTTGGTGTTGTCCTCGATGCTGCAGAGTTGTTGCGCAAACGGGAGGATATCGTTTTTCTGTTCATTGGCGATGGCGCCAGGCGTGCGTGGATCGAGGACCAGGTCAGCGAACGGAAAATGACGAATGTGTTGCTCAAACCTTACCAGCCGCGGACGCAGCTTGCCGAGAGTCTCAGTGTGCCGGACGTTCATTTTATTTCCCTGAAACCGGAACTGGAGGGCCTGATTGTGCCCAGCAAGTACTACGGTATTTCAGCGGCAGGGCGCCCGGTGATCTTTGCGGGGTCGCCGCAGGGGGAAATTGCCCGCATGCTGCAGGATACCGGCAGCGGTGTCACCGTCGATCCCGGCGACGCACGGGCGCTGGCAGATGTGGTCGAACAGCTGGCGGAGGCGCCGCTACAGTGTGAACGTATGGGCGCCAATGCGCGGCTTGCGTTTGAGCATGTGTACGGGATGGGGAAAAGCCTGCAAAGGTGGCGTGAGACCCTGGATGTTGCATGATGGGCAAGAGGGTATTGCAGCAGATCCGGGTATAAATATTCTAGTGAGCAGAACATGAACGAGACAAGAATTTTCCATGCAACACCGGTGGCCTGGGCGCTTTTTGCGCTTGCGGCCCTGTTTATCGGCCTGATCAGCTACGACGGTCTGGCGGATCTGGTCCGGGCCTGGAGCAGCCACGAAGAATACAGTCACGGTTTCCTGATTCCCCCGATTGTCCTGTTTCTCGTCTGGCAGAAAAAGAACGAGCTGGAACAGACTCCCTTCAAGGGTTCGTGGGCCGGGCTGCTGGTCCTGTTGCTTGGTGTTGCGTTGTTTATTCTCGGGGAGTTGAGTGCGCTCTTTATTGTTATTCAGTATGCATTCATCGTGTCGCTGTATGGGCTGGTCCTGGCCTGGCTGGGCTGGAAAGGCCTGCGGGTTATATGGGTGCCTCTTTTGTTGCTGGCATTCGCGATCCCGCTGCCGGGATTTCTCTACAACAATCTGTCTGCGCAGTTACAGCTGATTTCTTCGGAGATCGGGGTATGGGTGATCCGGCTGTTCGGGATTTCAGTATACCTGGAAGGCAATGTCATTGATCTCGGTGTTTACAAGCTACAGGTTGTAGAGGCCTGTAGCGGGTTGCGCTACCTTTTCCCGCTGATGACACTCGGCTTTATCATGGCCTACATTTACGAGGCGTCATTCTGGAAAAAGATGCTGGTTTTCTTCTCCACGATCCCGATCACGGTCTTCATGAACAGTTTCCGCATCGGTGCGATCGGTGTGCTGGTCGAATACTGGGGTCAGGAGATGGCAGAAGGCTTCCTGCACGATTTCGAGGGCTGGGTGGTATTCATGGCCTGCCTGGGCGTGCTGTTGCTGGAGATGTGGGTATTGTCCTTCATCGGACGTGACCGGAAACCACTGAGTGAGGCTTTTGCTATCGAATTTCCTGAGCCGGTGCCGGAAGGCGTGCAAAAGCGGCCCAGGAAAACGCCTGTGACACTGTACGCTTCCGTGGTGGTGGCCATCCTGGCGATGCTTGGGTCTGCAACGCTGGAAGGGCGCAAAGAGATCATCCCGGAAAGAGCAGACTTTCTGGGATTTCCGCTCAAGCTTGGTGAGTGGACCGGGAAGCGGGACAGGCTTGAGTCGATCTATATCGATACACTGAAATTCGATGACTACATTATTGCGGATTATTTCAAACCCGGCGGGAGATCCGTAAACTTCTATGTTGCCTACTATGGTTCGCAAAGCAAGGGTGAGTCTGCGCATTCGCCACGTTCCTGTCTTCCGGGCGGCGGGTGGAAGATGGTCGAGTTCGACCAGAAGCGGCTTGATGCCACCATGTCGAATGGCAAACACCTCAGGGTCAACCGCGTCCTTATCAGAAAGGGCGACTATACCCAGCTGGTGTACTACTGGTTCCAGGGCAGGGGCCGGGTGATTACCAACGAGTATATGGTCAAGTGGTACCTGTTCTGGGATGCCTTGCGAAAACATCGCTCGGATGGCGCGCTGGTCAGGCTGACTACTTTTATAGGCCCGGATGATGATGTAGGTGACGCCGAAAAAAGCCTTTCTGAATTTGCCGGGGAAGTCAGCCGTATACTCGACGAATACGTGCCTGACTGAGTATGCTGTTATTTTCGGCTTTTCTTACTGCGCTGGTGCTGACCATGGTGCTGATACCACCGTTGATGCGCGTGGCGGTACGGCTGTCAGTGGTCGACACACCGAACGAAAGAAAAGTACACACCGGTGTGATCCCGCGCATAGGTGGTATTGCGATGGTGGTCGGCGCCTGTATCCCGGTCCTGCTATGGCTGCCGCACACGGCTGTGTTTACGGCATTTCTGGGCGCGTTGCTCATCCTGTTGATCTTCGGCGCCTGGGATGACAGCAAGGAGATCGATTACCGGTTGAAGTTCCTGGGCCAGTTCCTGGCCGTTGGTGTGATGGTTTTTGCCGGCGGCCTGAATATCGCCGTTTTTCCCTTCACCGGCCTGGAACCGGTCCCGGCGTATGTATCGATCCCCTTTACGATTATTTTCCTGGTTGGAGTAACCAACGCCGTAAATCTCTCTGACGGCCTGGATGGTCTCGCTGCAGGCGTGGCCCTGCTTTCGGTGGGTGCGATTGCGCTGCTGGCAAACCTGGTGAGTGGCCAGGAAGTTGTGCTGGTCTGCTTCATTGTGGCAGGGACGATATTCGGATTTCTTCGTTATAACACCTATCCTGCTCGCATATTCATGGGTGACACCGGCAGCCAGCTGCTGGGTTTCACCGTCGGTGTTTTATCGATCATGCTTACCCAGCAGGTGAACACGGCCCTGAATCCCCTGTTACCCCTGTTTCTGGTGGGATTGCCCATAGTCGATACCCTGTTTGTGATGACCCGCCGGATTAACGAAGGCCGCTCGCCGTTTGCAGCGGACAAGACCCATATGCATCATCGCCTGCTCGACCTGGGGATGGCACATTACGAAGCGGTCAGCGTGATCTATCTCTCGCAGTTGTCCTTCCTGGTGGTAGCATTCCTGCTGCGCTACCAGTCAGACGCTGTGGTGTTCCTGGCATACCTGGGATTGACGGGTGCGATCTTCGGAGGGCTGGTACTGCTGAAGCACAGGTCGGGTCCGGGTTCCGGACGGCTCACACAACAGATCAACCGGCTGGACCGGAGTGCGAAAACCCGGGTCTGGGCGCTGGGCGCTATCAGCTGCGGGGTGCCGGCCTATTTGCTTGCCGGAGCGTTGTTGTTGTCCGAGGTGCCATTTGATATTTCACTTACTTCATTGATATTGTTGCTTATCCTGCTCGTAAGGCTGGTGTGGGCACAATACCTGCGGATTATTCCCCTGCGTCTGCTGGTATTCCCCAGTATTGCCTTTACCGTGTATCTTGCCCACCGTGACCCGACCATAGTCGCCCTGTTGTCACCGGCGGTGAGTGCCGGACTGTTTTTTCTACTGATGGTGCTCATGTTGCTTGTCATACGGTCGACAAAAGACCAGACATTTCAGACGACCCCGACCGACCTGCTGGTGATAGCCCTGGCTGGCGGTGTAGGTGTGCTGTACCAGCAGGGGATGATAGAGGCGACGCTGGTGCCGGTGGTGCTGGGCATGGTGGTGTTATTCTACGCAGCTGAACTGATCATGCGCCACATGCAGGAGACCTGGAACTGCTTTACGTTGGGGATGGCAGCTGTGCTGCTGGTGTTGTCATTCAGGTTGCTATAAATTCAGATTGCAAGAGGTGATCGTTTTGACTGGAAAAAATAAACAGAAAGTAGCGCTGATTACCGGTATTACCGGTCAGGACGGGTCTTACCTGGCTGAATTGCTGCTTGAAAAAGGCTACCAGGTACATGGCATCAAGCGCCGCGCGTCTTCATTCAATACCGACCGTATTGACCACCTGTACCGCGACCCCCACGAGGAAAATCGCAACTTTATACTCCATTATGGAGACCTGACGGATTCAACCAACCTGATCCGTATCATCCAGGAGGTCCAGCCGGACGAACTGTATAACCTGGCCGCGCAGAGCCATGTAGCCGTATCCTTTGAGACACCGGAATATACCGCCAACTGTGATGCGCTGGGTACGCTGCGTCTGCTGGAGGCTATTCGTATCCTGGGCCTGGAGAACAAGACGAAGTTTTACCAGGCGTCCACCAGCGAATTATTCGGCAAGGTGCAGGAAATTCCGCAAAAGGAAACTACGCCCTTCTATCCGCGCAGTCCCTACGCAGTCGCCAAAATGTATTCGTACTGGATCTGTGTGAACTACCGTGAGGCGTACGGCATCTATGCCTGTAACGGTATCCTGTTCAACCACGAATCGCCGGTACGTGGTGAAACCTTTGTAACGCGCAAGATCACCCGTGCGGTGGCGCGCATAAAACTGGCGCTGCAGGACAAGCTGTTCCTGGGTAACCTGGAATCCAAACGCGACTGGGGTCATGCGAAAGATTACGTCCGGATGCAGTGGCTGATGTTGCAGCAGGATGAGCCGGAGGATTTCTGTATTTCTACCGGGGTGCAGTATTCTGTGCGGGATTTTGTCGATGCGGCTTTCAAGGAAGTTGGTATCGAGCTGCGCTGGGAAGGCTCGGGGCTAGATGAAAAAGGCATCGACAGTGCCAGTGGCAAGGTGCTGGTGCAAGTGGACCCGGTCTATTTCCGGCCTACTGAAGTGGAGACCCTGCTGGGCGATTCCAGCAAGGCGCGCGAAAAGCTGGGCTGGGAGCCGGAGATTTCGCTGGAAGACATGGTGGCGGAAATGGTGCGTGAGGATCTGAAAATAGCCGAGCGCGACGAATTGCTGAAACGGGAAGGTTTCAGGGTTTTTGACTATAATGAGTGACGCTCCCGGGAAGCTCCGGCTTATTCGGGAAAGCCTGTCATTTTGTTCCTCGCAATGAACGACGTATCAGGATTTCCCCGGGGTGATCCGCATCCACTGCTGAACTCATGCAAGGCACTGACAAGAAAAAACAATTATGAACAAAGATGCAAAGATCTACGTGGCCGGTCACCGGGGACTGGTGGGCGCTGCTATCGTGCGCCGCCTGCAGGCGGCGGGTTTTCAGAACCTGGTATTTCGTACCAGCAGCGAGCTGGACCTGCGGGAACAGCAGTCGGTCAGGGACTTTTTCGCGGAGGAAAAGCCGGATCATGTGATCCTGGCCGCTGCCAAAGTCGGCGGTATTCTGGCGAACGATTCCTATCCGGCAGAATTCATCTACGACAACCTGATGATGGAGGCCAATATCATCCACGCGTCGTACCAAAACCGGGTCAGTAAGCTGCTGGCGCTGGGGAGTACCTGCATCTACCCCAGGCTGGCCCCGCAACCGATGAAGGAAGAATACCTGCTCAGCGGTCCGCTGGAGCCAACCAACGAGTGGTACGCGGTAGCAAAAATTGCCGGCATCAAGCTGTGCCAGGCTTACCAGCGGCAGTACGGGTGCAAATTCATTGCCGCCATGCCGACCAATCTCTACGGGCCGGGTGACAACTTCGACCTGGAGAAATCGCACGTGTTACCCGCAATGCTGCGCAAGTTCCACGAGGCAAAGCTGAGCGGTGAACCGGCGGTTACCCTGTGGGGTACCGGCAAGGCGTTGAGGGAGTTCCTGCACGTGGACGACATGGCGGATGCCTGTCTGTTCCTGATGGAAAACTACAATGGGGAAGGGATTGTGAATATCGGCGTCGGCGAGGACCTCAGTATTGCCGATCTGGCTGGCATTGTCCGTGATGTCGTGGGTTTCGACGGTGAAATTGTGTACGATACCTCCAAACCGGACGGAACCCCGCGCAAGCTGGTGGACGTTGGTAAAATAACCGGCCTGGGGTGGCGGGCGAAAATCGGCTTGCGAGAGGGTATCGCACAGACCTATCAATGGTTCCTGGACAACCAGGCGGAGTTGCGTGGGATAGGTTGAGCTCGCGTAGAGTGAAGAAAATATTCCTGCAGGAGCGGGCTTGCCCGCGAACAATGGTGGCGATTCATCCCGTTCGCGGGCAAGCCCGTCCCTGCACAATTACGATCTGGAGATGAACATGAAAACATTCAACGGCCTGTTAAAAAAGCTGCTGATTATTACGCTAACCGTTGGCCTGTTGTCTGCCTGCGGTGGTAAAGAAGAACGCAAGGCGAAGTACCTTGAGAAAGGCAAGACCTACCTGGCGGAAGAAAATTATGACAAGGCCAGCGTTGAATTCAGAAATGTCCTGCAGATAGACCCCAAGGATGCTGAAGGTTATTACTACCTGGGACTGGTACAGGAGAAGAAGAAAAGCTGGTCGGGGGCGATGGCAAATTTTGACAAGGCGGTACAGCTGGATCCTGGGTTGGTCGATGCGCGCGTGCATTTGGCCAGGTTGTTCCTGGCGCAGGCCAGTGCGCCGGCTGTACGTGAAAGCGAGAAGTCACTGGCTAACGTCATGGGGCTGTTGCAGGAACAGATCAACGAGATTCGTTCCCGTGCCCCGGATAGCCTGGATGGACTTGTGCTGGAAGCTACGGTATGGGCGAACGATGGTGAAGTCGACAAGGCGATCGCGCAGCTCGAGCAGGTTGCCGCAAAAGACCCGGCAAACCGGTCCGGCGTAGTGCTGCTTTCCGGGTTGTACGAGAGGGCAGGGCGCAAGGGTGACGCCGAGGCGATACTCGAGAAAGCGATTGCATCCTCCGACAAGTCGGTTGTGTTCCAGAAGCGACTTAGCCAGATCTACACCCTGCATGGAAAAAATGACAAGGCGGAAGCGGTATTGCGGGAGATTGTGAAAAATGATCCGGGTAACATGGCTGCCCGTGTGGATCTTGCTTCTTTCCTGGCAAGGACGGAACAGGTCGACAAGGCTGAGCAGGCGTTGCGTGATACGGTCGCGGCAGATCCCGATGATGCGCAGCGCTACCTGCTGCTGGCAGAGTTTCTTGCCGCAAAACGTGACAAGCAGGCGGCCATAGACGAGCTGTCGAAAGCTGCAGCAGACAAGCCGGAGCTGACAGACCTGAGGTTTGCGCTGGTAAAACTGTATCTCGCTAATGAGCAGCGGGATGAGGCTGTGAAAGCCCTTGAAGATGTGATTAAACAGCAGGGTACTGATCCGGCAGGGCTGCGGGCCAGGGTAATACTGGCACGGTTGCTGGCTGCGGCTGACATGGGTGATGAGCGGGTACCGGAATTAATTGCGGAAGTGCTGAAAGAAAATCCGGGTGATAACGACGCACTACTGGTCAAGGGCAAGCTGGCAGCTTACCAGAAGAACTTTGCGGAGGCGATCGGTGATTTTCGCTCTGTACTCAAGGATCAGCCGGATTCAGAAGAAGTCCTGCTGCTGTTGTCTGCAGCACACCTGGCCAACGGTGAAAAGGAACTGGCTGTTGATACCCTGAAGAGCGGTGTCGAGATCAATCCGGGCAGTGTTGCACTGCATCTTCGTCTGGCTAACCTTCTGGCAAGGCAGGGCGATATCGACAGTGCGTTAAGGCAGGTTGACCTCGTATTGAAGGACGACGCAAAAAACCAGAGGGCGTTGCAGGTAAAGTTTGATTTGCTGGCCAGGAAGGGTGATGCAAAGGGTGTGGAAGAAGTGGCCAGGCTGATGCAGGAAATCGCCCCGGACAAGGAAACGGGTTATATCGAGGAGGCGAGATTGCGTTATGCACAGAAGGATTACGATGCAGCAATCACCCTTCTGGACAGGGCGCTGGAGAAAAACCCGGACAGTATTTCGGCCGTGCTGGCAAAAATGGATGTGCTGACGGCACAGAAAAAGTATGACGGGGCCATGGTCCTGACCGACCGTTTGCTGGAAATCAGTCCGGGGATTCCAGAGGCCTATTACCGCAGGGGTAAACTGCTGCAGGCGCAGGGTAAACCGGAAGAAGCCATCAAGCAGTACGAGCTGGTACTGGAGAAAGCGCCCGATTCCGCCGAGGCGTTGAGTGTCCTGATTGGCCTGGAGGTGAAGGAGGGCAGGAAGGAAGAGGCCGAAAAGCGCTTGCTGGACATCCTGAAGGACAATCCGCAACACGCTTCCGCCAATGGCTTGCTGGGTATTTTGTATTCCTCCAACAAAGATTATGCCGCGGCTGAAAAAGCCTTCGAGCGGCAAATCGAAATCAGTCCTGAAACGGCTTCTACGTATATCCAGCTTTCCCAGTCACGCAGGCTTCAGGACGACGTCGAGGGTGCCGTTGCAGCGCTGCAGCAGGGGCTTGAGAAGCTGCCGGACAATGTAAGCCTGCAACTGGCGCTGGCGGGTATGCGTGAAATCCAGAAAGACTATGAGGCCGCCATCTCGATTTACGAGAAAGTACTGGATCAGCATCCAAACAACGCGGTTGCAGTCAATAATCTCGCTGCCCTGTTGTCGGATCACCGCAACGATGCAGCCAGCCTGGAAAAAGCGATGGAACTGGCGGCCATCCTTGAGCAATCCGATCAGGCTGCATTTCTGGATACCGCTGGATGGGTGTATTACCGCAAGGGTGATTACAAGAAAGCCGTTGAGGTGTTGAAAAAGGCAGTAGACAGTCAGCCCGAGGTGCCGGTGTTCCAGTATCACCTGGGTATGGCGTACTTTGGCCTGGGTGACAAGTCGGCCGCTGCCGAGCATTTGCGTAAGGCGACGACTGCAGAAGCCGGCTACGACGGTATTGATGAGGCGCGTGAGACGCTGAAAAAACTGCAGTAAGATCAGGACCGGCCACAGCCACAGCCACAGCCACTGCGGCTGTGGCGGGAGCCTGTAAAAATATTCGACCTTGCCCATTGTTTTTGGGTTAAAGTTCCAGTAAAACCTGCCGAAAATCAACCTGATAACTGGCTGTACCGGGATCGCTGTCCCGGTTCTGTCCGGTTTGAGGGTGTAATAGTTCGGGCGGGATGCACGATTTTGGTTTACAATCCAACGCCTGTTTCACGGGATGATCAGGACTCCATGCATCCGATGTGTGCGCTCCTGAAGGCCTGCCGGGCCACCTTGCAATGCCGGGAACCAATCTGAATGGATAATATCGGCACAATCAGCTATGCCATCGGTTCAGGGGTCTTCCTGATCCTGTCGCTGGTGCTGATGACCGGGCAGCGCGGACGGCCGCACAAGGTGGCGCTTATGGTAGCGTCGCTGGTCAGCTCGGTATGGATGGCCATTACCGCCTACCTGGCAAGTCATGATTCGTCGCTAGCCATATCGTACCTGCTCGAACCGCTCCGCAACCTCGCATTGCTGGCCTTCCTGGTCCATATTCTGAGCGCCGCCTATTCAAAACCGGCGGAAGCTGTCCGTTATCGCCGGCGTACGCTCAGTGTGCTGGCCGCCTATACGCTCTTTCTGGTGATGATGGTGGTGTTCCGTATCGTTTCGGGAGGTGCGATGTCCGCCCCCGCGGGGCTGGATTTCCTGCTGGCGGGATTCCTGGTCATGGCGATTGTGGGTCTCGTGCTGGTCGAGCAGCTGATCCGCAATGCCCGCTCCGAATCCAGGCGTTCGGTGAAGTACCTGTGCATGGGACTGGGTGCCCTGTTTGTCTACGATTTCTACCTGTATTCCCACGCCCTGCTGTTCAAAGGCGTTGACCCGGCGCTCTGGAATGCGCGCGGTTTTATCAACGCCCTGGTAGTGCCCGTGATCGGGATTGCCGCAGTCCGCGACCCGCACTGGTCGCTGGACATCTTTATTTCACGACGCGTCGTGTTTCATACCGCTGCGCTGATGGGCGCCGGCATCTACCTGCTGGCCATGGGCGCCGGTGGCTATGTCATTCGTGAATACGGTGGTACCTGGGGCACGATTGCGCAGGTGATCTTCCTGTTCGGCGCCATACTGATGCTGTCGATCCTGCTGTTCTCGGCCCAGTTGCGCGCCACCCTGCGGGTGATGATCAACAAGCACTTTTTTCACTACAAGTTTGAGTACCGCGAGGAATGGCTGCGGTTTATCCACACGCTGACTTCCGAAGAGCCCGGCGAACAATTGCGTGAAAGGACCATCAAGGCCATCGCCGATATCTACCAGTGCCCGGGCGGATTGCTGTGGCAGTACCGGGACGGGCACCGCTACGAACTGGTGGCCAACTGGCAGATGCCGATGCCGGCATCTGCAACGTTCCTGGGTGGTGACAGTTCACTGACACAGTACCTCGGTAAGGAAGAGTGGGTCATCAACTGTGATGAGTACCGGCATGACCCCGGGGTCTATCATGGCCTGGAATTGCCGGACTGGTTTGCTGAAATCGAAAACGCCTGGTTGATTACACCGCTGGTGTTTCACGACCGCCTGCTGGGTATGGTGGTACTGGCGCGTCCTCCCGCAGCGCACAGCATGAACTGGGAGGACTATGACCTGCTGCGGATTATCGGCCGCCAGTCCGCGGCGCACCTGGCGCAGCTGGATGCGGCCATGGCGCTGTCACAGGCGCGGCAGTTCGAAGCCTGCAACAAACTGTCCTCCTACGTCATGCACGACCTCAAGAACCTGATTGCCCAGCTTTCCCTGGTGGTTTCCAACGCGGCCCGGCACAAGAACAATCCGCAGTTCATGGAGGATGCGATCCAGACGGTGGAAAACTCGGTCAACAAAATGAACCGCCTGCTGACCAACCTGCGCAGCGGTCGTGACCCGGAACAGAACGTGTCGCAGCTGGATCTCTGCGAGGTGCTGGACGACGTAGTTCGCACCATGTCTGCCGGGTTGCCCAGACCGGGGCTGGATTGTCAGGCCACCGGGCTGCATGTGCTGGGAGACCGGGAACGTCTGACTGCCGTGATCGGTCATGTGGTCCGTAATGCCCAGGATGCAACACCGGACGATGGCGTGGTGATTATTCGCTTGTTTAAACAGAACGACCAGGCAGTCATCGAGGTGCAGGATAACGGTGAAGGGATGGACGAAGCCTTTATGCGCGACGGTCTGTTCAAGCCTTTTACCACTACCAAGGGAAAATCAGGAATGGGGATAGGCGCTTACGAGACCCGGGATTTTGTGCGTGGCCTCGGTGGCGAGGTGGAAGTCATCAGCCGCGTGGCCGAAGGCACCACATTCCGCATGCGTATCCCGATTAGCGAAGAAACAAAAAATAGTGTAAAGTCCTCCGACAATAGCAATAATGGGAAGATTGATGACCGCCAATTCAAGGAAACTGCTCGTTGTTGAGGATGATCCGGGATTACAGACCCAGCTGAAATGGTGTTTTGAAGGCTATGACGTCATCATCGCAGGCGATCGTGAAACTGCACTGAGCGAACTTGAGAAACACCGCCCCCCTGTTGTAACCGTCGACCTGGGGCTACCGCCCGACGCGGACGGCACCAGCGAAGGCTTCCAGACACTCGAAACCATTCTTACCCGTGCGCCGGCCACCAAGGTGATCGTGGTGACGGGCAACAATGACCGCCAGCACGCTCTGCAGGCGGTGGGAATGGGCGCCTACGATTTTTTCTACAAACCGATCGATGCCGATCTGCTGGGCTTTATCGTCAACCGGGCCTATCGCCTGCGTGAAATCGAGGACGAAAACCAGCGCCTGCACGTAACCGGGGGGGATTCCTCGCTGGAAGGCGTGATCACCGGCAGCCCGGAGATGCTGAAGGTGTGCAGCACGGTTGAAAAGGTGGCGCCGTCGGATGCGACGGTGCTGATCCTCGGTGAATCGGGTACCGGCAAGGAGCTCATCGCCCGTTCAGTGCACGCCATGAGCGGGCGGGCGGACAGCAAGATCGTGGCTATCAACTGTGCGGCCATCCCGGAGAACCTGCTGGAAAGCGAGTTGTTCGGCTATGAAAAAGGCGCGTTCACCGGCGCGGTAAAACAGACACAGGGCAAAATCGAACTGGCCAACGGGGGCACGCTGTTCCTGGACGAGATCGGCGACATGCCGTTGGCGCTGCAGGCCAAGCTGCTGCGCTTTTTGCAGGAGCGTGTCATCGAGCGTGTCGGCGGGCGCCAGGAGATCCCGGTGGACGTGCGTGTCATCTGTGCAACCCACAAGGACCTGCCGCAGCTGGCGCGGGAAAAGGAGTTTCGCGAGGATCTTTACTACCGCATCAGTGAAATCAGTATCCGCATCCCGGCATTGCGCGAGCGCGAGGGCGACACCCTGTTACTGGCCAGGGTCTTCCTGGAAAAGTTCAGCAAGTCGATCGGTAAGCAGCAGCACCGTTTCAGCAAGGAGTCACTGGCGGCCATCGAGGCCTATCCCTGGCCCGGCAACGTGCGCGAGCTGGAGAACCGGGTAAAACGCGCGGTGATCATGGCCGAGCACAAGCAGATATCGGTATCCGACCTCGAGCTGGGTGGCGCCGGTCTCGATGATACCCGCACCTTCAACCTGCGCGAGATCCGCGAGCAGGCCGAACGCCAGGCCATCGTGCGCGCCATGGGGCACGTCGGGGGCAAGATCTCACAGGCCTCCGAACTGCTGGGCGTCAGCCGCCCGACCATGTACGACCTGATCAAGAAGTACAACCTGAAGTAACGTAACACCCGCTCCTGCGGGTTATCTCAACACCTGTATGTGTTCCACGAATTCATCCGCCGGCTTGTAGCCAACCAGCGCCAGCTCCTTGCGTTCCCTGCCGTCGGCGTCGAAGAACAGGATGCTTGGCGGTCCAATCAGTTTAAAGCGTTTCAGCAGGGCCTTGTCGGCCGCATCGTTGGCGGTGACATCGGCCTGCAGCAGCACCATGCTCGCCAGCGCCTGCCGGACTTCCGGTTTCGCAAAAGTGTACTTCTCCATTTCCTTGCAGCTGGTGCACCAGTCGGCGTAGAAGTCGACCATCACCGGCTTGCCCTGTTGCGCGGCGGCAGCCAGTGCGCGGTCCAGGTCAGCGACCGTCTTGATGCGCCGGAACGGCAGTTCGGCATGCTGGTCCTGTGCCATGCCGGACGACCGGGCCGCAAATACGTTCTGCAGGGGGCGCAGTGGATCCTGAGCACCGCTCGAAGCACCGATCAGCAACAGGATGCCGTATACCAGCGATACCACGCCCACGCCTTTCCACAGGCGTGACCAGCCGGTGGCCTCGACCGCCAGACCATCCAGCGCGCGCAGGTAGACCGCGGACAGGATCAGCAGGGTGGCCCACAGTCCCAGTGTAACCGGTCCCGGCAGGATGCGTTCCAGCATCCAGATGGCTACGGCGAGCAGCATGACGCCGAACACGGCCTTGATCTTGTCCATCCAGGGTCCGACCGTGGGCAGCAGTTTGCCGGCGCCGGTACCGATGGCGATCAGGGGTGTACCCATACCCAGGCTGAGCGCAAACAGCGCCAGTCCGCCGAGGACGGCATCACCGGTCTGACCTATATAAATGAGCGCCCCGGCCAGCGGTGCGGCCACGCAGGGTCCGACGATCAGCGCTGACAGGAAACCCATGACTGCGACGCCGGTCAGGCTGCCGCCCTTCTGCCGGTTGCTGACATCGGTGAGCCGGCTCTGCACGAACGCAGGCATCTGCAGGTCATAGAAGCCGAACATGGACAGGGACAGCAGTACGAATAGTGCGGCGAAGGAGGACAGGATCCAGGGATTCTGGAAGGCGGCCTGCAGGTTTTCGCCGAACACCCCGGCAAACACGCCGGCCACCGTGTAGGTCAGCGCCATGGCCAGCACATACACCGACGACAGCACAAAGCCCCGGCCGGCGGTGATTTTTTCGCCCTGGCCGACGATGATCGAGGACAGGATCGGGATCATCGGGAACACGCAGGGTGTGAACGCCAGCAACAGGCCGAAGCCGAAGAAGGCCAGCAGGGTGGCGAGCAGGTTGCCTTCGGTCAGGCGTTTGGCAATCCGGTCCTGTTCGCTGAGCAGGCCGTGCGTCGGTGGCGGCGGGGTGGATTCCGCGCCGGCTACCGTAGCGGCGGCTGCGGCCGGCAACAGCAGGTTCAGGGTCTTGCTGATGGGCGGGTAGCAGACGCCGCGTTCTGCGCAGCCCTGGTACTTGACGGTCAGTGCAACGGTGGTTGCCGCATCGTCACTGCGCTGCAACGGCAGCGTGGCCTGTGCCTGCCGGTGGTAGACCTGGATGTCGCCGAAAAACTCGTCGGTCTTGTGTTCGCCATCCGGCAACTGTGCCGGCAGCAGGGTCACGCCATCGACCGGCTCGATTTCGAAGTTGAAGCGGTGTCGGTACAGGTAATACCCCTCCGCGATGTTCCAGGTGGCGGTGAGGGTGTTGGCATCGCTGACCGCTACATCGAGCTGAAAAGCCTCGTCCGGTGGCAGTAGTTCGTCGTCATCGTTGCCGAAACCGAGGCCGGTCCCCAGCTCGCCCAGTGCCTGCAACGCAGCACCGGGCTTCTGTTTGGCGACGCCGGCCGGGAGCAGTTCCAGGCTGGCCACCTGGGTGTGTGGCGGGTAGCAGACGCCGAGATCGGCACAGCCCTGCGAGCTGGCTTTGAGATTAAATTTCTGCGCGGCTCCCGGCTCCCGGATAACGGGAATTTCGACCGCAACCTGCTTGCGGTAGGTTTCGATTTCGCCGAAGAATTCGTCTTTCCTGATCTTGCCGGGGGGGAAAACCGGGGTGCCGAAGCGGATGCCCCGGGCGTCGGTCTCAAAGCGGAATTTGTTGCGGTACAGGTAGTAGCCGTCCGCTATGGTCCACACCGCGCGGATGCGATCCCCATCCTCGCTGGTGGCCGCAAAAGCGAACGCTTCGTCAACAGGGAGTAACTCGTCGTCACCAAACAGGCCTGCATGGGCAAGCGGAAGCCAGCCTGCAAGCAATACCAGAAACCAGTGTCTCATTGCGCCTCGTTTTTTACAGAATGTATCCAGTCCAGGTACCCGGCCAGACCGTTACTCAGTGGGACTGCGATGATTTCCGGAAGTTCGTAGGGGTGCAGCTTCCGTATCGCGCTTTCCAGGTCCTTATAGTCGGCAGTGCGGGCCTTGATCATGAGCAGGGTTTCGGCCGCCGTGCAGATTTCACCTTGCCAGCGGTATACAGACTGGATCCCGGGTAACAGGTTGACGCAGGCCGCCAGCCGGTATTCCACCAGGTAGCGGGCAATGCGCTGCCCGCAGTCCGGGTCCGGAACCGTGCAGAATACGATCTGGACCTCTTCGGCGCTGCTCATGGTGGGTTTGGCCCTGTTGTCTGCCGGGTCATTATGTCGATTTGCTAGGGCCTGTTCGCATAGTGTTAACAGGCCCTAATACTATCACTGAAATCCTGCACATAATGCCGAACAGTCCTCCCCCGTAGGAGTGGGCTTGCCCGCCCCTGCAGGGTTGGTATGGAACCGAGGCCTTGCTGGCTTGTCTGCGACCCGACCAGCAGTTATGGTGCGCCTATGAACCCGGTCGGCCTCCTGTTCCTGCTTTTCCTGTTGATTCCGCTGGTCGAAATCTACTTTCTCATCCAGGTGGGCAGCGTGATCGGGGCTATTCCCACCATCGCGCTGGTGATATTTACCGCGCTTCTGGGCGCCATGTTGCTGCGCGTGCAGGGATTGACAACCCTGCAGCGTACCCGGGCAGCGCTGGCGCAGGGCCAGGTGCCGGCCACGGAAATGTTCGAGGGCGTGTTACTGGTGCTTGCCGGTGCGCTGCTGCTGACGCCGGGATTTGTGACCGATACCATCGGTTTCCTGTTCCTGGTCCCGGCGCTCCGGAAGGCTGTAATTCACTGGTTTTTAAATAAATCTTCGATATCTGTCCATCGGCCCGGTGGCCCTTCCGGGCCGGCCGGTTCCGGTCCCTGTACCATCGAAGGCGAATGTCGCCGCGAAGACGACTGAGCGCCCTGCGCACATTCCCCCTTGACTCCCGGCATTTGCCGACTATTATTAGCACTCACTAAGGGTGAGTGCTAATAATGCGCTCGTATCTAACCAACGCATTGAGCGAAAGGAGTAATTTCTGATGAACCTTCGTCCCCTTCATGATCGAGTGATCATCAAGCGCATGGAAGAGGAGCGTACCTCTCCGGGTGGTATTGTAATTCCTGACAGCGCCACCGAAAAACCCATCCGCGGATCCGTGATCGCAGCGGGTAACGGCAAGCTCAACGACAGTGGCAAAGTGGTGCCGCTGGACGTCAAGGTCGGCGACACCGTGTTGTTCGGCAAATATTCCGGCACCGAAGTCAAAGTGGAAGGCGAAGAGCTGCTGGTGATGCGCGAAGAAGACATCATGGCGGTTGTAGAAGCCTGATCTGTCAGTAAAAATTTACAGAATTTCAAGATTTAGAGGATATTCAAGATGACTGCAAAAGAAGTCAAATTCAGTGATGAAGCGCGCCAGCGCATGGTGCACGGCATCAACATCCTGGCCGACGCCGTGAAGGTGACGCTGGGTCCCAAGGGTCGCAACGTGGTGCTGGACAAGGCCTTCGGCGCGCCCACGGTGACCAAGGACGGCGTATCCGTCGCCAAGGAAATCGAGCTGGACAACAAGTTCGAGAACATGGGCGCCCAGATGGTGAAGGAAGTCGCTTCCCAGACCTCGGATGTGGCCGGTGACGGTACCACCACCGCGACCGTGCTGGCCCAGGCCATTGTGCGCGAAGGCATGAAGGCGGTTGCCGCCGGTATGAACCCCATGGACCTCAAGCGTGGCATCGACAAGGCCGTGACCGAGGTGGTGGATAAGCTGAAAGAGCTTTCCCAGCCCTGTGCCGACACCAAGGCGATTGCCCAGGTCGGCACCATTTCCGCCAACTCCGACGAAAGCATCGGTGGCATCATCTCCGAGGCCATGGAGAAGGTCGGCAAGGAAGGCGTCATTACGGTTGAGGAAGGTTCCTCGCTGCAGAATGAACTGGACGTCGTGGAAGGCATGCAGTTCGACCGCGGTTACCTGTCGCCGTACTTCGTGACCAACCAGCAGAACATGCAGGCTGAACTGGAAGACCCTTTCGTACTGCTGTTCGACAAGAAGATCTCCAACATCCGTGATCTGCTGCCGATCCTGGAAGGCGTTGCCAAGTCCAGCCGGCCGCTGCTGATCATTGCCGAAGACGTGGAAGGCGAAGCGCTGGCCACCCTGGTGGTCAACAGCATCCGCGGTATCGTCAAGGTCTGTGCCGTCAAGGCGCCGGGCTTCGGTGACCGTCGCAAGGCCATGCTGCAGGATATCGCTATCCTCACCGGTGGCCAGGTGATCTCCGAGGAAGTTGGCCTGTCGCTGGAAAAAACCACCATCGATGACCTGGGTTCCGCCAAGCGCATCCTGGTGAGCAAGGAAAACACCACCATCATCGACGGTGCCGGCAGCCACGACGAGATCGAGGCGCGCGTCAACCAGGTCCGCACCCAGATCGAGGAGGCCACCTCCGATTACGACAAGGAGAAGTTGCAGGAACGCGTTGCCAAGCTGGCCGGCGGTGTGGCCGTCATCAAGGTGGGTGCCGCGACCGAAGTGGAAATGAAGGAAAAGAAAGCCCGCGTCGAAGACGCCCTGCACGCCACCCGCGCTGCAGTGGAAGAAGGCGTAGTGGCCGGTGGCGGTGTGGCGCTGATCCGCTCCCGTACCGCGATCGCCGATCTCAAGGGTGATAACCACGACCAGGATATGGGCATCGATATTGCACGTCGTGCGATGGCCGAACCGCTGCGCCAGATCTGCGCCAATGCCGGTGATGAAGCCTCGGTGGTGCTGAACAAGGTCGAGGATGGCAAGGGCCACTTCGGTTACAACGCCGCCAGCGGTGAGTACGGCGATATGCTGAAGATGGGCATCCTGGATCCGACCAAGGTGACCCGCGCAGCCCTGCAGAACGCCTCGTCGGTTGCCGGTCTGATCATTACCACGGAAGCCATGGTTGCCGAAATTCCCAAGGAAGAAGCAGCCATGCCGGCGGGTGGTGGTATGCCCGACATGGGCGGTATGGGCGGCATGATGTAAATCAGGCAGTCTTTACGGCAAACAGAAAGCCCGCCGAAAGGCGGGCTTTTTTTGTGTTCGCGGGCCTGACAAATCGCGGCCCGTCATCCCGGCGCAGGCCGGACAAAAGCGCTTGCGCGGTGAACGCCGCGAGTCATCCAGGGGTTCCGGAATTAAACGTTCAGGTACACCCAGCCTTCGCTCAGCCGGTTGAGAATATGTTCAAGCGCAGACGGCGTTACATCCACGTCCGGCAGAAGGGTGACATCGGTTTTCAGATCTTCCAGTTCTCGCACGTGGTCCATGGCGTCCTTGCAGGCCAGGAAGGTCAGGTTCAGGTAGCGTTCCTGCAGGTCGTGTACGCGTTGGGCGTACGGCGAGTACCCGGTGCGCAGCAACTTGATAGCGCTGGCATTGGCGACCACTTCCACTTCCGCGCCCTGTTCGCTGTTGGCATAGGTTTCGAGAATACGCTCTGCGGTATCCAGGGCCTTGTCAAACCGCGCAACACTGGAGGTGTTCAGGTGCAGAATAATCCGTTTGGTGCCCTGCTGGCTGGTAACCTTGCTGAGGTCAGTGTTCTGGAATGAGCGGTCCTTGTCCCAGTACATGGCGTGCATTTCCGCGTCGGCCCGGGGAACTGCGGGTGGCTGATGACCCTCCCAGCCCAGCAGTGCGCCGAGGGCGAGCAGTACGGTGGCTGCGGCAGCCCGACTCCACAGGCTCATGCGGCGGGGTTCCGGCCGGACGTATTTTTCACTTTCCGGGGGATGATCATAGGCGTGTCGAACCAGCTCGCTGAGCTGGCGGAGTTCGCAGATCTGGTGGCTCAGCGTGGCATCGTCTCCCAGCGCCTCGAACACCTCGTTTTTTTCATGCGTATCCAGTTCACCATCAATAAAGGCGTTGAGGCGTTCTTCTGAGATACGTTCGTGCTTGCTCATGGTACCTTCCTCAGGCGGTGAACGTTGCTGCAACTCTCCACTTCGGATTCCAGCAGCCGTTCCTTGAGCGCCTTTCTTGCCCGCGACAGGCGGCTCATCACGGTGCCAATCGGCACGTCGATAATCTGCGCCACCTCGATATAGGTGCAGCCTTCCAGGTCTACCAGGGTGATGACCTGGCGCTGTCCCATGGGCAGGCAGGCAATTGCGTTCCTGACCCGGTTGACGATTTGCTGCCGGTCATGATGGCGGTCCGGCGTATTGGTTTCGATCAGGACCACATCATCGACATCGACCGTGTCCTTGCTGCGCCGGAAGTGGTCGCGCCAGCAGTTGCTCAGGATGCGGTACAGCCAGGCCTTCACCGTTTTCGGGTCGCGCAGCTGGCTGCTGTTTTTCAATGCCTTGGTCAGCGTTTCCTGGACCAGGTCGTCGGCCAGCGCCGGGTTGTGGCACCAGGAATAGGCAATGCGATACAGGTTGCCCCGGTAGTCCGCCAGGGTACGCCTGAACTGCTGGTGTTTGCACAGCGTCGTGATCACATTCATGCCAATATTCGCTCTTCCCGTAAAGACGATACAAAAGCCGGTTTATTCCCCCCCCTGAATCATACCGCAGGAGCGGGCAAGCCCGCTCCTGCCGGTGGATTTTTGTGCTTTTGCACGGGTTTCAAGGTATTACATCCGCATTTGAGGGTGGGCATCGACCGGCCTTGCTGCAAGTGCAATTACAGCTGCGCACCACAGTGTTTCAGGTTAACCTTGCCGGGTGGCAGGGAAAAGAAAAAAATCCACTGGTACAGGGGCTTGTATCCAGCTTCCCGCAGCACTGCGGGAACCGGCGGCAAACCGCTGGGAGGATTACCGGCAGGCCGCGGTCGCTGCATCGCAGCGGGTGCCGCAGGACCCCTGTTTCCAGGCCATCGGCCGTCGTGTCTTCGCCATCAGTGCGTTTGTCGCCGGTCTCTGCCAGCGGGCGCCCGGGCTGCTACGGGACCTGCTGGATAGCGGTGACCTGCTGGCGGATTCCTGGCCGGGGATACTGGCGCAACGGGTGCGGGACCAGCTTGCCCGCTGCCGCACGGAAACGGAATTGCACCGCACACTGCGCACACTGCGCCAGCGGGAGATGCTGCGTATCGCCTGGCGGGATCTGGCAGGCTGGGCCAGCCTGGAAGAGACCCTGCGTGACCTGTCCGACCTGGCGGACGCCTGTATCCAGGGCGCCCTGGAGCAGCTGACGGCCTGGCAGGCCAGAGAGACACCTGCGCCGGTCGGTCCGGACCGGCGCCCGGTCCCGCTGATGGTGATTGCCATGGGCAAGCTGGGTGCCTTTGAGCTGAATTTTTCCTCGGATATCGACCTGATATTTGCCTATCCGGATGCAGTCGCCGCCCGCAGGCGTGGTGCGCTGAGCCCGGAACAGTATTTCACCCGCCTGGGACAGGCGCTGATCCAGGCGTTGTCCAACCGCGACCAGGACGGTTTCGTGTTCCGGGTGGACATGCGACTACGGCCGTACGGAGATGCCGGTGCACTGGTGTGCAGTTTTGAAGCGCTGGAAGACTACTACCAGTCGCAGGGACGTGAATGGGAACGCTACGCCATGATCAAGGCGCGGCCGGTGACGGGCGACGAGTCGTCAAAAACCGCCCTGATGGAGCTGTTGCGTCCTTTCGTGTACCGCCGCTACCTGGATTTTCACACCTTCGATGCCCTGCGTGACCTCAAACGGCAGATCCACAACGAGATCGAGCGCAAGGGCCAGGAGGATCATCTCAAGCTGGGCCCGGGTGGCATCCGCGAAATCGAGTTCATCGCCCAGGCGTTTCAGCTGGTGCGCGGCGGGCGCGAGGCGCGCCTGCGCCAGCGCGGCGTGATCGATGTGCTGAACAGCCTGGCCGACCTGCAGCTGCTGCCGGCACACTGTGTTACCGAGCTGATCGATGCCTACCGCTTTCTGCGGCGTGCGGAAAACCGCCTGCAGGCCATGCACGACCAGCAGGTACATAACCTGCCAGCGTCCGAACCGGAACGCGCCTGCCTGGCCGAAGCCATGCGGTGCACAGACTGGAAAGCTTTCCGCGCCGTACTGAATAAACACCGCCGCCAGGTGGAAACGCACTTTCAGCAGGTATTTGCATCGCCACAGGCGCAGCAGGCCGAGGCGCCCGACGCCCTGACCGAGTTGTGGCTGGGTCGCCTGTCCGATGAAGAGGCGCGCAAGGTACTGGAGGCGACCGGTTTTGAGGATGCGACAGAGGCACTGCGTTGGGTGGAGCAGCTGCGCTCGGGCGCGGCATCACGCCACCTGGGTCCGCAGGGGCGGATCCGCTTTGATGCGCTGTTGCCCATGGTGCTGGCCGCGGTCGGGCGTCAGTCCGAGGCGGCCTGTGTCATGGGCCGGCTGGTCGGGGTGCTGGAGCATATTGCCGGTCGCACCACCTACATCGCCCTGCTGCAGGAAAACCCCCTGGTACTGTCACAACTGGTCAAACTGTGCGCGGCCAGCGCCTGGATCGCCGAGCAGATCGCGCGCTTCCCGATGCTGCTGGACCAGTTACTCGACCCCCGTACCCTGTATGCCCCGCTGGTGCGCAGCGAACTCGAGACCGAACTGGAGCAGCAATACCTGGGTACAGTGGAAGCCGGCGACCTGGAGCAGCAGATGGATCGTCTGCGCCAGTTCCGGCGCAGCATGGTATTACGTGTTGCAGCGGCCGATATTGCCGGTGCGGCACCCGTTACCCTGGTGAGCGATGAACTGACCATGATCGCCGAAGTCGTGTTGCAAAAAGTCCTGTCCATTGCCTGGGCGGAGATGGTGCGGCGTTACGGCGCGCCGCACTGTCGGCACGGCGGCAAGCGGCGGCCGGTTGCATTTACCATCATCGCCTACGGCAAGCTGGGCGGCATGGAGCTGGGCTATGGTTCGGACCTGGACCTGGTGTTTCTGCACGACAGCGCGGGCAGCACGCAGAAGACCGCGGGCCGCAAGGCCGTGGACAACACCGTGTTCCTGACGCGCCTCGGGCAACGCATCATCCACATGCTGGAGACCTTCACTGCGGCCGGTACCCTGTACGAGGTGGACATGCGGCTGCGCCCCTCCGGCAATTCAGGGATGCTGGTCAGCAGTCTCGATGCGTTCGCGGGCTACCAGCGAGAGGACGCCTGGGTGTGGGAGCATCAGGCGCTGGTGCGTGCGCGGCCGGTGGCCGGTGACCGGGCACTGGGCAAGGCGTTCAACAGGATACGGGAGCAGGTACTCAGTGCCGATGCCCGGCTGGAAAACCTGCGCGCGGAAGTGCGCGACATGCGCGAACGCATGCGCGCCGAGCTGGGCAAGGTGCGTGGCGGCGGATTCCACCTCAAACAGGGCCGGGGAGGTATCGTTGATATCGAATTTATGGTCCAATATCTCGTTCTGCGCTGGTGTAACGACCACCCGGAATTGCTGCAACATACGGATACCATCCACCTGCTGAAAGCGCTGGCGACCGCGGGCTTGCTGAAATCCGCCTATGCCCAGACGCTGATCGAGGCCTACCGGCAATACCGCGCTGTCAGCCACCGGCTGACCCTGGCGGATGCGTCGGTCGTGGTGGCGGAGGATGTGCTGCCCATGCAGCGCAAAAAGGTCGCGGATATCTGGAAGCGCTTGATGGAGAGTTAGCGAAGCGCTGATTCATTCGTCATCCCGGTGCCGGTATACTACAGTCGCGCAACCGAACTGGTGAACGTAAGCCGATAACGACGCTGAACAGAAAGTACGAATGAAGGAGAAATTGCATGTCGATGGCCGATCGTGACGGTGTCATCTGGTACGACGGGGCAATGCGTCCCTGGCGGGATGCCACCACCCACGTGCTGACCCACACCCTGCACTACGGCATGGGGGTCTTCGAGGGTGTGCGGGCCTATCACGCCGAGCAGGGTACGGCGATCTTCCGCCTCCGGGAACACACCGACCGCCTGTTCCGTTCCGCGCACATCCTGCAGATGCCGATGCCGTTCGACCGGGATACACTCAACCAGGCACAGCTCGACGTGGTGCGCGAGAACGGACTGGATTCGGCCTACCTGCGGCCCATGTGTTTCTACGGTTCGGAAGGCATGGGCCTGCGCGCGGACAACCTGAAAGTGCACGTGATCGTCGCGGCCTGGGAATGGGGTGCCTACCTGGGCAAGGAAAACCTGGAGAAGGGTATTCGTATCCGCACCTCTTCCTACACCCGGCACCACGTCAATATTACCATGTGCAAGGCCAAGGCCAACGGCAACTACATGAATTCCATGCTGGCGCTGAACGAAGCCATGACCGACGGTTACGACGAGGCGATGCTGCTGGATAACGAGGGTTATGTCGCCGAAGGCAGTGGCGAGAATATCTTTATCGTGCGCAACGGCGTGCTGTACACGCCGGACCTGACCTCTGCACTGGAAGGGATCACCCGCGACACCGTCATGACCCTGGCCCGGGAACAGGGGCTGGAGATCCGCGAAAAACGCATTACCCGCGATGAAGTGTATGTCGCTGATGAAGCGTTCTTTACCGGTACCGCGGCCGAGGTGACGCCGATCCGGGAAGTGGATAACCGCACCATCGGCGCCGGTGCACGCGGCCCGATCACGGAAAAGCTGCAGAGTCTGTATTTTGACCAGGTCCACGGCCGGCGTGCCGAGCACGCCGGGTGGCTGACACCGACAGGATCAACGAGGTAATCACTGTGCCCAGTCCCAATACCGCGGCGGATGCCGGCGGCAAGCAATACATTGAAGCCAACGCAGAAAACCGTTACGAGGTCACCCGCGCGGATTTGCCGCTGCACTGTCCGATGGACAGCATGACCCTGTGGAACTCGCACCCGCGCGTGTACCTGCCCATCGAGGATACGGGCAGGGCAAAATGCCCGTATTGTGGAGCCGAGTACGTGCTCACGGACTGACGGGCGTAACCCGGCTGTTTCACGGCCGCGTAATTCTGGGGAAGCCCTGGTTCATTCAACGTTCCCGTCATTACGAAGTGGCACCACAATCTTCCGGAAGCCTCTGAGCCGCAATGACGACTGGATCAGGGTTTCCTGACACGGGAGGTTCAGGTGCCCCCTGTTTTCCCACGGAGGACATCGCCTTGCCAGTAACCCTGTGGCGCTTTGTCGATGGCAAAGCCGGTCATGACGCACAAAGCCGGGGACTGGCTGCCGCATTGCAGGAACGGCTTGCGCTCGATGTTTTCGATATCCCGGTGGAGAAAGCCGGCAGCGGGTTGCGCTGGTGGCTGACCGCACGCTATGAACCCGGCCGGGAACTGCCCGCGCCCGACCTGCTGCTGGGCGCCGGGCATGCCACGCACTGGCACCTGCTGGCGGCGCGCAGGTGCCGGGGCGGGCGTGCGGTGGTACTGATGAAACCGACGCTGCCGCTCGCCTGTTTTGACCTGTGCCTGGTGCCGCAACACGATGGCCGGTTTGCAGCGCCCAACGTGCTGAGCACGCGCGGGGTGCTCAACTCCATCACGGCCGGTGGTGCGCATGATGCGGACACCGGGCTGGTATTGCTGGGCGGGCCTTCGCGTCACTACCACTGGGATGACGATGCTATCCTGTCCCAGCTCGGGCGACTGGTGCAGCAGCGCCCGCTCAAACGCTGGATGCTGGGTACCTCACCGCGGACACCGGCAAGGCTGCTGCAGGTGCTGGATGAGCGCTACGGAATGGAAATCACACCCTGGGAATCTGCGCCGCGCAACTGGCTGGCGGACAGCCTGGCCGCGGCCGGCGAAGCCTGGGTGAGTGAAGACAGTGTGTCGATGGTGTATGAAGCGTTGACGGCCGGCGCCCGCGTCGGGCTCCTGCAGGTGCCACGCAGGCGCGCGAACCGCGTCACAGCGGGCGTCGATGCACTGGTGCAGGATCAATGGGTGGCTGCACCGGGAAGCCGGCAACTGGTGGCCGGGCCGCCTCAGCCCCTGAACGAAGCGCAGCGTTGCGCCGACTGGATTAGAGTACATTGGCTGACAAACCACTAACCGTCCTGCAACTGCTGCCCGCGCTGGAATCGGGTGGTGTCGAGCGCGGTACCCTGGAGCTGGGCGCCGGCCTGGTGAAAGCGGGTCACCGTTCGCTGGTGATGTCTTCCGGCGGTCAGCTGGTCAGTCGCCTGACAGGACAGGGCAGTGAACACATCGAGTGGCCCATCGGCCGGAAGTCGCTCTGGACACTGCGCCTGGTCAGGCGCCTGCGTGCGCTGGTGCTGGACCGGGGTATCGACATCCTGCATGCGCGTTCCCGGCTGCCGGCCTGGATCGCCTGGCTGGCCTGGCGCGGCATGCCGGAGCCGATCCGGCCGCACTTCGTTACCACGGTGCACGGCCTGTATTCCGTCAGCCGTTACAGCCGCGTCATGACCCGCGGTGAAGCCGTGATCGCGGTCTCGGATGCAGCGCGGCGCTATGTGCAGGAGCACTACCCCAAAACTGAAAGCAGCCGTATCCACGTCATCGAGCGTGGCATCGACCCCAAAGTCTACCCCTTTGCCTACCGCCCGGCGGATTCCTGGATGGCACGCTGGTACCAGGATTTTCCTTTCCTGCTGGAACGCCAGGTGTTGACCTTGCCGGGGCGGATTACGCGGCTCAAGGGCCACCTGGATTTCCTGCAGCTGCTGGCCAGGCTGGTGCAGGCGGATCTCCCGGTGTATGGCCTGATCGTTGGCGGTGATGACCCGGCGCACGCGGCGTACCGGCGCGAAGTGCAGCACAGGGTGCAGGAACTGGGGCTGGAGGGTGCGCTGAGTTTTACCGGCCATCGCATGGACCTGCGCGACATTCTGGCCGTCTCCAATATCGTCTGTTCGCTGTCGACCAGGCCCGAGTCCTTCGGGCGCACCGCGCACGAGGCGCTCAGCCTGGGCGTGCCGGTGGTTGGTTACGATGACGGTGGTGTCGGCGACGTGCTGGCCAGGGTGTTTCCGCAGGGACGAGTGCCGCGCGGTGATCTCGATGCGTTGGAAAAGACCAGCCGGGCACTGCTGGAGCGCCCGGTAGAGACGGCTCCCGCCGCTTTCGCCACCGTGCAGGATATGGTCGACCGGACGCTCGCTGTCTACCGCCGGTTGCAGCACGCATGACCCTGTTGTGGTTGCCGGCAGTCGCCGTGCTGGCCTGGTTTTCCCTGCGCTATGCCTGGTGGCGCCCTGCCGTCAGTTACCGCTGTCCGCGCATCCTGATGTATCACATGATTGCCGCACCGCGCCGTGGCGCGCGCTTCAACGGCCTGCGTGTGGCTCCCGGGGTATTTGCCAGGCAGCTGCGCTGGCTGTCGCAACAGGGCTGGCACAGTTATACCGTCAGCGAGTTGGTTGCGC
>JALSRZ010000154.1 GCA_026984515.1 Thiohalobacter sp. | reverse complement strand
ATTGAGCACCTGCCGTTCTGTACCGTCCAGGTTACGGATAATACCGGCGTGCGGCGCGATATTACCGTGGACGTCCTGAAGCTGGATCAGGGTAATTACTTTTTCATGCGCCTGCGCAGTAGACAGGCCGGCCAACGCCAGCGACAGGGCAGATGCCAGTACGCATTTGCCTGCCTGTTCAAGAAAATCGTGCATAGCCATGGGTTCTCCTCCCGGTAGTTTTGTAATGCGTGGCAACGCACCGGCAGCTTAGTGCCGGGGTGGTAGACGGAGGTATAGGGAAAATCCTTAAATGGACTGGGCAGAAAACTTATTCTATATAATCCATATTATAGATAGTTTACCTATCTTATTGTTATTAATATGAACACTTCCATGCAGTTACCTTGCCAACAACGTAACTGAAACACAGGCGGCAGGTACGTTTTGAGCCAGGTCGGGCAACCCGGACTCAGATGTACCCGCTACTTCGGTTACGGCGAAATAATACCGAGCCGGATCGCCAGCCGGGTCAGCTCCGCCGAATTGGCTGCACCCAGTTTCTGTTTCACACTGGTGTGATGATGACCAATGGTCTTGGGACTGACGTTCAGCAACCCGGCGATTTCGTTGACCGACTTGCCTTCCGCACGCAGGCGGAACACCTCGAACTCCCGTGGCGACAAACCGGCCACGCGTTCACCGTCGTCACTCTGCTGACGCCGCAGCAGGTGCGGCATCATCTCCTGGCCGATGAATACTTCGCCGCGGGCCACACAGCGCACGGCTTCGATCATGACGCGTGAGGCATTGCGCTTGGATATATAACCGAGTATCCCCAGGTCCATGGCGCGACTTAGAAACACCTCGTTTTCATGTACGCTGAACACCAGAATGCGTGCACCCGGATCGCGCGCCAGGATGCGTCGGCTGGCGTCCAGCCCGCCGATCCCCGGCATGGTCAGGTCCATAACCACTACCGTGGGACGGCATGCCAGGTAGGACTGGTAGGCACTTTCACCGTCGGTCGCCTCGGCAACCACGGCAATGTCTCCGGTGCTCTCGAACAGTCGCCGGTAACCTGCGCGCACGACCTCGTGATCATCGACAAGGAGCACCCGTATGTTTTCCATCAGCTGGCGAATCCTATTCTGTTACCGGAATACTGACACGTAATACCACACCTTCGCCGGGCGCTGACTGCACCGACAGGGAGCCACCCAGCGCCTCAACGCGTTCACGCATACCGATCAGGCCCAGCCCGCGGCCCGGGTGTTCCGTATCCATGCCACGGCCGTTATCCTCGACGCGTAAAATCAACGAACCTTCCTGCCGGACAAGCTGCAGCGATACCCGTGTAGCTCCTGCGTGTTTGGCGATGTTGGTCAGGCTTTCCTGAACGATACGGTACAGCGTGATATTGATGCGTTCACCCAGCCCCATCAGCTCACCTTCACTGACCAGCCGGCAGTCGACCTGCGGGAAGCGTGCCTGCCAGGCGTCGACTTCCTCTTCCAGGGCGGCCAGCAGCCCCAGGTCGTCCAGCACTCCTGGTCGCAGGCGCTGCATCATCGAATGTACGACGTCATACATGCGCGAGGAGACGCTGACGATCGCGCTTGCGCTGGTCGTGATTTTCTCGTCGCGGTCGCGGGACAGCTCATGAATCAGTTCGGCATCCGCCTGAATGGCCGTCATGCACTGGCCAAGCTCATCGTGCAGTTCGCGGGCGAGGTGGCGACGCTCCTCTTCCTGTACCGCGAGCGACTTGTGGATCAGGAAACGATTGCCTTCCAGCAGGCTATGGCATTCATGTTCAGCCAGTTTGCGTTCCGTAATGTCGTGCAGGGTGGCGGCAAACAGCGGCTCGCCGCTGATATCGACCCGGCCGATGGACAGTTCCAGCGGAAAACAGCTGCCGTCTCTGCGCTGACCGGTCACTTCGATGCGTGTGTCGATGGTGTGTGTCCAGAGCGCGTTGTCGGCATAAGCCGCGACGGCATCTTTTCCATCCGAAACAGGCGCCAGCAACAGGGAAGCCGGTTTGCCCAGCAACTCGTCCTGGCGATACCCGAACAACTGGTGCATGGCGGGATTGGCCGACAGTATCTGACCGCTGGCCGCATAGGTAATCATGCCATCGATCGAGGTCTCCTCGATGACCCGTTCACGCGCCAGGGACTCCTCCAGGTGCCGGGTACGTTGCGACACTTCGGCCACCATCCGGTTGAACGCCGCGGCGGTGGTCCCGACCTCATCGCGGATTTCCGCGGGCACCGCCACATCATAATCACCGGCACCGACCCGCTGCGCCGCAGCCGCCAGCCTGCCCAGGCGGCGCGTCAGGTGCACCCCGATAAAGACCGTCGCAAGTATGGTCAGAACGATGCCGGTCACGGCGATGGCAATACTGCGCAGGCGCGCTGAATCGATCGACCGGTTCATCTGCGCCAGCGAAAAACCCATGTGCACCTGCCCCATGGGCTGGTTGCCGATACGGATTTGCTGCGCCATATCCAGCACACCGTCACTGACCTCGAAAGGGTGACCATCCGTCGCCGGCCACGGCGCATCCGGCACCTGGCCCAGCGTCACTACCGGGCGTTCATCACGGTCGGAGATCACCAGGTACGACAGTTCCTCCTGGTGCGCGATGTTACGCAGGTATTCCTCCAGCGTGGCATAGTCGACTTCGACCAGGTAACGACCGGACGTGGCCGCGACCAGTTCCAGCATACCGGCTGCTGTGTTCCACAGGCGATCAGCGTGTGCCTGCCGGATAACACCCAGGTTGTTCCATACCAGCAGCGAAACCATGACGATTTCTATAATGACCACGCCTGCAATGAGCCGGACGCGCAGGGAACGGAAGGGCGAAAGCGGCATACGCTCAGTCGATCCCCAGCTGATCTGCAACCGTACCGAGGCCGTCGTATTCTCCCGGCTGTGCCGCGACAAAACCCGGCCAGTCGAGATGGCGGAGCAGGGCGCGCCCCTGCGTTTCGGCGGACATGTTGACCAGGATGTCACGCAGACGTGCCGCTGTATGCGCATCGATCCAGGGAGCCACTGCGATTGGCATGTGCGGGACACTGGCTGTTTCGGCGACAACACGGGTCTGGTCACGAATCTCTGCACGCGCACGCCGGTACAGTGGACGTATCAGCGCTGCCGCATCGGTCGTGCCGCGGTAGCAGGACAACAACGAGGCGTTGTGGCTGGGCGTGGCCACCAGGGTCAGATCCCGGTCCGGGTCGATACCCGCCTGCTCCAGCCGTGCACGCGCCAGCACGGTCGCCAGCGCCAACGGGTCGGTGGTCGCCAGGCGTCGACCACGCAGGTCCTGCAAGGAGTGAACCGGACTCGCAACCGGGGTAACAAATACCGCTTTCATGCCCGGCCGGTCGACACGCACCAGGGCCCGGTAGTGACTTTTCCGGTGCGCCAGGTAGTAGAGGTGCGGCGCTGTAAACAGAATGTCGTAGCGTTGCTCATCGTCGGTCCGTCGCACGAACGAGGCAAAGTCCGGTGCGGTTTCCATGCGAATCTTTCTGTCCAGCTTCGCGGACAGGTAGTCTGCCAGGGGGGAAAAACGGTGTACCAGGCGCTCCGAGCTGACAATCGGCAAAAAACCAAATACCAGCGGACCCGCTTTCCCAGCGTCCGCACTGGTCTGTGCCAGCGCCTGGATACTGATGACGGCGGCAAATAATCCTGCCAGAAAGCCGGTCAGCGCACGCATGCCTGCGCATCCGGAACGGCAAATTCATAATGCTGATTATAGATAATCACTGTATAGTTATAATATATTTATATTTTTATTCAGGAACAACCATTGCGCAACTTCTGCCGCCCATTCCAGGAGACGGCCCGGCCACGGATAGTATTCTACTGGAACTGTCGGCAATCACACCCTGCGGCGGTAATTGCCTGTTGACCGCACCATTGCGCAATCGACGAAGCCGCCACGCAGCCGGGAACGAATGCAAACACAGAAAGCACTGGTAAGCCAGGTGAAAGCAAGCGACTATAGCGTGGTATTCCAGTGGAACATGCGCAAATCAGAGGTCGGCTATCTGGCCGCCACGCCCGGAAAGTCATCGAAAACAGCAGGTTTACCCCATGATCGAATATGTCTTCTTCCACCGGCAGGCGGTCGACCTGTTCCTGCGCTTTCTCGCGGAGCAGGGCCTTGAAGCAGAAACGCAACAACACAGCGACCGGCTTGAAGTTCAGTTACCGGACGACCTGGATAGCGCCCTGTTCGATAAAATTGATACGCGCTATGACCAGCTGATGAAACTGGAAGCGGACCTGACCGACGCGGAACAGTCCGGCCAGGCCGGTGAGTACGAAACGGGGGGCATTGTCGTCAACCTCACGGACGGCACCACGGTCTACGCGGACCTGGATTCACAGCTGCTGGCGCGCATCATGCAGGTGATCACGCCGGGAGAGTTCGCGGTGATCGTGGACGCCATTGCAAAGGCGGTGGAAAACCGCCAGGAACAGCCCGGCTGCCAGCGCAATTGACCTGTATTGCAGCCGGCATTCAGTCTATTGATCCCGGTCAGCGCGCAGATACCTGCCTGCTTGTAGACTGTAAAAATATATAGGTTGTATCCGGTGTCACAGTAAGTGCATTGAACCGGACGTTTGAAAAGGGGCAGTGTGATGGATATGAAAACGTTCGCGGAATTCTGGAAGGGGATGTTCTATTTTGTCGCCACGGTGAGCCTGGCTACCATGCTCTACCTGGTGGTGGTGGTATGGCAGCCGTTATGGACGGAGGGCTTCCAGAATTTCGGAGACATTTCCAGGGCAATCATGCGGCTGGACCGCACCGCCAAACCGGTGGCCGAGATGGCGCCCCTTATGCTGGGTGAGATGGACGCCATGCGCAGCTCCCTGATAGAGATTCAGTCCTCCATGCAGACCATCGAGGAAATCAACCCCAGCGTCCGGGAAATGACCTACACCATGAACCGCATGAACTGGATCATGGAACGGCGCATGGGAGAAATGAGCGGTGAAATGGACCGCATGGGCGACAAGTTTTCACCCGCCGGCATGATGCCGTTCAACTGGTAAGCGAAGCATTACAGCGCTTCATGCCGCGGCCAGGCACTGGCGTCGATGGTCTCCCGGTAGGCGTGCCAGGTCGCATGCCCGATCAGGGGCAAAACCACGAACAGCGTGCCGGTCAGAAAACCCAGCAGGCTCAGGGACACAATCAGAAAACCCCACAGCAGCAACACGGCCTTGTTACGCAGTACGGCATTGACGCTGGTGACAACTGCCGTCACCACGTCCACCCTGCGATCCATGAACATGGGAAGCGAAAACGCGCTGGCACAGAAAATCACCGCAGAGAACAGGGCGCCGATCAGGCTGCCGATACCCAGGAACAGGGCAAGGTCACTCCAGTGCGGGTGAACCTCGGCCGGGAAAAATATGTGCACCGTCGAGGTTGCTCGCATCCACAACAGGAACACTACCAGGAGAATGGCCGCAAACACCATTTCATTGCCCAGGTGCCGTTTCCCTTCCCGCAGGCAGTAACCCAGTACCGGCTTGCGACCGTTCTGGATCTGGCAGCTGATGGAATACAAACCAATGGCCAGCACCGGCCCCAGGAACATAAAGCCGGCCAGCAACGCGACCATAATGATGAAGTTGCCCATCTGGTACGCCAGGTACGCGAGCGCATAACTGAGCACCATCATCACCGCACCATAGAGCAGACTTTGCGCGGGCGCGGTACGAATATCCTGCCAGCCCTTGCTCAGCCAGCGTACCGGAGCCCCCGTATCGAGCAGATTGCAGGGCGCCGCAAACGGCATGGAGGAGGGGTCGAATTCACCCCCATTGTACTTGTGCGATGAAACCGTCATTCCCGTCACTCCTCAGGTACCAGGCGCAACCCAACCTCGATATTTTATTTTTATACCTGTATTAAATTACACGCTGATCGCAAAATCAAGTAACCGGCCGGCCAGACGCAGGAGTCAAAATCAGCCTGCAAGCCCCACATGCTGCGGTGACCGTAGTGCATTGCCTGCCGGTAACCCCGGGCCGTCATTGTCACTTGTGTGACAGCAGTGGCTGCCCGGCATGCGTAGTCTCCTCCCATCCGTTCAACCAGCGGACGTCTTACGCGGAATGAACCGATGTTATTAATGTACTTTCAGGAGATATATCGATGTATGCACTAAACCGGAAAATCCATAATTCACTCCCACTCTGGATAGCGGCCGGCCTGTTCAGTATTTCGCTGATGGCGACCCAGGGCGCGACAGCCGCTTCTGCAAAGGTGAAAGCCGCCGGGCAAAATGCCGTCTCGACAGCCCGGAAAAACGCCGACAAAAAACGGGAATCTTTCAACAGCGATGCGGTATCGGCTGTTCAATTTGTCGATGAAACCATCGATCTGCTCAAAGATGGCAAACAGGACGACGCCGTCAGGAAACTGGAAGCTGCCAGTGGCAAACTGGAAGTCGCCATGTCAGCAAACCCGGAACTCAAGCTGATCCCAGTGGCAACTTCCGTGACGGCTATTGATCTGGTTACAACCCCGGAAAGGGTAAAAGCCGACCTGGAACTGGTTGAAGATCTGCTGGACGACGGTGATGTGCAGACCGCGCGCTCACTGCTGAGCAGGATGCGCAGCGAGATTGTAACTACGACCGCTTTTATACCGCTGGATACGTATCCTGACGCCATTAAACGCGCGGTACGTGAAATCGCAGCCCATGAGAGCAAAAAAGCCGAGCAGACCCTGCTGGATGCCAGGGATTCGCTGGTGGAAGATCGGGTGATCCTGCCACTGCCCGTGGTACGCGCACAGGGTGCGATCGATGAAGCGGAACAAGTCCGGGAATCGGACAAGGATGAAGCGCTGAGAGACCTGGATTACGCATCTTCGCAACTGAAAATCGCCAGACGCCTGGGGTATTTCTACACAGATACTGCCGCCTACAGGGCTTTCAAGGAGGATATAGAAAACCTGAAACACGCGCTGGAAGGCACGAGTAAAACCGAGCAGTTGTTCGACCGGGCGAAAAACAGTGTAAACCGGTTACTCGACAAGTTTCACGGTACGGACAAGTAACAGGAGGTATAGGGCAGGGGAGTGAATGACTCCCCTGCCCATGGTTTTCACAGCGCGCCAAGATAACCG
Organism: Thiohalobacter sp.; assembly: GCA_026984515.1. GTDB lineage: Bacteria > Pseudomonadota > Gammaproteobacteria > DSM-19610 > DSM-19610 > Thiogranum. Next base: position 1,370 of record JALSRZ010000154.1, on the reverse strand, counting down.
GTTCCGCCCAGCAGCCTCATCTGTTCAAGGATCCAGCCAGTGCGTTGCCGCACATAGTCACCCGGCTGATCGACCCGGTACAGTACCGGACCGGGTAACACCGCTGCCAGGCGCGCTGACTGCCAGGCATTCAGCGCGGCAGCATTTTGATGGAAGAAACGCCGACTGGCTGCCTGAACCCCGAAGGTGCATTCGCCAAACTGAACCACGTTGAGATACACCTCGAGAATACGTCGTTTCGGCCAGGTCATTTCCAGCGCCACGGCAAGCCAGGCTTCGATGCCTTTACGCGCCAAGCTTTGACCTGGCCAGAGATAGAGGTTCTTGGCCAGTTGCTGGGTCAGGGTACTGGCACCACGCATTCGTCCGTTATTCCGCCATTCCTGCAGGGCACGGCCAATGGCATTGAAGTCCAGTCCCCGGTGCACGGGGAACCGTTGATCTTCCGCGGCCATCACAGCCAGTGGCATGACTGGAGCGATGGCTTGCCAGTCCACCCACTGGTAATCCACCTGTCTGCAGCGTTGACCACCACCAAGCCCGGTCGAAGCAGCGTGCAGCATGAAAGCCGTGGTGGGCGGTGTCAGCCAGCGGAAAGGAAGCGTGATCAACAGGGTCACAACTGGGACGGACAGTAAAATAGCGATAGACACACGCCATTTGCGGTGTTTTCTGCGAGCTTTTCGCTTGCGCCTTTCCATGACTGATCACCTCCTGAATCATCGGCAGAGTATAGCTGTCTGCTATAGCTTGGATGGGGCGAAGTCGGTGGTCTGCCAGGAAATGTTCCTCCGGAATGACTATGCTGAACAGCGTTTCTTGATGGATGTCGGGACTACGCATTGCGCTGTGTTCCAACTTGTACGCTATCTCACTGTCGCAGTGTCTAACAAACCTTATCACTGCTGTCCCGTTAACGTTGGAGCGAGCCTGCAGGTGAGGACATGGGACCGGTATCACCCGGTCAGGGCCGTCTGCCGCAGGGATGCGGCAGTCGAGCGGCCAGGGATGGCAGGTTCTGCGTGTCCTGACCGGGTGATACCGGTCCCATGTCCGGATAGCCCGACCTGGCTCAAAACGTACCTGCCGCTTATGTTTCAGTCACGTGGTTGGCGGGTTAACGGGACAGCAGTGAAACCTTATAAAAAAATCAAACACCTCCGGCGTGGAAAATCCACCATCAAGACGGACACGGATCTTCACCCCCGCAAACGCTTTACGCAAACGTTTGATCACACGGCGTAAAATGCCGATCGCCACGTAACTCGCGTGCGCATCGCCAGGACGTAATACATAGGCAAACAAATACTGATCCGGCTCATCATCGAACTGTAAAAATCCAGCCATCGGTAAATAACACCAATTGGAAT
>JALSRZ010000153.1 GCA_026984515.1 Thiohalobacter sp. | reverse complement strand
CAATCATGCCGGTTGCCCACTAGCCCGCCAGGAAGAGTTGCCTCCCTGCAGGCCTGGGCCGTTGCGGGGAAGGCAGTTGCTCCGACAGGATCAACGATGAAACGTCGTTGTACGACATTTGGGGCAGGGCGGGATTTTCCCCGCTTTGCGAAAGTGCAGTTTTTCCCCGCACTGGTCACAGACCAGTGTGCCTGGGCCGGTGATTTCGCCGGTATGCCAGGAAGCGGCCTGGCGGGCATCTTCGCTTATTTTCAACAGCGTCAACGTGGTCGGGTCAGCAGCTTTCAGCAGCAGGTCGAAGATGGCGCTTTCCAGCAGCGCCGTTTCGAACCCGAGCCAGTCGCCGAGTTCATTGCCGGTTTCCGACAGGTGGCTGGCAAGGTCACCGAGGTCGCGCTTGATATAGGCTGCGATTTTTTCAGCATCGTCTTCCGAGAGTTCTTTAAGCTCAATGGCCTTGTCTTTCGCCTCGTCAATCAGTTTGTGGAATACGGGGCCGGATTTCTTTTCCGCCTCGTGAAACCGTTTGGCAGCGCGCTCGAACATTTTTTCGTAGGCTTCGCCCAGGGCGTCAAGCGGATCGTGGTGCAAGGGGTCTTTCATCGTGGTCTCCAGGGTATTTTGCCAACCGTTGTGACGGATGGTTTTATTCTTGCCAGTCTGTTTTTCCGAATAATTTGGCAAGGTGCATCAGTTCTGACATGGCTTCCAGATGTGTGTGTTGAAATCGTTCGTGTCGTTCCCGTTCATGCAGGTGTTGTTTTTTCTGGGACAGGTGTTCTTCCAGAAGCGATTTTCCTTGTCCGCGATACTGATCGCCGCCAGTCAGGTAGTTTTTCAGGATTCCTTCATACAAACTGACACGCTGTTTGTGTTGACGGATGTTTTCAGCGTGTTCTTCCAGCAATCGTTTGTGTTCGGGAAGTGCCTTCTCCATTTTATACAGTGTTGCCTCGGCCAGTTTGTATTCGCGCTGCCACAGGTCGATATCGTCCAGCCAGGCGTCGTGTTCACTACGCCATGCATTCATTTCACGGTGCAGGTCTTCGACGCACCCGGGTAAACCGGTGTCCTGTTCCCTGGTCGGCACAATCTATACGCCGAGGGGTTTCAGCAGCTCATGGTGCAGCTGGTTTTTCATGCCCGTTCCCTGTAATGCCCGGGGTTCTCCGGAGCCTGTAGTATGGTGAATTGGCCGATCTTTGTCGACATCTAGCCCGCATTTCTCCCCGGGTTCCGTAGCGAGGCGGTGGCAGGTCGTGTGATAAGCGGCGTTCGCGACCGAGGGCCGCGCAGGCATAGTCGACACTATGTCGAGCAGCCCGACCGAGTGAACGCGCGCTTAGCGCGCGGCATGACGCCGCCGCAGCAGGAAGTCGGTGAGAAATGCGGGCTAGGGGGGGGTAGTGCGGGTGCGCTGGCATGAGGGACCCGGGCACCGGGGATGTAACCCAGGTGACAGCTCCAGCTGCGGGAACAGGGTACGCTTCAAACAGGTTCTCGCCGGAACACTATGTGGAGAAAAGGCCAATGTTCGAAATACTGCCCACCAGTGACAAAGGTATTTTTGCCTTCAGGGCCAGCGGCAAGCTCACGGATGCCGATTACCAGCAGTTTCTTCCCGGGCTGGAAGCCCGGATACGCGAATCGGGTTGCCTGTCCCTGTATGTCGAGCTGGAAGATTTCCGGGGCTGGGAACCAAAGGCGGCCTGGGATGACCTGCGTTTCGGTTTGCAGCACGACCGGGATTTCAGGCGCATTGCGATTGTCGGTGATAATTTCTGGGAGCATTCTGCCATCGCGCTGGCCGGTTTGTTCATGCATACCGAAATGAGGTTTTTCGATAAAAGCGAATCAAAAGCCGCCTGGGACTGGTTGCAGGAAAAAACGCAACGGGAGTTGCAGCCTGTGCAGGCGTACCGGTCCATCCTGCTGGCAACGGATTTGTCACCGAACTCCGAACCGGCGGCCCTGCGTGCCAGGCAACTTGCCGACCAGCACGGGGCGATGCTGGAAGTGCTGTATGTGGCCGAGGATATGGCGTTCTACACCAACGCGTCCGAACCGGTAGACGCCGGCCTGGTGCTGGACGAAGAGGACCTCCGGGTACAGGCAGAAGCCGGCATGCATCGCTTTGTCGAACGGACCGGTCTGGATAAAGCGGTCACACAGCAGATACAGTGGGGAAACCCCAGGTGGGCCATCGTGTCCTGGGCGCGTGAGAAGCAGGTAGACCTGATTGTGGTAGGTTCACACGGGCGCCATGGCCTGGCGCGCCTGTTGGGGTCTGTGAGCAATGCTGTCCTGCACCAGGCGCCCTGCGATGTGCTCGTAGTCAGGTCGTAGGCCTTGATCACGATCAGAAAAGCCCGACAATTCGCTTTCGCCATGTGCACCGCAGTGCTACTTTTAACTCACGTTTCGGAGTTCACATTGAAAATATTCTGTGTTACCCCGGTGTGGGGGTCAGAGAGTTGAAAGGAGAGGTGCGGGTATGACAGATGAAAGACTGCAACAGGAGCTTAATGCCATACGCGCCGATGTCACGAAGCTGGGCGAGGATATGACCGAACTGACGCGTGTCATTCGAGCGCTGGGTGAAGAACGGGTCAGAGATGCCAGGGATTCGGTAGAAGAGGGAATTGACATTGCCGATGAGGAGCTGCGTCGCCGCGTCGAGGCCGCACGCAAACAGAGTCGTAAGGCGAGCGAGGAAATCGAGAAGGCGATTGTCCAGCACCCGCTGGGCAGTCTGCTGGGTGCCTTCAGTATTGGCGTGGTCGTGGCGCAGTTGCTGAATCCAGGAGGCCGACGCTGAACAGCCTCTCAGAGCTGGTGGTGGCTTTTTTCGACCTGCTTGAGGCCGAGGGCAGGGCATTGCAGCGGGGTGCGCTGCGCACTGGCGGCGGTCTGGCGGTGCTTGCCGTTGCCAGCGTACTGGCGCTGACCGGTTTTGGCCTGCTGACCTGGGCACTGTATGGCTGGCTGGCTGTGCAGTTTACCCAGCCCCAGGCAGCTGCACTGACCGGGATGGTTGTGCTGGCCTGCACGGGGGTGCTGCTATGGCTCGCGGCTCGCAGCGCGCGCTGACACCCGCGCAGGCCAAGGCGCGTTTTCGCACGGCTGCTCACCGCGCAAGCCTGATGGGCTGGACGCAGGACCATCCATGGAACGCGACCCTGGCGGCCTTTATCACCGGCCTGACGGTCGGCGGTGTCCGGGGTGTCGGCAACACGTTTTCGGGATTATTGATTGCATTACTGCCGACCCTGTTTCCTGGTCGCTGACTACTGCAGTGAGCAGCCATGAAAACCGCGCTTGCGCTGTAGCAGGAAGTCGGCGAGTAATGTCCAGGGCCTGCATGGTGTACTGCGCCCAGTGGCTGGTAGTTAGCGGAACCACCCCTTGCGGTAGAAGTACCAGATCAACCCCAGAGCAAGCGACAACATCAGGACCAGCACGGCGAAGTAGCCGTAGTGCCATGACAGTTCGGGCATAAAATGGAAGTTCATCCCGTAGATTCCGGCAATCAGGGTCAATGGCATGAATATGGCGGAAACAATGGTCAGTATCCGCAGACGGTTGTTGGTCCGATCCTGCATCAGCAACAGAAAGTGCCGGTCCAGTTCGCTAAGGTGGTCTTCCGCCCGCTCGATATAGCGCAGGCTGTGTTCGACATGTGCCACTACGTCATGCAGCGGTTCACGGATACGGTGCAGGTCGAGCAGCCCGGTATCCTGTGACAGCAGTGCCATCAATGTTCTGTGTTTAGCCTCCAGGGCCATTTCGAAGTGGGCTGCCGAGCGCTTCAGGTACAGGATGCGGCGGCCGATTTCCGCCTCGTCGGTGACTTGCTGCAAATCCGTTTCCAGCTGGTCGACACTGCGACGGGCCAGCAGTGTGAGTTCGCTGCTGCGGTCGATGATGGTGTCCAGTAGCGAGAATAACAGTCCTTCAACATCCGTTACCCGACTGGCTGGAACCGCGGGTCGAACCTGCAGGTCGGGGCCTCCACGAGCCGCTGTGAAAATGCGTACCGTAACCACGGTGTTGGCAAGACAAAAAACGGTAAGTTTTGGATGTGCGGATGCCTCCCAGTCCTCGGCAAAAGGGAGTTGCAGGGCAAGCATATCGTCATAGGTATGAACACCCGAAACGGTATCCGGGTCCAGGCAGCGCTCCAGCACGAGCGGGTTCTGATGAATGGCGTTTACCAGCCCGCGCAGGGATGCCGGATCCCTGCTGGAAATATCGACCCTGAACAGGCATTCCGCATCCTTGCAGTGTGCAAGAAAATAATTCCAGTCACGCGACTCCGGACGCCCGTCGATGAACTCGGATACGTTGATCCCGGTTGTGCTGCTATCGTAACTATTCATATCATGCTGTTGCATAGACAAATGCTAAGCGTGGCCATCAGGTCGCCACAGAATGAAGGGCGCTTCGGCAGGAACCTGTGCGTCAGCATGATAAGGAATTACGCGGGGTGTGAAATCCGCGGCCGGCCGTGTGGTATCGATATGGCATTGATAGAGATAACCGTTGACTGCGCCGCTGATATTTTCCACACATTGGCATTCCTCCGCCAGCGGGTTGCCGCTGTCAGCGTTGTCCGCGTACAGCTCGACCCGGACCTGCCCGGGCAGGATTTCACCAAGGTAGACCTGTACCAGGAACAGGTAGCCGCCACCTTCCTTTTCCACGTCTACATTGCCAAAGTGTATCTGCCCCCAGTGCAGCGCCAGTGTCCGGTACCAGTGGTCGAGTTGCTTCGCGAGCTGTGATTCACTGTTGCAGCGGTTTGCATAGTCACGGGCTGCAGGGTGGTAGAGTTGTTGCACGTAGTCCTGCAGCATGCGATTGCTGCTGAAGCGGGGGGTCAGGTCCATCATGCTGTTGCGTATGCGCAGCAGCCATTCGCGCGGCAAGCCGTGGGTGTCGCGGCTGTAAAACAACGGGATGATCTCGTTTTCCAGGCGCTGGTAGAGCTCCCCGGCCTCGATAGCGTCCCGCCCCGGGCTGGCGTCGTGTTCTCTCCCGTCGCCGAGTGACCAGCCGGTCTCGTCCGAGCAGGCTTCGGCCCACCAGCCGTCCAGTTCAGACAGGTTGAGGCCGCCATTGACCAGCACTTTCATGCCGCTGGTCCCGCACGCTTCCCAGGGCCGGCGCGGTGTATTGATCCAGACATCGACTCCCTGTACCAGTTGCTGGGCCAGCGCGATATCGTAATCCTCCAGGAAAATCACCCGATTGCGGATCCCGGGCTGGCGGATAAAGTTGATCCAGGAACGGATCATGGCCTGTCCCTCGTGGTCGTCGGGATGGGCCTTGCCGGCAATAATCAATTGCACCGGCCTGCTGCTGTCGGTCAGCAGGCGCCGCAGGCGCGCCGGGTCGTGCAGCAGCAGGTTGGGGCGTTTATAGGTCGCAAAGCGCCGCGCAAAACCCAGGGTCAGTGCATTTGGATCCAGCACCCGGTCGACACTCTGTACCTGTTCAGGGCTGGCGCCGGCCTGGCCCAGCTGCAGGGCCAGTCGTTTGCGCGCATAGTGCACCAGGTCTTCGCGCTCACGGACACGCAGGTTCCACAGACGTTCATCATCGAGTGTCTCGATCGTCTGGCGCAGGGCGTCCGTATCACCCAGCCAGCGTTGTTTGCCACAGGTTTCGGTCCACAGCCGGTCAGCCCAGGCGGAATCCCAGGAGGGCACGTGCACGCCGTTGGTGACATGGCTGACGGGGACCTGCACTTGTGGCCAGTGGGGGTAGAGCACGTTGAACAGTCGCCGGCTTACTTTTCCGTGCAGGCGGCTGACACCGTTACAGCGCGCACAGCCGCGCATCGCCAGGTAGGCCATGTTAAAGGCCTGGCCGGTGTCTGCCGGGTTCTCCCGGCCCAGTGCCAGCAGGTCCTGTAAAGAAAGTCCGGTGCGGCTCAGAAAGTCATGGAAGGCCGGGAAGTACTTGTCGACAAACTGTGGCGGGAACGTGTCGAACCCGGCGGCTACCGGGGTGTGCGTGGTAAATACATTGCCGGCACGGGTGGCCCACAGGGCTTCCTGGAAAGATACGCACTGCTGTTCCATATACTGGCGCGCGCGTTCCAGCACTACGAAGGCTGCATGCCCCTCGTTCAGGTGACAGACGGAGATGTCGTCACCGCTTGCTTCCAGCAGGCGCCAGCCGCCGATACCCAGCACCAGCTCCTGGAGAAAACGGAGCTCCATGCCGCTGTCGTACAGCTTGTTGGTAATACCCCGGTCCCGGGGACTGTTCAGCGGATCGTTGCTGTCCAGCAAATAGAGTGTGATACGCCCGACGTTGGCTTGCCATACGCGCAACAGCAATTGTCGGCCGGGCAGCTTGAGGGTGACGTGCAACCACTCGCCCGATGCGGTACGCAGCGGCTGGACGGGCAGGGTGGACGGGTCGTTGTAGGGGTAAATAGCCAGTTGCCGGCCGTCACTGTCCAGCATCTGGCGGAAATAGCCTTCCTGGTAGAGCAGGCCGATTCCCACCATGGGGATGCCCAGGTCGCTGGCGGTTTTGAGTACATCGCCGGCCAGGATACCGAGACCACCGGCATAAATCGGTAGCGCTTCACCCAGGCCGAATTCCATGCTGAAGTAAGCGACCTTGCCGATGTCATAATCCTGTTGTGCTTTTCCGTACCAGCCGGGATCAGCCAGGTAGGCTTTCCGGTCCTCGCTGAGGCGTTTGAGTTCCTGACAGAACCCGGGGTCATCGGCCAGCTGTTGCAGGCGCTGGCGAGAGGCATCCTGAAGCAGGACCCAGGGGTTTTCACTGCGTTCCCAGGCGGCCCTGTCGAGCATGCTCCACAGCAGGTCAGCGCTGTGACTCCAGGTCCAGCGCAGGTCGAGCGCCAGCTCGGTCAGTCCCTCGAGTCCTTCGGGTAGCGGGCGTGGCTGAAATGCCGGCATGGTTTCACTATCTCCTGGTCAGGCGTGGTGCACGCGCCATGGCCCGGCTGTTCCGGACGCAGTCGGGGTTGAGAGCGCAGTTGTCCAGGATGAGCGGCAGGATAGCAGACCTGTTCATCATCGCAGCTCCTGTAGTCAGCCGGTTTGCGGAGGGCGCACATAGGCGGCGGCGCCGGCGTAACGGGCAGCGCTGCCAAGTTGTTCCTCGATACGCAACAGCTGGTTGTATTTTTCGACCCGCTCGCCGCGCGCCGGCGCCCCGGTTTTGAGATGACCGGTGTCCAGCGCGACGGTCATGTCCGCAATAAAGCTGTCTACGGTTTCACCCGAGCGGTGTGACACGAAGGCCCCCCAGCCATGGTTGTGGGCCAGGCGGGTCGCCGCGATAGTTTCCGTCAGGGTGCCGATCTGGTTGAGCTTGATCAGTACCGCATTGGCGATGTCTTCCTCGATGCCGCGTGCAATGATGTCCGGGTTGGTACAGAAGACATCATCACCGACCAGCTCGATACGTGCCCCGAGACGCTGGTTGAGCAGTTTCCAGCCATCCCAGTCCTCCTGTGCCATGCCGTCCTCCAGCAATACCAGCGGGTAGGTTTGCACAAGGTGCTCCCAGTAGTCCACCATCTCGGCCGGTTTCAGTAGCCGGTCTTCGTTGCGCAACCGGTAGTGACCGTCCTCGAAAAATTCGCTGGAGGCCGGGTCGCAGGCAATGCCGACATCCGTCCCGGGGCGCAGGCCGGTCTGCTCGATGGCGCGCGTGATCAGTTTAAAGGGTTCCTCGTTGGAATCGACCTGGGGTGCAAAACCGCCTTCGTCACCGACGCCGACCGACAGCTGTTTGTCCTCCAGCAGGTCACGCAGTGTCTGGTAGATCTCGCTGCCCCATTCCAGCGCCTGGTGAAAATCGGCAGCACCGAAGGGCGCGATCATGAATTCCTGGAAGTCGGCACCCTGCCAGTGTGCGTGCACGCCGCCGTTGAGGATGTTCATGTGGGGTACCGGCAGGCGTGTGGCGCCGGGTCCGCCCAGGTACTGGAACAGTGCAAGTCCGCAGTTCATGGCCGCGGCACGGGCCACGGCCAGGGATACTCCCAGCAGGGCGTTGGCGCCCAGCCGGCTCTTGTTGGCGGAGCCATCCAGTTCGACCATGAGGTGATCAATCGCCGCCTGTTGACGGGCATCGCTGCCTGTCAGTGCCGTGGCGATTTCACCATTCACATTGGAGATCGCCCGGGTAACGCCCTTGCCACGAAACCGGGCGCTGTCGCCATCCCGCAGTTCGACCGCCTCGCGGCTGCCGGTGGAAGCGCCGGATGGCACGGCGGCACGCGCCGTCACGCCAGAAGCCAGCGAGCACTCGACCTCGACAGTCGGGTTGCCCCTTGAATCGAGAATTTCACGGGCATGCAGTGCGGTGATGGTGCTGTTCATAAGAGTGTACTCCTGGGCAAAAGACGGTTGACCTCGATACCGGGGTGTATTCCGGAAAACCTGATTGTATGATGGCACGAGCAGCCTAAATCAGTATTGCTCGTATCGTCTCACCTTCAAACAGCGCGCCGAAAAATACCAGTACCTCGCCGTATTCCGAGAGAAACTGTATCCAGTTATCGGTGCCTGGTGG
>JALSRZ010000152.1 GCA_026984515.1 Thiohalobacter sp. | reverse complement strand
TTGATACAGATCAAGTAGTCCCCGGGGACAGATTGGCTATACTGACCGCCCGTTCAGGATGATACGCTTAAAAATAACAGGTGAATAGAACAGAACCTCGTGGTGCTGGTGCACTGAACCCCGGCCGTGTGACTGCTGGTGCAGAGGGGGTCCGGGCGGCCGTGATTTTTCTTGTACTGGCGCTGTTACTGGTCAGTGGCCCGGTTCCGGCCTCCGAACTGCCTCGCTTCCTGGCTGGTGTGGAGCCGCAGGCGCTGTTTCCCGGGGCCGACCGTATCGCCAAACCGGAAGGGGATCCGCCGGTGGCGCCGGCCTTTCACGGGGACGAGCAGCTCGGTTTCGTGTTTCTCACCAGCGATTATGTCAACACCACGGGTTATTCCGGGAAACCCATTCACCAGCTGGTCGCTATCGACCTGAAGGGCGTGATCCGCCAGGTGCTGCTGGTTGAACACCATGAGCCGATCGTCCTCATCGGTATCCCGGAAAAGCGTATCAAGGCCGTACTCAATGACTATAAGAGCCTGGACATCGGCAAGCTGGTGCGCGGCGAGATCGAGAACCAGAAGGTTGACGTGGTCAGCGGTGCAACGGTCACGGTGATGGTGATTGATGACACCATTCTGCGCAGTGCGATCAAGGTGGCGCGTGCCCATCATCTCGGCGGTCTGAAGCCAGAACCGGAGCACACTGGCCCCACGGCCGTGATCAACGCCGGGGCCGGAACAGTCGAGGACTGGCCGGCGCTGCTCGCCGATGGTTCGGTACAGAAACTGAGGCTGACACTCGAACAGGTCAACCAGGCCTTTGCAGCCGCGGGTGATCCGCTGGCGATCAAACGGCCTGAAAAGGGCCCGCCCGACGAGGTGTTTATCAAACTGTATGCGGCCGTGGTCTCCATCCCCGCGATCGGTCGCAGCCTGCTGGGGGAGGCGGAGTACAAAAACCTCACCCAGCGCCTGAAACCAGGCCAGCAGGCTATTCTTCTGGCCGGCGACGGCCGCTATTCCTTCAAGGGTTCGGGGTATGTGCGCGGCGGTATTTTTGACCGTTTTCAGCTCATGCAGGGCGATGCTTCGATCCGCTTCCATGATTTCCAGCACAAGCGGTTGCGCCATATTGCGGCCGTAGGCGCACCGGATATCAAGGACGTGGACCTGTTCCTGGTGCCGCCCGACCAGGGGTTCGATCCGGCACTCCCCTGGAAGCTGCAGCTGCTCGTGGGGCGTGCCACCGGGCCGAGGAAAAAAGCCTTTCAGACTTTTGATCTGACCTACAGCCCACCGCAGAAATACCTGTCTTTTATCGAGCCTGAAAAGCCTGCCGGGCTGCTGGCATGGTTCGATGCCGATGCGCCGGGTGCACCCCTGTGGATGAAAATGTGGGTGACCAAGCTGACAGAGGTCGTGGTTCTGCTGGTGGCGCTGGCAGTGCTGACCCTGATATTTTTCTTCCAGGACTGGCTGGTAAAACGACCGCGGCTGACCGACCGGGTGCGCATCGGATTTCTGCTGTTCACGCTGTTTGGTATTGGCTGGTATGCGAATGCACAGCTGTCAGTCGTCAATATTCTTGCGGTCTTCAACGCCCTCGTCAGCGGTTTCGACTGGAGCTACTTTCTGATGGAGCCGCTGATCTTTATTCTGTGGGGATCGGTGGCCGCATCACTGCTGTTCTGGGGGCGGGGGGCATACTGCGGCTGGCTGTGTCCTTTTGGTGCCTTGCAGGAATTGCTCAACCGGCTCGCCAAACTGGTAAAGATTCCCCAGCTGCCTCTGCCGTGGGGATTGCACGAGCGCCTGTGGCCGTTGAAATACCTGATTTTCCTGGTGCTGTTCGGTTTTTCACTGCACTCGCTCGGTATTGCCGAGCGCCTGGCCGAAGTCGAACCGTTCAAGACAGCGATCATTCTGAAATTCGTGCGCGACTGGCCGTTTGTGCTATTCGCCGTCGCCGTGCTGGTGCCCGGCCTGTTTATCGAGCGTTTTTATTGCCGTTACCTGTGCCCGCTGGGTGCGGCGCTGGCCATTCCCGGCCGCCTGCGCATGTTCGAGTGGCTCAAGCGCTACAAGGAATGTGGTGCCCCCTGCCAGCGCTGCGCCAATGAATGCATGGTTCAGGCTATTCACCCGGAAGGTAACATCAATGTCAACGAATGCCTGTACTGCCTGCATTGCCAGGTGGTGTATTCGGACGATCACGCCTGCCCGGTGCTGATCCAGAAACGCCTGAAGCGGGAACGGCAGTCGAGTGTGTCGATGGAACGCAAGTCCGGTGTGGCCCTGAGAGTGGAAGAGATCAGGAGGAAAGCAAAAGCAGATGCAGAGGTTGTTATAACGTCTGACTAGCAGGATTCCGGAGGCCCCGCCTGGCGTGGCCTGTGATGATGCGTCTGTATCCCTTTTGGATACAGACGAGGCAAGATCAGCAATGTCTGAAGAGGAGAGATGCAATGTCAAAAGATGATGAGCAAAAAACGGGTATTACCCGCAGGGAGCTGCTGGGTGGGTCTGCCAAGTTGATGGCACTGGCCGGCGCGGGCGGCGTAGCCGGGCTGAGCGGCGGTTCCATGCTGTACTCCGGCGAGGCGCAGGCTGCCGGCGGCAAGGCCGAAGTTGCCCCCGGCGACCTGGACGATTACTACGGTTTCTGGAGCGGTGGCCAGAGCGGCGAGTTGCGTATCATGGGTGTGCCCTCCATGCGTGAACTGATGCGTGTGCCGGTGTTCAACCGTTGCAGCGCAACCGGCTGGGGCATGACCAATGAAAGCCGCAGGATCCTGACCGAAGGGCTGACCCCGGAGACGAAAAAGTTCCTGGAAAGTCGGGGCGGAAGCTGGGTGAACGGAGACCTGCACCATCCGCATATGTCGTTTACCGATGGCACCTATGACGGCCGTTACCTGTTCATGAATGACAAGGCTAACACGCGTGTCGCCCGCGTGCGCTGCGATGTCATGAAATGTGACAAGATCACCGAGATTCCGAATGCCCAGGACATTCACGGTTTGCGTCCGCAGAAGTATCCGCGCACCGGTTATATCTTTGCCAACGGTGAACACCGCGTACCGTTGCCGAACGATGGCCGGGATCTCGATGACCCGAAAAAATACCACGCGATCTTTACTGCGATTGACGGTGACAGCATGAAAGTGGCCTGGCAGGTCATGGTTAACGGTAACCTGGACAACTGCGATGCCGACTACCAGGGTCTGTACGCCTTTTCGACCTGCTACAACGGTGAAGAGGGTGTGAACCTGGCGGAGATGACTGCCAATGAACAGGACTGGGTGGTGGTCTTCGACATCAAGCGTATCGAAGCCGCGGTGAAGAACGGTGATTACAAAATGATGCAGGGCGTACCGGTCATCGACGGCCGCAAGGGCTCGAAATATACCCGTTATATCCCTGTATCCAACAGTCCGCACGGTTGCAACACCGCGCCTGACGGGCACTATGTCGTCATCAATGGCAAATTGTCCCCTACCGTCACCGTCCTGGACGTGCGCCGGTTTCCCGATCTCTTTAACGACAAGATCAAGCCGCGCGATGCAGTGGCTGCTGAACCGGAACTGGGTCTTGGACCGTTGCACACGGCTTTTGACGGTAAGGGTAATGCGTTTACCACCTTGTTCCTCGACAGCCAGATCGCCAAGTGGAATATCCAGAAGGCAGTTGACGCATACAATGGCAAGGATGTTAACCCGATCCTGGAGAAGCTCGATGTACACTACCAGCCGGGCCACAACCACACCACCATGGGTGAAACGAAGGAAGCCGATGGCAAATGGCTGGTATCGCTGAACAAGTTCTCCAAGGACCGGTTTATCAATGCCGGCCCGCTGAAACCGGAGAACGATCAGTTGATCGATATTACCGGCAAAAAGCTCGCCATTGTGCATGACGGTCCGACCTTTGCCGAACCACACGACTGCATTATGGTGCGTTCCGATATCGTTAATCCGCATTCGCTGTGGACAAAGGACGACCCGATGTGGGCCGAGGCAACCGCCCAGGCGAAGAAGGACGGCGTCACCCTGTATACGGACTCGAAGGTGATCCGGGACGGAAACAAGGTGCGTGTCTATATGTGGTCGATGGCGCCCAACTACAGCATGGAGAAATTCACGGTGAAACAGGGCGACGAGGTGACCGTCTACGTCAGTAATAATGACCAGATCGATGACCTGACGCACGGCTTCACGCTGGCCAACTACGGCATAGCCATGGAGATCGGGCCGCAGGCTACTTCGTCGGTGACCTTTACGGCGGACCGCCCGGGCGTGCACTGGTTCTACTGCCAGTGGTTCTGTCACGCCCTGCATATGGAAATGCGTGGTCGTATGCTGGTGGAGCCGGCGTAGAACGTTTGCGTTCTGCGTCAGGGAGGTTCTGATCCGCTTTTCATCCGTCATGCCGGCGCAGGCCGGCATCCAGTGCGTTGAATACCTGGATACCGGCCTGCGCCGGCATGACGGATTGATCAGAACCTTCCTGGTTCTGGCTGGCTGGTTTCTGTTGCTGTCTACCTGTCTGCCTGCGCCGCTCATGGCGCAGGACCGGATGGTCGCGCCCGGTGCAGGAACACTGCAACGGGCGATTGACCAGGCCAGCCCCGGAGACCATCTGCTGCTGCGGGACGGCGTGTACGCAGGAGCCATCACGATCGACCGGCCACTGGCGTTGCTGGGCAAGGCCGCAAGCATTATCGATGGCGGGGGCGTGGGCCGGGTGATTACCGTGGCAGCGCCGGACGTTGTGGTGCGCGGTGTTACTGTGCGCCATTCCGGCACCAGTCTGGCGACCGAGGACAGCGGTATTTTTGTGACTGTCGACGGCGATCGCGCGCTGATTGACGGCAATCGACTGGAGAAAAATCTCATTGGTGTCTACCTGAAAGGTCCGGATAGTGCCGTGGTGCGGGGTAATACCATTACTGGCAGTACCATTCCACACGTGAATGATCGTGGCAACGGCGTCCAGCTCTGGAATACGCCCGGTTCGGTGGTCGAGGATAACGACATCCAGTACGGCCGTGATGGCATCTTTGTGACTACCAGCCGCAATAACCTGTTTCGCGGAAACCGACTGCACGATCTGCGCTTCGCTATCCATTACATGTATACCAATGACAGTGAGGTCAGCGATAATCTGTCAACAGGCAACCACGTCGGTTATGCGCTGATGTATTCAGACCACCTGAAGATTTTCAACAACGTATCCGACAGGGACCGTGATCGCGGGCTGTTTTTCAACTATGCAAATAACTCTGACATCCGGGGCAACCGCGTCACCGGTGGTACGGAGAAATGTGTGTTTATCTATAACGCCAATATCAACCGTATCCACGGTAACCTCTTTGAGGGTTGCCGCATCGGTATTCATTTCACCGCGGGATCCGAACGCAACCAGGTATACGACAACGCTTTTGTGAACAACCGTACACAGGTAAAATATGTCGGCACTCGTTATATCGAGTGGTCCCTGAACGGGCGCGGTAACTACTGGAGCGACAACCCGGCGTTTGATCTCGATGACGACGGGATCGCAGATCAAGCCTACCATCCGAACGACCTGGTCGACCAGATCGTGTGGCAGCACCCGATGGCGAAGTTGTTGCTTAACAGTCCCGCGGTGCAGGTGCTGCGCTGGGCGCAGTCCGAGTTCCCGACCCTGCACCCCGGCGGAGTGAAAGACAGTGCCCCCTTGATGGAGCCGCCGAAGTTGCCAGGGCAGGAGGGTGGCAGTGGCTGAGAATGCAATTGAGGTTGCCGGTACAGTCAAACGCTATGGCGACAAAACCGTGGTGACCGATATCAACCTGACCGTCCATAACGGCGAGCGTATGGTGTTGATTGGCCACAATGGTGCCGGCAAGACCACCCTGATGAAACTGATGCTGGGTCTTACGCACCCGAATGCAGGGACAGTGCGCGTACTCGGCGCCAACCCGGCGACGGCGGCCGCGGCACTACGTCGCGCGATCGGCTACCTGCCCGAGAGCGTCGCTTTTCACAGTGCCATGAAAGGCCGGGAAGTGCTGGCTTTCTATGCCAGGCTGAAAGGTGTCGCGGCGGCCGAATGTCAGTCCATCCTAGAACGTGTGGGACTGGCACGGGCCGCCGACCGGCGCGTTAGCACCTATTCCAAGGGTATGCGCCAGCGACTCGGCCTGGCCCAGGCCATGCTGGGCAAGCCGCGCCTGCTGTTCCTGGATGAGCCTACCAGCGGCCTGGATCCTTCGTTACGCAGGCAGTTTTATGACCTGATCGACACCCTCAGCCTGTCGGGTACCACTTCGCTGACCTCCTCGCATTCCCTCAACGAAGTCGAGGCGCGTGCCGATCGCATCGCCATTATGAAAAATGGCGCTATCGTAGCCTGCGGAACGCTGTCCGAGTTGTCACAACAGGCCAGCCTGCCGCTGGTGGTCCGGCTCAGAGTGACGGTGGGACATACGGCGGATGTGGCCGAGCGGCTTGCGCCAATGGGTGAGATACAGCGGGTCAATGACCATGGCATCGATCTTTCCTGTCCGGGTACTGCGAAGATGGTGCTGTTTCGACACATTGCCGGTTTTGGTGAGGTGATCGAGGACATGGATGTGGCACCGCCACGGCTGGACGATATCTATAACCACTACATGCAGCAGGTGCAGCTGCAATGAGAGCGACAGGTATTCTGGCGGTGAACGAGTTCCTCGATGGCCTGCGTAACCGCTGGGTGGCGGCGGCTATCATTCTGCTGGGGACCACGGCTCTGGCACTGTTGCTGGTAGGGTCGGCACCTGCCGGTACCATCCGCGCAGGCGCACTGGACGTGAGCGTGGTCAGCCTCACCAGCCTGAGCGTCTACCTGCTACCGCTGATCGCATTGTTATTGTCCTTTGATGCACTGGTTGGCGAGTTTGAGCGCGGTACCATGTTGCTGCTGCTGACCTACCCGGTGGCGCGCTGGCAGGTGGTGATGGGCAAGTTTTTCGGGCATATGATGATCCTGCTGGCCGCGGTCGTGGTCGGTTATGGCGGTGCTGCCCTGCTTACAGTGCTGTTTACGGACAACGGCATCACGGGCTGGCAGGCCTATGTCACCATGATGGGCAGCTCGCTGCTGCTCGGTGCAGTGTTCATCGCACTTGGCTACCTGGTGAGCGTGCTGGTGCGCGAGCGCAGCACCGCGGCCGGTGCCGCCATTGTGCTGTGGCTGGTTTTTGTCGTACTGTATGATCTCGCGCTGCTCGGCCTGCTGCTCGCGGACCATGAGCAAAAAATCGGTCAGGGCCTGTTTTCCACCCTGATGCTGGTCAGCCCGTCGGATACCTACCGG
Source organism: Thiohalobacter sp. (assembly GCA_026984515.1). Lineage (GTDB taxonomy): Bacteria > Pseudomonadota > Gammaproteobacteria > DSM-19610 > DSM-19610 > Thiogranum. The sequence continues at coordinate 1,247 of JALSRZ010000152.1, read as the reverse complement.
ATATTGAACCTGACGGCGTTCGACAGCGTGGGCCAGGCTGCCGGTATTGCCGGCGTTGCCGCCCGTTCCGGTTTCGGCATGTCGCTGTTGCTGGGCCTGCTGGCAAGCTGGGTTATCTTGCCGCTGACTGCAACCATGGCGGTATTCCACCGGCGGGAGTTATGAATGAAGACCCTGTATCGATCCATCCTTGCCTTGCTCGGGGCTGTCCTGACCGTATCCTGCGGTGACCGGCAACCCACGGTAGTGCCTGCACCACAGGAACTCACACGCGATGCCGTCGGTTACTTCTGTGGCATGACCGTGCTGGATCACAAGGGTCCCAAGGGACAGGTGTTACTGACCGACAGGGAACAGCCACTGTGGTTCACCTCGGTGCGTGATACCATCGCCTTTACCCGGCTACCGGGCGAAGCGAAGAACATCGCCGCGATCTATGTGACGGACATGGGGCGTGCCAGCTGGGACCAGCCTGAGCCCGGCACGTGGATCGATGCGCGCAAGGCGTTTTACGTCATCGGCAGTGACCGTGTCGGCGGTATGCGGGCGCCGGAAGTAGTGCCCTTTTCCACCAGCAGCAAGGCACAGCAGTTTGCAGCTCAGCATGGTGGCGAGGTCTATGATTTCGATGCCATCCCCGATTCAGGTGTCCTTGAGACCGCAGAGTAGCTCGCCCACACCCGGAATTAGCGCCAGCGTAGTCCGCAGGCGTGAGGTCGGGATACCCATGTAGCTGTTCCAGTGCTTGTCCCGTCGCTACAACAGGATTGATCCTCCCCGGGCAGCGCGCTACCCTCTAACGCAACAGTAACCCGCAAGCAGGAGCCTCCATGACCGATTGTCTGTTCTGCAAAATGGTGTCGGGCGAGATCGCGCCGGACACGGTTTATGAAGACGATGATGTGCTGGCATTCCGTGACATCAATCCACAGGCGCCGACGCACGTGCTGGTGGTCCCCAAACAGCATGTGCCCACCATTAATGACCTGGACACCGAAAGTGCAGGGCTGGTCGGCAAGATGATACTGGCTGCCGCAAAGATCGCGCAGCAGGAAGGGTTCGCGGAGCAGGGTTATCGTACCGTCATGAACTGCAATGCCCACGGTGGACAAACCGTATTTCATATCCACCTGCACCTGCTGGGTGGCCGGGTCATGGGCTGGCCGCCGGGGTAGTGCCAGGTTCCGTGGGTTGTCCCGGCTACCGTTTTAGCGGGGTGCTCATGGTCTTCACCAGCCGCGCGTAGT
>JALSRZ010000151.1 GCA_026984515.1 Thiohalobacter sp. | reverse complement strand
GTAAGATGAACGTCTGCATGACTTCCGTCCTGGATTCCAGCCCGCAGCGGGGCCTGCTATAGTACCCTGCACACCTGCACCCCGACAGGCAAGCCTGATGAAGTCACGTTTCGCGCCCGCATCCCGGCGGTTACTGGTCGCCACCCTGCTCACCGCAACCGCCTGCACACAGGACAGCCCGACGGTCCTGGTCACCATTGCCGATGCCCGTAGTGACCAGGCACAGTGGATCGATACCGGGGAGCCCGGTGACTCGGCAGGCGATATCCTGGTGTTCGACCAGCCATTGCTGGACGCAGCGTTCAACACCATCGGCAACAACGCCGGCAGCTGCATACGCACGCGCCCCGGGCACAGCTTCCAGTGCCAGTGGACCCTGGGTCTCGCGGACGGCAGCATCCAGGTGGCCGGGCGTGAACTGGACCAGGGCACGTCGAGTTTAAGCATCGTCGGCGGCACAGGTCGCTATGCCGGCATCCGCGGTGACATGACCTCTACCAATAACGAGGACGGCACCTTCACCCAGACATTGCGTTACCGGGTCCGGTAACGCGGGGAAGGCAGGCACGATGGCATCACCACCAACGCCACAACGCTGGATTGCCCACATGGACCTGGACGCCTTTTTTGCCAGCTGCGAACAGCAGGAGCAGCCCGCGTACCGTGGCCGCCCGGTGATTGTCGGCGCCCTGCCCGGCCACCGCGGCGTGGTAGCGGCGGCCTCCTACGAGGCACGGCGCTTCGGGGTGCATTCCGCCATGCCGATTTCAGAAGCCAGCCGACGCTGCCCGGATGCCGTGTTCCTGCGTCCGGATATGGCGAAGTACCGGGCGATGTCACAACGGGTTTTCCAGGTACTGGAGAGTATTACGCCGGTACTGGAAGCCGCTTCCATCGACGAGGCGTACCTGGATGTGAGCGGGCTGGAAAAGTTACTGGGTACACCGGTAACTATCGGCAGCGAAATCAAGCGGCGCATCCTGGCCGCGACCGGCCTGACCGCCTCGGTGGGGATCGGCCCCAACCGCCTGATTGCCAAACTGGGTTCGGAACACAACAAGCCGGACGGGCTGACCGTCATCCCGCCCGGGCAGGTGCTCGACTTTCTGGCGCCCATGCCGGTGTCCAACCTGCGCGGACTCGGGCGTCAGACACAGAAAATATTCAACCGTCTGCGGATCAGGAGCGTGGCACAGTTACGCACCATCCCGTTGCAACAGCTCGAAAAACACCTGGGCACGCGAGCGGCCGCGAGTTTTCACCGCCAGGCCTTTGGCCTGGCTTCCGACCGGGTCTGCCCGGGGCGTGTCAGGAAAAGCATCTCGAAAGAAACCACCTTTGAAACCGATGTCCGCGACCCGGACGTATTACAACGCACGCTGCTGCGCCTGTCCGCCGATGTGGCTGCAACCGCGCGCCGGGAAAAGCTGTCCGGTTCGGTCGTTACCCTGAAAATCCGTTTCGAAGGATTTGAAACGCGCACGCGCCGACACAAACGTTCCACCTCCACGCACGATGAACGCGACATCCTGGAAACCGCCTGGCAGCTGTATCTCAACGGCAATCTGCCGGAGAAACCGGTGCGGCTCATCGGCGTGGGCATCAGCGACTGGGCACCGCAGCAGACCGCCCAGGCCGACCTGTTCGCACCCGTGGAAGCGCGCCACAACCCGCAACGGGTGTTGCAGACTATCGACGCGGTGCGCGAAAAGTTCGGCAAGAGCCTGTTGCAGGTGGGCATCCCTGGCAAGCGTAATGCGCAGAAAATCCCTGATTGAATCCTCACGAACTGCTGATTAATTCGTCATGCCTGTGAAGCCCCTGCCGGATCTGATCCGGTAACAGGAACAGTCTTCTGACCGCGGCCCGGGTGACGGGCAACGGTTCCTGCTCAGGAGACCGTTCCCACCGGGAGATAGAAAAAAACAAAACGCCCCTGTTCGATATCCACTTTCAGCGTGGCGCCGTGGTGAATACCGTAATCCACGTAACCGGGAACTGCGCTGTCCTGGTGGCATTCGCTGGCGTGCTGCGGTGATTCGAAATCCCGGTCGCGGTCGTACCAGGACAACAGCATGTAGTCTCCCAGCCGCAGCGCGGCCTCAGCGTCGGCAATCTGCATGGCCGCCCGGTAGTCCTTCAGCCTGTGCTCCGGCACCAGCTCGACAATGGTCAGGCCGGACAGGTCCGCCGCGGAGGGGACAGGACAGGCATCACCGCTTTCTGCCTCGTTCATTGCGGTCGACTGCTCAGGCGCCGGCGACTTTCGGGATATTCTGCATCGATTGCTGGATGGCCTCTTCCGGATATTCGAAGTCCTCCAGCTCACCACTGAAGTAGCGGTCATAGGAGGCCATGTCGAAATGGCCGTGCCCGGAGAGATTGAACAACAGGGTTTTGCTTTCACCCGTTTCCTTGCAGCGCAGCGCCTCGTCGATGCAGGCACGAATGGCGTGGTTGGATTCCGGCGCGGGGATAATGCCTTCCGCCCTGGCGAACCGGACACCGGCCTCGAAGGTCGCCACCTGCGGCACAGCAATAGCCTCGATCAGACCTTCATTGTATAACTGGGAGACCAGCGCCGAATCACCGTGGTATCGCAAACCGCCGGCGTGGATACCCGGCGGCATGAAATCGTGCCCCAGGGTATACATTTTCATCAGCGGGGTAAGCCCGATGGTGTCGCCGAAATCGTAGGTATAACGACCCCTGGTGAGCGTCGGGCAGGAAGTGGGTTCCACGGCCACCAGGCGCACTTCCCTGCCGGCTGCCTTGTCGGCGAAAAACGGGAAGGCGATGCCACCAAAGTTGGAGCCGCCGCCGCAGGGTGCGAACACCACGTCCGGGTATTCACCGATCGACGCCAGTTGTTTCCTGGCCTCCTGGCCGATCACAGTCTGGTGCAGCAGCACGTGGTTCAATACCGAACCCAGGGAGTAATTCGTGTCCTTGCTGGAGGCGGCCTCTTCCACCGCTTCGGAGATCGCAATGCCCAGTGAGCCGGGAGAGTCCGGATCATCGGCCAGTATCCGGCGCCCGGACTCGGTCCGCTCCGACGGGCTGGCCAGCACCTCGGCGCTCCAGGTCTGCATCATGGAACGGCGGAACGGCTTCTGTTCGTAACTGACCCGGACCATGTACACGCGCACATCGATGCCGAACATCTGCCCGGCCAGTGCCAGCGAAGAACCCCACTGCCCGGCGCCGGTCTCGGTGCTCAGGCGTTTGATCCCGGCCTGCTGGTTGTACCAGGCCTGCGCGACCGCGGTATTGGGTTTATGTGAACCGGCGGGACTTACACCTTCGTTCTTGTAATAGATTTTTGCCGGGGTGCCCAGCACCTGCTCCAGGCGGCGCGCGCGGAACAGGGGGCTCGGTCGCCATTGCCGGTAGATCTCGCGGACCGGTTCGGGAATATCGATCCAGCGCTCGCCAGAGACTTCCTGCTCGATCAGCGCCATGGGGAAAATAGCGGCCAGTGCGTCGGGCCCGATGGGCTGACCGTCCGGCCCCAGCGGCGGCGCCGGTGGGTTCGGCATATCCGCCACCACGTTGTACCACTGTTTCGGGATATCGTCTTCGTCAAGCAGGATCTTGACCCGGGACATGGCTTCCTCCTTCTTTAATGACTTGTCGTTGAGCACGGTACAAACGGGCTGGCGCTCGGCACGCGGGCTGTCGAATTCACACAGAAGTATATTCTGCCAGGTCGACAGGCCCGGCTGCCCATCGATCACCGGCACGGTCTGCGCAGCACCCACCAGGCCGACCTTCAAATGTGCCGCCGTCGCCATCCTGCCGGTCATGTAACCATACGCCTTTGGGCAGGATCTGACGCAGGAAATTCACCACATCGGCCGGCACGCTGTCGCCCCGGTTTTCCTGGATCATGACCGCGGCCGTAGCGCCCTGTACGTACACTGTCACCAGGCCATCGCGCACACCAGTTTCGCGGACCATCGGTCTGACCGCTTCGGTCACATCCACCAGGGTTTGGTGCCGGTCGCTTTCAATATCCAGAATTTTTCTACATAGTTACCATAACATTTTGTTATATATTATATTAATTGGCCATCCGGCGCGGGCCGGAATCCAGGCTTGTCCGCGTTGCAGCCTCCGGCCTGCGCTGGAATGACGGCTGTATCAGCACAGCACAACCATGCCGCGCTGCACACGCAAGGCACTGACACCGGTATGTTATAGTACCAATCCGGTTCTGATGACCCCGTCATTGCGGGTGCAGCGCAATCAACGGTTCACCGACTACCGGGCATGCGGAGATTGGCGCCCTGCAATGACGCGCACCGTTCACGGCAGTACCACGTAAAAGGCATCGCAATGCACTACACAAAAGAACAAATGGCGGAGCTCGATATATTGATCTATTTCAGCCTCGACACTGCCAACCGGGGCATCAAGGTGCACTCCACGGCCGACGAGGAAAAAATCAGCGCCGTGGAACGCCTGTTCGACAAGGGCCTGGTTACACAGAAGGACGGCGGTTACCTGACCGACCTGGGCCGCAAGGCCGCCGAGCACGCCCAGGCGCTGATTTTAATCCTGAGCCCACATCAACATAGCATTGCCAGCTGAGTTTCGGGTATACTGCCGCTTCAACTTTCCGGTGCACTTCGGTCTGCACCTGTTTTCACCGTGGTAATCCTTCCCGATTCACCTCGAAAAACACCCAAAAGTTTCCGCCTGGACCGTCCCGAACCCATGGTATCGGGCAGGCGATCCTGGAGAACACCACAGTATGTCATTTGAATCCCTCGGTCTCAGGGCCGAACTACTCCGTGCAGTATCCGAAAACGGTTACAGCACCCCTACCCCGATACAACAACAGGCCATCCCGGTCATCCTGGAAGGCCGCGATATCATGGGCGGCGCGCAGACCGGCACCGGCAAGACTGCCGGTTTCACACTGCCGCTGTTGCAGCGCCTGATGGCGTCCGACCAACCGGCCAAAGGCCGGCGCCCGATCCGTGCCCTGGTACTCACCCCGACCCGTGAACTGGCCGCCCAGGTCAGCGAAAGCGTGGCAACCTATGGCCGCCACCTGCCACTGAAATCCACCGTGGTCTTCGGTGGCGTCAGTATCAACCCGCAGAAGCAGAAACTCGTCCGCGGCGTGGACATCCTGGTAGCAACCCCCGGCCGCTTGCTGGACCACGCCGGCCAGCGTTCGGTGGATCTGTCACAGGTCGACATCCTGGTGCTGGACGAAGCCGATCGCATGCTCGACATGGGCTTTATCCACGATATCCGCAAGGTACTGGCACTGCTGCCCGAAAAGAAACAGACCCTGCTGTTCTCTGCCACCTTCTCGAAAGAGATCAAACAGCTGGCGGACAAACTGCTGGACGCGCCGGTCCTGATCGAGGTGGCGCGGCGCAACACGGCGGCGGAAAGTGTTACCCAGGTGGTGCACCCGGTGGACAAGACACGCAAACGCGAACTGCTCTCCAGCCTCATCGGCACCAACAACTGGCGCCAGGTACTGGTCTTCACCCGCACCAAGCACGGCGCCAACCGGCTCTGCAAACAGCTGTGCAGCGACGGCATCGTCGCCGCGGCCATCCACGGGAACAAGAGCCAGGGGGCGCGCACCCGGGCGCTGGCCGACTTCAAGTCCGGACAGATCCGGGTACTGGTGGCCACCGATATCGCCGCGCGCGGGCTGGACATCGACCAGCTGCCACACGTGGTGAACTTTGAACTGCCCAACGTGGCGGAAGACTACGTGCACCGCATCGGCCGCACCGGTCGCGCCGGTAACGAGGGCGAGGCCATGTCGCTGGTGTGCGTGGACGAGCTGAAACTGCTCAGGGATATCGAACGCCTGATCAAGCGCGACATACCCAAAGTCGTGGTGGACGGGTTCCAGCCGGATCTGTCCATTAAACCGGAGCCCATCCAGAACGGGCGCGGCCGGCAGCAGAAGGCCGCGCACAAACCGGCGGGCAACAGGAACGCCTCATCGCGCAACGGGCAACGCCCGTCCGGCAACCGGCGTCCGGGCAACCAGGGGCGACCTGGTAATCGCACACGGCGTAGCGCTTAGCAAAGCCCTGCCTACATGGATTCATCAACTTTACTATTCAGGACAAGACCGTGCTGACAACCGCGAACATCACCATGCAGTTTGGTGCCAAACCTCTGTTTGAAAACGTCTCCGTGAAATTCGGCGACGGTAACCGCTACGGCCTGATCGGCGCCAACGGCTGTGGCAAATCCACCTTCATGAAAATCCTGGGAGAGGATCTGGAGCCTTCCGCCGGTAACGTATCGAAAGACCCGCACGAACGCATCGGCAAGCTGAAACAGGACCAGTTCGCCTATGAAGCGTTCAGCGTGATCGACACGGTAGTCATGGGACACGAAGAACTGTGGGCGGTGAAATCGGAACGGGACGCCATCTACAGCAACCCGGACATGAGCGAGGCCGACGGCATCCGCGCCGCCGAACTCGAAGCCGAGTTCGCGGAAATGGACGGCTATACCGCCGAAGCACGCGCGGGTGAACTGCTGCTGGGCGTAGGCATACCCATCGAGCAGCACACGGGCCCCATGAGCGAAGTGGCGCCCGGCTGGAAACTGCGCGTGTTACTGGCCCAGGTGCTGTTTTCCGAGCCGGACATCATGCTGCTGGATGAACCCACCAACAACCTCGACATCAACGCCATTCGCTGGCTGGAAGGCGTACTGAACGAACGCAGCTGCACCATGATCATCATTTCCCATGACCGCCACTTCCTCAACAGCGTCTGTACCCACATGGCCGACCTGGATTACGGCGAAATCCGCATGTTCACCGGCTCCTATGATGAATACATGATCGCCGCAACGCAGGCCAGGGAGCGCCTGCTGGCCAACAATGCGCGCAAGAAAGCCCAGGTTGCCGAGCTCAAGGCTTTTGTCAGCCGCTTCTCCGCCAACGCGTCGAAGTCCAGGCAGGCCACCTCGCGCGCCCGGCAGATCGACAAGATCAAGCTGGAAGAAGTGAAACCGTCCAGCCGCCAGAATCCCTATATCCGTTTTGAGCAGGACAAGAAACTGCACCGCCTGGCACTCGAAGTGGAGGGACTGGCCAAACAGTTCGATGAACCCCTGATCACGGACTTCAACCTGACGGTGGAAGTGGGTGAACGCATTGCGGTGATCGGCCCCAACGGCATCGGCAAGTCGACCCTGCTGAAATGCCTGGTCGGCGACCTGGAACCGTCCACGGGCGAGGTAAAATGGTCGGAGAATGCCGCCATCGGGTACTACGCACAGGACCACGCCGCGGAATTCGAAGGCGAGACATCCCTGATCGACTGGATGAGCCAGTGGGGCCAGGCAAACGACGACGAGCAGCTTATTCGCGGCACGCTGGGACGCCTGCTGTTTTCCCAGCACGAGATCGACAAGCCCGTCAACGTGATCTCCGGTGGCGAGCAGGGCCGCATGCTGTTCGGCAAGCTGATGCTGCAGCGACCCAACATCATGGTCATGGACGAACCTACCAACCACCTGGACATGGAGTCCATCGAATCACTGAACCTGGCCCTGGAGAACTACCCGGGCACGCTGCTCTTCGTCAGCCACGACCGCGAATTCGTCTCCTCACTGGCGACGCGCATCATCGAGATGACGCCGGCCGGTATCGTGGATTTCCGCGGCAGCTATGAAGACTACCTGCGCAGCCAGGATGCGCAACCGCGCAAGGTTACTGCCTGACTGCCAAAGCAGGGGTCCGAACCATCGCACCGAAGGTGCGGCGCTCCTGCAGGGTAAACCAACCCGGCGGGAGCGCCCCCCCTGAGCGCGAAAGACCCGGGTTCCCGGCAATACGCCGGCATGACGCTACAGAAACCGGTCAGGATTCAGCGCTGTTATCCGCGAAGCGTCCAACCGCGCAACTGACAAAAGACTTTGCTTTGGCCTTCGCCGAGGCGATACCACGGGTACTGCCGGTTTCCGGGTAGCCCAGCGTTGCAAGCAACGCGCTGACGCCGGCACGCGCTGACTCGTCACCGTCGATCCGCACAATGCCCTGTTCGACATTCACATCGACCGCAGCAACGTCCTCCAGTTCGCCAAGACGTTTAACGATAGTGCCTGCACAGCCACCGCACTTGATATTGTCGACTTCGATTTCATAAGACATGTGATTTACCCGGGTGGAGAGATGAGCATTAATGCGGCGAGTATATCAGGGAACCCCGGGGGAATTCGAGCAGCCCCGTCCGGTTCAGGCCAGGCAGGCTCTATTCGGCAGTATTCGGTTGCGTCGGTCGGGGAAAGCGGAAGCTTTGCGGCTGCTTACCGGCCGGTGGAGGAAAATCCACCTCGTCCGCCGTTTTCTGCGCCTCGACCACCCAGCCGCCACCCATGGCCTTGTAGGTGCCGACCAGCGATGCGTACACATCGCCCTGTACCTCGACATATTGCAACCGGGCATCGAACAGGAAACGCTGCGCATCCAGCACTTCGATATAGGAGGAATAGCCGGCGTCATAGCGCAGTTTTGCCAGGCGCGCATAATCGGCCAGCGCATTGACCTGTCGTTCGACGGCGCTCAACTGCTCACGGC
>JALSRZ010000150.1 GCA_026984515.1 Thiohalobacter sp. | reverse complement strand
GGCATCCAGGCTGTTTTCCAGCAGTTCCTTGAGTACGGAGGCCGGGCGCTCCACGACTTCGCCGGCGGCGATTTGGTTGATAAGCCGGGTTTCCAGGGGACGAATGCGCATGCCTTCATACTATACCTGCAGCGCGGGGATATTTCCGGGAATCAGCTGCCCCGGGAGGGGATTTTCAGCACCTTGCCCACCAGCAGCCGGTCATCGCTGAGCCGGTTGCTGGCACGCAGCGTGGTCATGCTGACACCATATTGCTGCGCGATGCGGCTCAGGGTATCACCACGCCGGATCACGTGCTTGCGCGGTTTCGCTTGCGCCAGGCGCGTGCCTTCCGGCGGGTTGGCCACGAAATAACGACGCACCCCGTTCATGATGGCACGCGCCACGCGCTGCTGGTGTTTGCTGCTGCGCAACCTTTTTTCCTCGGTGGGATTGGAGATAAACGCGGTTTCCACCAGCAGTGAAGGGATATCCGGTGACTTCAGCACCACGAACCCGGCGTGCTGAACACTCTTTTTGTGCATCTTGCCGATACGCTTCATTTCGGCCAGCACGTTACCGGCCACCTGGTTACTGACTTCCAGGGTGGCGGACTGGGCCAGGTCCAGCAACACTTCCGCCAGCAGGTCATCCTTGTCGTCCAGGCTGACACCGCCAACCAGGTCCGCGGCGTTTTCGCGCGCCGCCAGCCAGCGCGCCATTTCAGAGGATGCACCGCGGCGCGAAATCACGAATACCGAAGCTCCCTGCACACGGCGGTCGCGAAACGCATCGGCGTGAATGGAAATGAACAGGTCAGCGCGATGCTTGCGCGCCTTTTCGATACGCTTGCGCAGGCCGACGTAGTAGTCGCCATCACGAATCAGTACCGGCTTCATACCGGGCTCCTTGCGCACCAGGTCGGCCAGGCGCCGGGCGATGGCCAGCACCGCGTCTTTTTCGCGCGTGCCCTTCTTGCCACGCGCACCGGAATCTTCGCCACCATGCCCGGCGTCGATAGCGATGACCAGGTCGCGGAACTGCTTCGGTTTGCGATCCGCCTTTTTAGGCAGGCTCTTACCGGCGGCACCGGCACCGAACAGGTCGATGACCAGGCGGTAGCCATACTGTTCGTTGGGCTTGAGTACAAAGCTGCGGGGTTTGACCGGCCCCTTGAGATCCAGCACCAGGCGCAGGTCTTTTTTGTTGCGCGGCCCGCTGCGCAGGTTTTTGACCAGACCCCCGCTGCTGAAGGTCTGTTTCAGTTTCCTGGCCATAGCCGCATCGGGCAGGTCGATGACCAGTCGATCGGGATTCTTCAGCGTGAACAGGCGGTGTTCGACCGGCCCGGAAATATCGAACACCACACGGGTGCTGTCCGGCGCCGCCCACAGACGTGCACCCTGCACCTGCAAGGCAGCGGCCTGCGCAGCGGCGACCGGCACCCACACCAGGGCCATTACCCACAGGAGAACCAGCCTGCCCAACCGCATCAATCCTGTCGCTCCCTCGTCAACGTCACCCGCCACAGAAAACGCTATCCCATCCTGCGCATTATAGCAACTATTTCTATAGTTCTCACGAGGATAGCACCTATAGCTAGAAATTCAAGCAAGACGAGTATCCCGGCCACCCGGACACCGCCTGCAAAACCACCAGCCGGCAACCCCGTGCACCGCTTCAAACCGGCCCCGGGGAGGCGCTCCTGAACTGCTGCAACACCTGCTCTCCACGCGACGACGCCGGTTGCAGCTGCACCACCCGCCCGTCGTCCTGCACCTGCAAATCAATATGCAAGTCCGGTTCCGGCAAAATACCGGCACCCTGTTCAGGCCACTCGATCAGGCAGACC
>JALSRZ010000149.1 GCA_026984515.1 Thiohalobacter sp. | reverse complement strand
GGCGTTCACTCGGTCGGGCTGCTCGACATCGTGTCGACTATGCCTGCGCGGCCCTCGGTCGCGAACGCCGCTGATCACACGACCTGCCACCGCCTCGCTACGGAACCCGGTGAGAAATGCGGGCTAGAAGCAGGTAGCAGAACCGAACAACGGGCCGTGTGTTTCGACACACCGGCCCGTTTTTTATTCCTAGAGTTCGGACCACATGCGCACCAGGTTAACGTAGGCGTGATCCACCCGCGTTGCGGTTACGCTTTCCGGCTGAGACTCCAGCAGGCTCTCCCGAGCCTGGTAGAGCTGGAATACCAACTCGCGTTTGTCAGGGTCGCGCAGCATGCTCTGGCTCCAGGTCACGGCGACCAGGCGCTCGCCGGAAGTGACTTCGTTGATGTGGTGCAGGCTGGAAGACGGGTAGATCACCGCGTTGCCGGCGGCCGGTTTTACCTGCTGCTCGCCGTACGTGGTGGCAATCACCAGTTCACCGCCTGCATAGTCGTCCGGCTCATTCAGGAACAGGGTGGTCGATACATCAGATCGGTATTGTCCGCCCGGTGGTCCCATGACCGGGTCATCCACGTGGTCACCGTAGGACATGCCGGTGGTGTAACGGGCGTAATAGGGTGTGGCAACACGACACGGCATGGCGGCGGCCTGGAACAGCGGGTGCTGTAACAGCGCACCCATGACCAGGCTGTTGAGCGATTCCATCAGCCGGGCGTCGGATTGCAGTTCCTCATTATGCTTGACGCGAGCGGCGGTTTTACCCGCGGACAGGCGGCCATCGACAAAACGGCCACGCTCGATCAGTGCGCGGGCCTGCGCCAGTTTCTGTGCATCGAGTACACCGGGAATCTCAAGCAACATGCGGGTATCCTGCAGTCAGTGAAGTGGAGAAGAGAAGATGATATTGAAACTCACCATAGACGATCAAACCTACGATATCGACGTGCCCGCGCAGATGATGCAGGAAGCACAGGCATTCTACGCGAAAATGGACAGTGATATGGATCGTGGCTGGCAAATGAGTCGCTACTGGGTGGAAAAACCTGACCAGTACCAGCGCTGCCAGATTGTGGCTGACCGGATCCTCGGTGCCATGCACACCGAAAACCGGAACATGGTTGCGCTGATGTCCGGTTATATCCTCAGCCGGGTGGAGCACGTCCAGGAAATCGTGGTGGATACTTCCGGGGACATCACCCTGACAGAAATAGTGGCCTGAGAAAAACCAGGTCACTGCCCGACCTGCGGGCCTTGCCCTCGCAATGTAAGCCGGTGCGCGTATTTCATCAAACTTCTCCCCGGGAACCGGATCGATTCCTCTCCCGTCATCCCGGCGCAGGCCGGGATCCATGTGATTGAAAACACTGGATGCCGGCCTGCGCCGGGATGACGGTAAATAAATAAATCAGAGGGACCCTAAATATAAGATCACCCCTGCCGAAGAATACCAGGTGCAGGACTCCAGGTGCGCCCGGGTACGCTGCTGATAAACAGGTTGTTTTTCCTTTAACCGGCTGGTCAACAACACGTGAGCAATCAGGACACCGAATTCTATACCGGGCTGATACGCGCCTATTTCGACAGCGCCAACGATGCGATCTTCGTATTGTGCAATGAACTGAAATTCCTGATGTGCAACCGGCTCATGGAAGAATGGATCGGTTTCAGCGAGGATGCACTGACCTGCCACAACCAGCGACGCCCCATCACCGAACTGCTCGGTGACGCCGTATCGGTTGAAAAATTCAGCGCTGCGATCGAGCAGGTGCTGGACGGACATCCGCAGCGTATCGAGTGTTTCATCCACCCGCATGGCGCACAGCCGCGCTGGCTCGAAATCAGCATGACACGGGTAGACGTCGACGCCGGCGACATGGTCATCGCCGTGGCCAGGGACACAACCCGCCAACGCGAGCAGCTGGCAAGAATTCGTTACCAGTCGACCCACGATGCCCTGACCGACCTGCCCAACCGGGTCATGTTGCAAAACCTGCTGGCCGGTTTCGGGGCCACCATCAGCCCGCTGGCGGCACTGGTGGTCGATATACCACGCTTCAGGGACGTCAACGAAGCGCTGGGCTACCGCATGGCGGACGAGATTCTGGCAGCGATCGCCCGCCGTATCGAACGCATCGTCGAGGAGTATGAAGGCGCCACGACCGGTCACCTGACCGGTGACCGGTTTGCCATCATTGCCAGCGGTGAGGCCGCCGGCAATATCGACCGGATTGCTGCAGCGATCCATGAGGAACTGTCCCGCCCCATGCAACACAACGGACTGGAGCTGACCCTGGGATCCAGTATCGGTATCGCCCAGTTCCCCTCGCAGGTGGAACACTGCACCAACCTGCTGCAGGCAGCGGAAACCGCGTTGCACCATGCCAAGCAGAATGTGGCTGCCGGCATAGAGAACTTCTACCCGGCACTCTATGGTGAAGGCAGTGAACGTCTGTCCCTGGTCAATGATCTCCGCGATGCCGTCGATCATGGTCGCATTCATGTTCACCTGCAGCCGATCATTCCCCTGCAGGAAAATACCGGGGTCCGCCTGGAAGCGCTGGCTCGCTGGGAGCGCGATGGTATCGATGTGGCGCCGGATGAATTCATCGCCCTGGCCGAGCTGAGCGGGCACATCCTGTCGGTAACCCAGCTGGTCATGCAGCAGGCCATTGCGCAGAGTGCGCAGCTGATACGCGACGGGTTCGTATCGGGTGTCGCCATCAACCTGTCGCCACATTGCCTGATGGACCGGTCCTTTGCAGAGCGTGTCGGGGTGCTGATCGGGAAATGCCGGGTACCGGCATCGTCGCTGACTTTCGAGATTACCGAAGGCGTGGCGATGTCCGAACGCATGCACCAGTACACGGTGCGCGAATTGCGCGCGCTCGGTGTGCACCTGTCGATCGACGATTTCGGTACCGGGCATTCCTCGATGTGCAAGCTGCGTCACCTGCCGGTGGCCGAGCTGAAAATCGACAAGTCGTTTGTCCGGGATATGTTGACGGACGAAGGCAATGCCACCATTGTTGAAGCCAGTATCAACCTGGCTCACAGCCTCAACCTGAAGGTCGTTGCCGAAGGTATCGAGGACGACGCGACCCTGGAACGCCTGGCGCAGATGGGCTGCGACTACGCGCAGGGGTTTGCCATCAGTCGGCCCTTGCCCCTGCAGGATTTGCTCGAGTGGCTGAAACCGGGCGCTGCCCACTGGTTGCAAAGAGCGATTAACCAGTAAACGCCGGCCTGTCGTCAGCGTTTGCGGGTATCGAATGCAGGATGGCAGTCGACCGGCCCGGCCACTCCGGCGGCGTGGGTTTTCATCAGTTTTTCGATCAGCACGCGCTGCGGGTAGTCTTCCGCCAGTTCCATCAGTCGTGCCTGCCAGCATGAAAATGCGTCCGCCAGCCCGGCATCGGTGCCATGGCAGCCCAGTACCGTGACCACGGCATCGCCCACTTTCCAGGGTCCCCCGCCTTTTATCGGGCCAGGCACGAAATGCAGTGCCTCCCCGAATTCCAGGTCGGTCCAGAAGGGCGGCAGGTACAGCAGGCCATCCCGGTAGGGCAGTCGCTCGACCATGACCTGTCGGTGGCCGTCACGGAAACGGATGGCCAGCGGTGCGGTGACGGTGAAGAGGTCCGCCATTCAGCCGGGTATCCGCTTGTTCATCAGGTAGTGCTGGATGGCGTCGAACAGCAGGAAGGAAGGCTCGACCAGGGTGTAGCCGTGATGCCGGTAAAAGGGCAGGGCCTGTTCGCGCGCATGCAGTATCACCGTTTCCAGTGCCATCTCCCGGGCGGCCTGTTCCAGCGCCAGCAGCAGGCGGGAGCCGTGGCCCCGGCGTTCATAGCCCTGTTCTACGGCCATGTAGCGAATCTGCCCCTGTCGCGGGTGCTCGTCCAGGCGGTGTATGCGCCCCACAGCAATCACCCTGCCCGTGTCGTTGCACACCAGCATGCGGTGTGTGCTGCGCTCGTCACTGGCGTCGCGCGCCTCGCCGTCCGCCTGCCAGGGTGCACGCAGGATCCGCCAGCGCAGCTCGTAATAGGCGTGCCAGTCGGCTGCACTGCGTGGCACCTGCACACTGAACGCCGGCACGATCAGGCAAACACCACCCAGGTGGTGGCAATGTATTTCACCCCTTTCTGCAGGGTGACGGCGCGGTGTTCGTGGGTCCAGAACGGCGGGAACAGCACCAGTTTACCCTGCTGCGGTTTTATTTTGATGTGCTGGAACAGGAACTCCGTTTCACCGCCCGGACCGGGAACGTCGTTGAGGTACCACAGTGCGACCAGCTGACGCTGGCTGAAGTCATGGCTGCCGCCGTCGATGTGCCAGTGGTAGTGTTCTCCCGGGTTGTAGCGCTGGATGCCGTAGCCCATGTCCTTGAACGGTCCCTTGAAGTAGGGATAGGTTTCGCGAAACTCGAGGATCGCCTGGCCCAGCGAACGGAACAATGCCCGGTCAATGTCTTTCCAGTGTGGTTTACCGCTTACCACCAGGTCGGTGGTGCGCTTGATGCCACGGTCCTTGCCGACGTTCTGGCCGATGCGGCCTTCGTACTGTTCGTCGCCGTGCTGCTCAAAGCGTTCGATGGCCAGCCGGCAGACTTCCGCACTGAGTGCGTGCGGTTTTTCAAAGATAAAGGTGTCCGGCCTGACTTCCACGATACTGCGCAGCGGGGTAACGGTCCTGTTTTGCGGCATGTGGGTGCGGCCTATAGCTGTTTCTGTTCGATGAGGTTTTCCATCTCCTGCCAGGCCGTGGTCACCCGGCTTTCATGGAGATCGATCAGTTCCCTTGCGACCTGTGTCCAGTGCGACCGGCCGGATTCCACCTGGGCCTCCAGTCGCCCAGGATCACCGTATTCTACCCAGTGTTCATAGGCGTTCAACAGTGCCGGGTAGATTTGTTTGCGCATGCCGGACAGGTTGGCGAAGTAAAAATGCAGTGCCGGCGGGTGTGCGCGCTCGACCAGGTCGGGCAGTGTGCACAGGGCATCGGCGAGATGATCGCGCACTGCGCGGGCCATCAGCTCCAGGCGTGAACGCGGAAAGGCATCGATCATCCGGTGCCAGCGCTCACCCAGCATTTCGCCCGCCCGGACTTCACCGATTTCATGCAGGGTCAGGGAGTCGATCTCGATATCCGCCATCTGTTCCAGTGCATCGTCCGGGTGAGCGGCGAAGTCGTAGCAGGCAATGGTGCGGCCCATGGCATTGTCCGGTTTGCTCCAGCGCCATTCCTCATAGCGCTCCCACAGCATGCGACGCAGGGACTCCCTGCGTATGTAAATCTGCCCGTTCAGGGACATCGCGGGGGGAGCGCTCAGGTCGCGCGCATACTCGCAGGACGATACGTGGATGCGGTAATCGCTGTAACGGGTGGTCCTGTCGAGTTGCGCGAGAAAAAAGTGGGGTCTGGCCTTCTGGCCGTACCCCGCGCTGTACAGTAGCTGGTGGGGTTGCAGGGCCTCGTTGATGGCCTCGGTATCGAACGGGTCGTACTCCCTGCCGTGCAGCTCAAGGGTGGAGAATTCCTGGTCCCCCAACTGTTCCCAGAGGCTTTCGCGATCCGCGAGCCAGTCACCAACCTCCTTGTGCGGGAGTACGGCGGTAAAGTCGTAGCCCTTCTCCCAGCGGAAATACTCCCGCATTTTCAGCAGGTAGACGCACATGGTGAAATCACTGGCGTGCTGCGCATCCGAGATATGGCAGTTGTGCTGCACACGGTCCCGGAAGGATTGCAGCGTGTCGGGCAGCCGGGTTTGCGGGACGGGCATGGATATAATACCTGACTAAACCAGTATGGAATTTGATGCTAGCATGTTGTAATCTGGTGCGCCAGCCGGGTAGCGGAGTGCTTTAAGTGCGTATTCGAAGTCGTTGGAATAACAGGAAAAAAGAACGGTCCCTGGAAGAAGTGGCAGGGGCGCTCGCGTTTATCGAATGGCGTATTGCCGGCAACGCACTGCTCAACCTGGAAAACGAGGGCTTCCAGACCGATACCCAGCTGCAGCGTCTGGACGTGCTACAGGAGCTTTGCGCCTTTCTGATACACGTAACCGATCGCCTGGTCCACGACACCATGAGCGAGGAGGAACGCCAGCGTTTCATCGTCGCACTGGCGCTGAAAACGGCGGACACCTACCACGACAACCGGCGCGATACCGACAGTAGCAGCAAGGATTTTCGCCAGCCGTTTATTGAAACCCTGAACGCCCGCATGGCGGACTACGCGGAGTTTTCCTTTACAGACCGCAAACCCGGCTACCGCATGAAACGCTATCTGGGTGAAGCGGTAACCGCCACTATGGGTGCCCGCGACAGCAAGTGGATCAGCGACCAGGTCATGGAAATAGAAATTCCCGACATGCTGAAAACACTGGAAAAAGGACTGAAAGACCTGTTGGGCTCGGGCAGTAGCGACGACACGCCTGCTGCTTCGGTCCAGCCCGGTTAACGCGCTCCGGCGGCTGCTTTATAACCCGGAGTCTGCTATGGTTTGCGTTGCAGCCTGGCAACACAGGCCGTTAAAGAACTAATAAAAGAACAGGGGCATCCAGACTGTTTCCGGGTCGGCCGGCGCCGGGATTCCGCAGTCCTGATCATTGGGGATCAGTCGTAATGTATGACAGCTTCTACGGTTTCAGGGAACATCCGTTTACCTTGTTGCCTGATCCGGATTTTCTGTTTCTGGATAAAAAGCACCGGGCTGCGCTCGACCTGCTGGAGACCGCCGTGGCGGATCGTTCCGGTTTCTGTGTCATCAGCGGTGAAATCGGTGCAGGCAAAACCACGCTGGTTCGCGAACTGCTGAATCGTCTCGATGACTCGGTATGCGTGGGGCTGGTCTCCAATACCCACCCGTCTTTTGGTGAGTTGCTGCAGTGGATCGCTTCCGCTTACGGCCTGCCGGGCGGTGACGCGGATGCGCAGCAGCTGCACCAACGTTTTACCGCCTTTGCCCTTCAGCAGTATGCCCGGCACCGGCATACACTGCTGATCATCGATGAAGCGCAGAACCTGTCTGTACAGGCGCTGGAAGAATTGCGCAACCTGGCGAATATCAATTCGGGGCCGGATGTGGTTCTGCAGGTCATCCTGGTCGGTCAGCACCAGTTACGGGATCGCTTGCAGCAACCTGAACTGGCGCAGTTTGCGCAACAGGTTGCGCTGTGCCATCACCTGGAGACGCTTGACCAGGAGGAGACCGGTCGTTATATCCGGCACCGCCTGATCCACGCCGGTGGTGCGCCTGAGCTGTTCAGTGCCGGGGCCTGCGAGGCCGTGTTCCGCCTGAGTGGCGGGGTTCCGCGGCTGATCAACCGCCTGTGCGACCTCAGCCTGGTCTACGGGTTCACGGCGCAAAGCCGGTCGATCACCACAGAACTGGTGGAGCGGGTTGGTGCAGAGCAACAGGTGGGTGACCTGCAGGATATCCCGCAGGCGGTCGAGGCAACGCGTCGGACAGAAGAGACCGCATCGACTGCACAGCAGGCTGATGTATCGCTGGACAGTTCACTTGCAGCGCCCGGCATGCTTGCAGAACCGGCTGCACCAGTACCGGTGACGATGGTCGGCCAGGTAAGCCAGGCATTGGTTGCGCCCGGTGATACGGCAAGCAGTGCTGTTGAGCTACCGGAACCGGAACTGCAGGAGCTGGCCGTCCATGCGGAACGACTGAAACAGCGCGCAAGGGGAGAACGCAGCGCCCTGTGGATATTGCTGCTGGTCATTGGCCTGGCGGGTGGCACCGGTTGGCTGATTGGCAATTTCCAGAGTGGCGGCCAGACCGGCGCGCCGGGCAGCGGACGGGAACTGGCGATTTCACCACCAGACAGCAAGGTGAACCGGGCCGCGGAGCTGGAACGAAAGGCGGAACTGGAACGAAAGGCAGAGCTGGAACGAAAGGCAGAGCTGGAACGAAAGGCAGAGCTGGAACGAAAGGCAGAGCTGGAACGAAAGGCGGAGCTGGAACGAAAGGCGGAGCTGGAACGAAAGGCGGAGCTGGAACGAAAGGCGGAGCTGGAGCGAAGTCGAAAGGCAGAGCTGGAACGAAGTCGAATGGCCGTGTCCGGAAAATCCGGGGAAACGCGCAGTCGCCGGCAGCCGGTCCAGCCTGCGGCGCGCTCGAACTCACTTTCACAGCCATCCGGTTCTGCGGCCACAACGTTCATGGGAAACATACCGCCCGCTTATGACGAAGATGACGGGGATGCCATTGTGCAGGAGACGAAAGCGCGGCTTTCCGGAATCCCGGTCGATCCGCCCGCAGCATACGATGAGGATGACGGGGATGCCATTGTGCTGGAAACGAAGCAGCAACTGGGCAGGGGAGATACGGTCGCCCCGCTTACGCCCGCTGCAACTGCTGAACCGTCAGCGGAAGAAAAGCAGCCGGTGGAATTTGCTGCCAATCCCTGCCGCGGGCCGACGGCACGCTTTCTGTCTACCTGTCGCTGATCGGTTTTCCCGGCACAGCAAGGGCCGGGTTACGGGATCTGCAAAATAACCTTGACGCGCTCATCCACCGAGTCCATATCCACATAGCCGATGAGGTCTTCCGATTCGGCCACCTGTTCCATGACCTC
>JALSRZ010000148.1 GCA_026984515.1 Thiohalobacter sp. | reverse complement strand
TTCCGGCCACGGTAACCGGCTGTCTCCCACACTATACTGCTCTGCGCAGCATAGTCGCTCAGCACCGTCCAGACATTTCCAGTGGCATCGCCCTTTACCCGGAAGCGATATTCGTAGCTGACCGTCGCGGGTGACATCGAGGCGCTGACGATCACCGCCGTCCCTTCCGTCTGCGGACTGGCCAGGCTGGTGGCCAGCGTGACCACCACCGCCGCCTGCTGAACGTCGATCGATACCCGGTTGCTGACGCGGTTACCGCCTGAATCGATCACCGTTGCGGTTATTACATGATTACCCACCGACAGGGCAGATACGTTCAGTGGACTGCCGCTACCCAGCGGTCCATCCAGCGAAGACTCCCAGCTCACGGCATTGACCAGGTCTCCATCTTCTGCGTCGGTAGCCGTTGCCGTAAAGCGTACTGCATCGCCCTCGTTGAACATCTGTGTGGCGGATGGCGTTACGATCGTCAGGAGTGGCGGCTGATCGGGTTGAACCAGCCGGGTAGTGACATTGCCGGTACGGTGGACATCGTGACCCAGTGTCGGCCACGGTGTGGCGGCGAGTCCGCGAACGCCGGCGTACAGGCCGAGGAGACGGTTATCCGACGTGCCAATGTACAGGACACCCTTATCATCGATATAAGGGGATGCCGCGGCCAGTGGGGCGCCGACCGCTACCCGCCAGTTCAGTGTCCCATCGGGGTTCAGCGCATAGACAAAGCCGTCATCCGATCCAAAATAGAGACCGCCGCCTGCTCCGATCACAGGATTGGAGCGAATTGCAGCGCCGGTTTGATACGACCACTGCATGGTGCCGACGGGGTTGACTGCGTACACGTAGCCGTCTTCTGCCGTGACATAGACCGTTCCATCGGCACCGATAACGGGGGCTGTTGTCACAGGAGCACCTGCGGTAAACGACCACACCAGCGCACCCGTACCCGACGCCAGCGCATAAAGCCGGCTATCCGATGAGCCGATGTACAGAGTGCCGTCGGCGCCAATGGCCGGCGTGCCACGCAGCGTGCCGGAGGTCGCAAAGGTCCATACTTCGTTACCCGCTGTATCGAGCGCATGCACAACACCGTCGGCTGTGCCAAATATGACGAGGTCGTTGGCATTGATGACGGGCGCAGTGGTCACATCTGCCGCAAGTTCCACGCTCCACTGTAGACTGATGGAGGAATTCACCTTGTAAAAGGTGTTCGGTGCAGACCCGAAATACAGCGCACCGGTCGAATCCTGCGCGAACCCGGGCGCCAGTTGCGTACCATAGGTTTGTGTCGAGATAAATCGGCCACTCAGGCTGAGCGAATGAATGGAACCGCCACTGCGAGGCGGACTGATAATCCGGTCAAACGCTGTCATAACCGGCGTCACCGGGACAATCCCTCCAAGAACGAAACGCCATTTTACCTCTCCCAGATAGGCCACTTCACCAACACCCGCAAAAACCGGGTGATGATCGGTGTGGTGAACCGGTGCGCCCTCGACCGGCCCGTCCACCGCCAGCGACCAGAGTTGCTCTCCAGGGATCGGGACAGAGGACGCATCCAGCGGTTCGGTACCCAGCCGATATTCAATCGCATCGACTGCACCGTCCCCGTCACTGTCACGAGCACTGCTGTTGGAACGGGGATCAAGACCGCGAGTCACTTCATAGCCGTCCGGCATGGTATCCCCGTCGGTATCGAAGTTATAGGGGTGAGTTTGCGACAGGAATTCCTCGAGGTTGCTTAACCCGTCGTTGTCGAAATCCAGGCCGGCATCCAGCGGGTCGGTCGGATCACTGCTGATCCAGCGTTCGTAACAATCCGTGATGCCATCACCGTCCTGATCGATACCGGCACAACCTTCCACGGACCGCGTCTGCCGCAGGTTAGCTCCGCGACTGGCCCATATGGCGCCGCTCGGAGCGACCTTATCGTTATTGTTAAGGGCGTACAGCGTACTGATTCCGGGCTGTGTTGCCACCGTCAGCAGGGTGCCATCAGGAAGCATCGTGACATCGCTGATCTGATCACCATTAACATACGATGTAGCCCATCGTTGTGTCCGGTCAGCAGAGAATGAGTAAATAAAGTTGTCGCCTCCTTCGGACAGCCCCTGATAGATCTGACCGTTGTCAGAGAGCAGCGCCGTGTACTGATTGGTATTCAGCAGGCCGGGGTTGTTGAACCACTCTCCGTTCGGGCTTCCCGGAAAATCCGGAGGATAGGAGAAAATCCGCAGTGTAGACGAGTAAACATTGCCCCTGGCGTCTATAACCGGGCTGGTGGGAGGGTTCACCTCGCCCCCCACGGATAGTCCCGCTTTCGCCCGGCGTTGTAAACTGCCATCCGGGTTGAGTACCGTTATCCCCTCTTCGCCGCTGCTCAACGAGTAAACCGCAAGATACAGACTGCCATCTACGCCAATCGCCGGCCTTCCCGTAACGTTACCGATAGCACGGTAAACCCATTTCAAACCACCATCGGTATTGATGGCATAGACCGCCTGGCCCTGCGTCGGATCTTCCACACAACTGACAGTCGCTGTTCCCGTACAGGTGGTAGTCGCATACACGTTACCATCGATGCCGGCAACGATTGATTCACCGAAAGCGCTTGCGAGCGTGGAATATACCCATAGCAAATCACCCCGGGCATCCAGGGCATGGATTTCCGCAGTGGTGGTTGACACGGAAGGCGAAATATACACCCGATCTCCGGTCACGGCCAGGAATCCGCCGGCCGAATAACTCCAGAGCAAGGATCCGGAAGCATCATAGGCATAGGTACCGGAGCCATCACAGGACGCTATTACAATGCCATCCTGTCTGACAGCCACCTGCCCTGCGATCAAACCATTGTTACGACCGGGCACCGCCCTGCCCTCGCCTCCGCCACCGTTAGTACCGGCAACCGATTCGCAAACACCAGGCAGAGTATTTGACCAGAGCGTCTCCCCTTGCCCGGAAAACGCGTACAACGTTGCCGTGCCGGCATCTGAGGATACGATGTACACACGCCCGTCGTCACCCACTGCAGGGTAACCGGCTAAGCCGCTTACACTGACGCTCCAGCTTATCGAGCCGCTTGGTACGGAACTCGCGTCCTGCGGATCGGAATCACCCAGGAACTCCTCAATATTAGAGAAACCGTCAAGGTCAGCATCCGCCGCTGCGTCATTAGCACGAGGATCCAGCCCGTTATTGACTTCGTAGCCGTCAGGCATACCATCCAGGTCGGTATCCGCGTTCAGGCGATTCGTTCTGTACAGGAACTCCTGGGCATTGGTCAGCCCGTCCCCGTCCGGGTCTGCCGCCCCATCCGCCGCATCGTTCGGATCAAGGCCGAAGACCGTTTCTGCACAATCCGGGAGACCGTCACCATCGGTATCGGTAGAGGTGGCATCGCAAATATCCTCCCGGATCGCAACAAGATTGGCCCCGAGACGAATATATTCTTTCTTGATGATATTGGAAGTGTCGTACTCGTACATTAACTGCCCGGCCTGGCTGTACAGCGTATAGATAGTCGTGTCCGATGTTGCCTCGACCGTACGTCGTTTGTTCCCGTCATAGCGAAAGATATTACCTGCCACCACCCGCGTCAGGTCAGAGGAGTCATCATAGATATAGCTGCGGCTTCCGTCCGCAATAACGTTACCGAACACATCATAGGAAAATTGTGCGGAAAGACTGCCTGTTACAGTCTCAAGGAGGTTGCTTGTCGCGTTATAGCTGTAACTTTGGGTTTGCCCACCAATCGTTTTGGCGGACAGATTACCGACACTATCGTAGGAAAAGCTGCCATTGCCCCAGGCGCCATTTGCCGATGCCAGCCGGTTAACACCGTCATACGTCATCGTGACATCGTTGCTCGGTGTGATGCTGTCGGTGATAGAGCTGACATTACCGGCCAGGTCATACAGGTAACCCAGACCAATAATACCGGTTGCAGAAATGGATGAAGGCAGCAGACGGTTATTCAGCTGCACCTCCTGCCGGGAACCATTGGCATACTGAAGGGTCCGAATATGACCACTCGGATGATAGTCTACCGTGTCCACGAAACCGCTGGCCTGCGTCGGCCAGCCATAGCGATTCGGCGCATAGTCTACGGACAAACCACTTGGATAGGTGACCTTGGTCAGGGCATCAAGCGCATCGTACTGGTACTTCAACTCAAACCGTTCACTGCCGACATCCAGCTGTTCCGAGAGCAGATTGTCGTTATCATCATAACTGTATGTCCAGTTGGTATCACCTCTTAGCAGAGAAACCAGATTGCTGCTCGCATCATAATTGTAAAATATATCCGGTGTAACACCAGGGTAGTTTACTATTTTCAGCCGGTTTAACCCGTCATAGATAAACGTGTTTGTCCGCGCATTCGCACCTTCTCCATGCGTTTCAGTCAGTTTGTTTCCGAGTGCATCGCGTGTGTACTGTATGGCACCGGTTTCCGGGTGATTTTCACTGGTCAGGTAATAGCGACTGTCGTAGGAAAAGCTGCGTTGGAAGCTGCCCTGCTGGATACCGGTCACAAGGTCCAGCTTGTTACGGGTAATGCTCGTAACGACCGATTCAGGCGATTCCATGCGCACCAGGGCGCGCTGCTCCGGAGCCCCGAAGGCACGGTAAAATAACCGGGTTATATTGCCGCGTGGATCCGTGGCCTGGACCTGGTTTCCACTCAAATAGGAAAACCGGGTAGTGACACCACCCGGTTGTGTCCGGGTCAATACTCTCCCCAGTGCATCGTAGGCGGTGGTGGTTCCCTGTGCGCTGTTCGGGTAGGACTCGAATACCTTGTTGCCGATATTGTCGTAACGGGTGGTCTGCTGAATACTGTCTCCGGCAACCGTATCCTCACTGATCGAGGTGACTACACGTCCAAACCCGTCACGAATCTCCCGCTTTCTGAATCCACCCCGCGTCAGAATCGTTTCATTTGCACTCGGTCGTGTAATCGTGACCAGGGCCCCGCGCGGCTGAGCAATGGACGTGATCCGGTTCAGGCTGTCGTAAGTATACTGCGTTGTCTTGCCACGCCCGTTGGTCTCTGATTTTATCGTACCGGCTTCATTGACAACGCGGTTAATAGTCACATTCTCTGGTTGTATTTCAGTCTGTGGTATACCCCTGAAATAATCATTGAAGCGTTTCAGGAATCCTCGCGCATCCACAATGGTGGCCACATTCCCTGAAGCATCGTAGGTGAACCTGGTCGTTACACCATACTTGTTCTCGGACAGCGTGTTGCCATTACCATCGAATGTACGCGTAATACTACCGATGCCCTGAATGGTTTCATCCTGCACCAGCTTCAGTAACCATTTGTCAGTATTCGGCTGATACACAAACGTAGTTGTCTTTCCGTCCTGTCCCTGTTCGGCAATACTGCGGGGATTTCCGTAGACGTCGTAATTGCTAAACGTGGTTACATAATCCGTACCGTCCCGTTGCAGCGTTTTTTCCAGCATAATCGGGGCATAGGTATTCTCATCAATAGCGGAACGACTGGGTCGGAAATCATTCTGTTCCGAGATGAACAGTTTTCCCCATTTTACGGTTTCCTTTTCCAGCACCGTGCCGCTGCAGGCAGAGCCTGCGTACTGCTTCCGTTCCAGCAGCAGGCCGACCGTCCAGACACCATCGTCCAGATTGTCATTGGCGTTGAAATTAATACTTTTAATACCAACGTGCTTGTAGGTCGTACAAAATTGCGGCCCCCGTACACGGGTTTCATCCAGTGTCGGGAAAGAAATCTCGCTGATCAGTGCATCCAGTGCACCGGGCGCGACGCTGTATGGGCGGTACTCGTAATTCCAGGTACCGTTTTCAATGGTACTGCCACGCTGGATCTTGCGATTCACAACGGTAGTGACGATGTCCGCACCCAGCGCACCAGGCCGTGTGTCAAAAGCAACACCGCCATACTCATAGTCAATTGCCGCCCCTTCCGGCAGGGTAACGGTTTTCAGCGAAAACCGGCCCGGATCATACTTTCCGGTCGCCGCATCCGGCCCGTCTGGATCATCCGGGTAGTAGCTGTAGCGCCAGACGATTTCACTGGCAGGGCTTTCGACCCGGGTCAGCAGGTACCAGGGCGAGGTAAAACCGGTACTGGTAAACTGGGCCGGGGTATAGATATACCGCCAGGTTCTCTCCTCCGGAGTGCCGGGATAGGCGGTGATGCGGTCCAGGCGCACATCCTCGGGAAGCGCCCCCCTGTTATAGAAAAACCGCACCTCGCGACCATCCGAGGCCTGGACACGATCAATCAGCGCATAGGCAGAAGATGTGGAATCGTAGCTGACGACCAGCGAATTCCCGTTACGATCCTCGATTTTGTTGACCAGCAACGGCAAGTTACTGGCCTGGTCCCCGATCTCGGTACGCCCGCGGATACCCAGAGTATATTTCATGCCATCGGGCGACTGGACCACCAGGCCGTCGATGTTCGACCAGGGGTTATCCGCCGCTGGAAGGCAGGTGGCAATCCATTGGTCCTTGCTGATCATGTGATACGGCGTAGTGCCGGAAAACTCGGTCACCAGCACTTTGCGTGAACCGTCCGGGGCTTCGAAGACTGGATTCCGGTTGGACGCCGGCAGGTTGGGGCCGGTTACAACCGTACCCAGCGTATCGCAGAGCACGGTATTGGGTGAGGTCCAGACACGACCAAAATGAATGCTCCAGCCGATGCCGGTCACCCGGCGCTCCTGGCGTTGTTCGAGAATCGGTTCTGCCCCCTGCAGCGACCGGTAGGTCCGGTTAATGACAATATCCAGACCGCCGTTACCCGGCAGCACCATATCCTGGTACTGAAGCAACAGGCCGCCCGAGAACGGGTCAATCGCCTCATTGCCCAAACCGTTTTCGTAAGCCCGCCCCTTGTTCAGACCCGGCTCACTGTAAAAATCCGGTATCTTCAGATTATTTGCAAATGCATTGGTGCCGACAACGGTTGCGAGAAGAAGCAGAACCGTGATAATTCCCTTATCCTGGTGCAGTGACATAACTTTTCCCCAAGTTTCAGATTATGATTAATTTAACTTTGATTCGCGCTTGTTACATATGCCGAGCCAACAGCTCTGCCCAGATTGAGATAAACCTTTCTACAGACTTCTTCATTTCGGACCCATTAATGTAAACACCTGGAGATTCAAGATATGTTTTCTCATCCCACACACAGAGCCAATTTCTCATGCAGACGATCAAAGCCTGACTTACAAGCATCAGGCAATGAGACAAGTTGATCGCGTGAAACCAGTCCATCTACCTCATCAACAAACCTCCTGCCCGTTACGATACTTGCCAAATCACTGCTGTCCCGTTAACCCGCCAACCACGTGACTGAAACATAAGCGGCAGGTACGTTTTGAGCCAGGTCGGGCACCCCGGACATGGAACCGGTATCACCCGGCTCTGACACCAAACAACTGCCGCTCGCCCAACCGCTCCTCGCCATACGGCCGGTAATGCGCCCGCCACTTCACATTGCCCTGCTCGTCGGTGCCGGCCACCGGATTGCCCGGCGCGTCGTTGTGAACGAACGTGATCGTGACACCGGCACGGCTGTTCAGAACCAGCAGGCTCAGCCCGATCAGGAGAATCTGCAGCAGGACTTTGATCCCTGTGTTTTACATGTCCAGCCCACCGTTCACGAAGTGATGCTACCCAGAGCTTCTTCGTAAACCCGCCCGTTGCGGAAGCCGGGTACGCTGCAATACTCCTGCATCTTCAGGGTGTTTTCAAACGCGTTGCCGCAAATACAGGTCAGGATAAGGAAACCCTGATCGATTCGCATTGCGAGGAACAAGGTGTTCGCGGGTGCCGGTCTTCAGCGCAATAGTTGTATGGCAGGTTTCGCGGTCAGGGGACCGCTCCTGCGGGTGAAGCCGGGAAAGACTGCAGCCTGTAGTTGCTGCACTGCCAACTATGGGCTGACCAATTCCTGCCCGCCAAGAAACGGTTGCAGCACCTTCGGCACCCGGATAGAACCATCCGCCTGCTGGCAGTTTTCCATCACCGCAACCAGCGTGCGCCCGACTGCCAGGCCGGAACCATTGACGGTGTGCACCAGTTCCGGCTTGCCGGTGTCCGGGTTGCGGTAACGGGCCTGCATGCGCCGGGCCTGGAAGTCCCCGAAATGACTGCAGGATGATATTTCCCGGTAGGCCTGCTGGCCGGGCAGCCAGACTTCCAGGTCGTAGGTTCTGGTGGCGGAAAAGCCGAGATCCCCACTGCACAGAGTCACCACGCGGTACGGCAGCTCCAGGCGTTGCAGTATGGTTTCCGCGTGGCCGGTCAGTTCTTCCAGCGCCTGCTCGCCGTGCTGCGCCGCCACGATCTGCACCATTTCCACTTTTTCAAACTGGTGCTGGCGGATCAGGCCACGGGTGTCCTTGCCATAGGAGCCGGCCTCGGAACGGAAACAGGGCGTATGCGCGGTCAGCCGCAACGGCAGTTGCTCCGCATCCAGGATGACATCGCGCACCAGGTTGGTCAGCGGCACCTCGGCAGTGGGGATCAGGTACAGCGGATCCTCGCCGCAGGTAGCGAACAGGTCTTCCTCGAACTTGGGTAACTGGCCGGTACCACGCAGGCTGTCGGCATTGACCAGGTAGGGGACGTAACATTCCTCGTAGCCGTGCTCCCGGGTATGCGTCTCCAGCATGAACTGGGTCAGCGCACGGTGCAGGCGCGCGAGCGGCCCGCGCAGCACCGCGAAACGGGAACCGGACAGTTTTGCCGCCGACTGGAAATCCATGCCGCCAAGGCCTTCGCCCAGGTCGACGTGGTCCTTGATAGCGAAATCGAAAGTAGCGGGTTCGCCCCAGCGGCGCAGCTCTGCATTCTGTGTTTCGTCTGTTCCGGTGGGGACCGATGCATGGGGAATATTGGGAATACCCATCAGGATATCGTTGAGCTGATGCTGTACCGCTTCGAGTTCCTGCCTGGCGCTGCCCAGTTGTTCGCCCAGGCCTGCAACCTGGTCGAGCAGGGGCTGGATATCCTCACCGGCGGCCTTGGCCTTGCCGATCGACTTTGATTGACGGTTGCGCTCTGCCTGCAACTGCTCCGTGCGCACCTGGAGTTCCTTGCGCTGCGTCTCCAGTTGTTCGATCCTTGCGACGTCGAGAATAAAGCCTCGCCGCTGCAATTGTGCCGCGGTATCGGTGAGCTGATTACGAATAAGTTTTGGATCCAGCATGGTTGTCTTCTGTTCAGGTTCTTGCATATCGTCATTCCGGCGAAGGCCGGAATGACGCTAAAGGAATTCTTCAGCGGCTTCCTAACTGTTCATTTCCGCCTGCCAGCGCACGATGTGGCCGGCATCCACCAGGTCGGAGACGTGCTCCAGGATAGCGTCCACCTTTTCTGGCAGGTCGAAAAATTCGACCGTCACCGGCAGGTCCAGCGACAGGTCGACCAGCGTTGCAGTGTGTACCACGCCGCTGCCGCCAAAACCGCTCATGGCGCGAAACACCGATACACCGCGCACTTTCTCCTGGTCGTGCAGCCGCTTCAGCAAGGGCTCCAGCGTCCGGTCGGCTTCGGTCAGGTAGACACGTACAAAGGTAACCGTTTCCCAGTTCATAATTGCCTCGCAAGCATAACGCCCAGGGTGGCTGCGCCGATGCACAGGACCATGCTGAGCAACACATTCAGTACGGCCCTGCCCATTTGCCCCGCCTCTATCAGATTCAGTGTCTCTATCGAGAAGGTGGAAAAGGTAGTGAAGGCTCCCAGCAAACCCACCAGCACAAATGCCCGCATGGCCGCGCCCGCGGGAACACGTTCCAGCAGCCAGATATACAGGAAGCCCATCAACAGGCTGCCGAATACGTTAACCACCAGCGTGCCGTAGGGAAAAGCACGCCCCGCCAGCAGGTACACACCGCTGGACACCCAGTAGCGCAACAGCGCACCGGCGGCACCACCACCGGCTATGGCCAGGACCTGGTTCATCGGACGCTAATGGTACCGGAAGCCCGCGGGGCGCGCATTCATTTGTCGTGGCCCGCTGCCTGTTTATCCAGTGCGCGCAGGTGCGCCAGCTTTTCCCGGATCCGGATTTCCAGACCGCGCTCCACCGGCCGGTAGTAGCTTGTGCCCTGCATGCTTTCCGGGAAATAGCTTTCTCCTGCCGCATAGGCCTCGGGTTCGTCGTGCGCGTAGCGGTAGGCCTTGCCGTAACCCAGTTCTTTCATCAGCCGGGTCGGTGCGTTTCTCAGGTGCACCGGCACTTCCTCCGAACCCCGCGACCGGACATCCTTCACCGCCGCCTTGTAAGCCATGTACACCGCGTTACTCTTGGGCGCGCAGGCCAGGTAGATCACCGCCTGTGCAAGTGCCAGCTCCCCTTCCGGACTGCCCAGCCGCTCCTGGGTATCCCAGGCATTCAGCGCCAGGGTCAGCGCACGGGGATCGGCGTTGCCGATATCTTCGGAGGCCATGCGCACCACGCGACGGGCAACATACAGCGGGTCGCAACCACCATCCAGCATGCGCACCAGCCAGTACAGCGCCGCATCCGGGGCCGAACCGCGTACCGCTTTGTGCAGCGCGGATATCTGGTCATAAAAGGCTTCACCACCCTTGTCGAAACGGCGCACGCCACCGCTGATCACCTCGGCAATGATCGCTTCATCGATCGGTTCGCCCTCGCCCACCAGGTCGGTGGCGATCTCCAGCAGGGTCAGCGCCCGGCGTGCATCCCCGTCTGCGGCCTGCGCAAACTGCTGCAACCCGGCCCGGTCGATGCTGGTAGCGAATGCCGCCAGCCCGCGCTCGCTGTCCTGCAACGCCTGCTCCAGCACCCTGATCAGGCTGTCTTCATCGAGGCGCTTCAGCACATAGGTGCGCGCCCGCGACAGCAGCGCATTGTTGAGTTCAAAGGAAGGGTTCTCGGTAGTAGCGCCCACGAACAGCAGTGTGCCATCCTCCACGTAGGGCAGGAAGGCGTCCTGCTGGGCCTTGTTGAAACGGTGCACCTCGTCGACGAACAGCAGGGTCTGCCGGCCCTCGACCTGCTGCCGCTGTTGTGCAGTTTCCACAGCCTTGCGAACGTCTTTTACCCCGGCCAGCACCGCGGACAGGGCCACGAACCCGGCGCCGGAACGCTCGGCCAGCAAATGCGCCAGCGTGGTCTTGCCGCTGCCCGGCGGCCCCCAGAACACCATGGAATGCAACTGGCCGGTCTCCACGGCCTGGCGCAGCGGTTTGGCGGGCCCCAGCAGGTGTGCCTGGCCGACAAACTCGTCGAGTGTGCGCGGCCGCATGCGATCGGCCAGTGGCCGGAAACGCTGCGCCGCAGCGGTGCGGCTCATGGGGTGTCGCCGATGATGTCCGTACCGGCGGGGAGTTGCAGCCGGAACAGGGCGGGATCCAGCTTGCGGTTGCGTTGCACCGCGGAGAACACGATGCGCGTCTGGTTACCGAAACTGTCACTGACTTCGATCACCGACAACTGGTCCGCGGCAAACGCCAGCCGCACCTGCTCCACCGCCGAATCGCTCTGGCGCGGACTCAGGCTGTACCAGCGGCGACCGTCGTTACGCTCCAGTTCACGCCATTGCACGACCTCCGCCAGTGGTCGCAGTCCGCTCAGCAACATCGCCGGCGTACTGCTGAGTGCCTCATCGACCGGTTTCACCGTGGCCTGCTCGAGGTCTTCGTCCCAGGTCCACAGCCGTTTGCCGTCCGCGACGATCAGCTGCCGGTACGGGGTCCGGTAATCCCAGCGGAAACGGCCCGGTTTCTGGATCCACACCTTGCCCCTGGAGTGTTGCACCTGCTCACCGTTGCTGTCGACAACGCTCTGTTCGAAATCCGCCTGGAAGGTCTGCAGGTCTGCGAAGTACGCTTCCAGCCTGTCAGCGGCAGCTGCCCGGCCTGCGCCCGCCAGCAACAGGACTGCCATACACACCGGGAGGAACGGGTATTTGCTGAATGGCCGGTACATCGTTCTCACAGCTCCGGCGGCGGGGGCGCCAGTACTTCCCGGTTCCCGTTGGACTGCTGTGGTCCGACAATACCGGCCGACTCCATCTGTTCGATCATGCGCGCCGCGCGGTTGTAGCCGATTTTCAGGCGTCGCTGCACGCCGGATATGGAAGCCCGGCGGGTCTCGGTGACGATGCGCACCGCGTCATCGTACAGCGCATCACCCTCGGCATCATCGCCGCCCGACTGCCCGCCGCTGCCGGGCAGGAAGTCCGTGGTGGTCTGCAGTACATCCTCAATGTAATCAGGCTCGCCGCGTCCCTTGAGATGCGCGACCACCCGGTGCACCTCGGCGTCGTCCACGAAGGCGCCGTGTACCCGCACCGGGATCCCGGTACCCGGCGGCAGGTACAGCATGTCACCGTGCCCCAGCAGCTGTTCCGCACCGGCCTGGTCGAGGATGGTCCTGGAATCGATCTTGGAAGACACCTGGAAGGCGATACGCGTCGGGATATTGGCCTTGATCAGACCGGTAAGCACATCGACCGACGGACGCTGGGTCGCCAGGATCAGGTGCACGCCCGCGGCGCGCGCTTTCTGCGCCAGGCGCGCAATCAGTTCCTCGACCTTCTTGCCGACCACCATCATCATGTCGGCCAGCTCGTCGATGATAATGACGATCATGGGCAGGGGCTGCAGCGTGGGCACTTCCGGGTTTTCTTCCAGTACCTCTTCCGGGTTGAACATCGGGTCCGGTATGGGTTCGCCCTTGTCGATCGCCTCGCGCACCTTGCGGTTGTAACCTGCCAGGTTACGCACACCCAGCGCCGACATCAGTTTGTAACGTCGCTCCATCTCGCCGACGCACCAGCGCAGCGCGTTGGCCGCTTCCTTCATGTCGGTCACTACCGGCGTAAGCAAGTGTGGAATACCTTCGTAGACCGACAGTTCCAGCATCTTGGGATCGATCATGATCATGCGCACATCGCCGGGCAGCGTCTTGTACAGGAGACTCAGCACCATCGCATTCACCGCCACGGACTTGCCCGAACCGGTCGTGCCCGCCACCAGCAGGTGCGGCATTTTCGCCAGGTCCACCACGGTTGGGTGGCCGCCGATATCCTTGCCCAGCGCCAGCGTCAGGGGTGACCCGGACTCATCGTACTCCGGGGATTTGAGGATCTCGCTGAGCACAACAATTTCCCGGTGTTCGTTGGGGATCTCCAGACCCACCACTGACTTGCCCGGGATCTGGTCGACCACGCGCACACTGATGGCGGACAATCCGCGCGCCAGGTCCTTGGCGAGGTTACTGATCTGGTTCACCTTGACGCCAGGACCGGGGTGCAGTTCAAAACGCGTGATCACCGGTCCCGGCTGTACCGCGACCACCTCGACCTCGATACCGAAGTCCAGCAGCTTCATCTCGACCAGTCGCGACAGCGCTTCGAGCGCCTCTTCCGAATAACCTTCCTGATGGGCGTAGGCTGCGTCCAGCAATGACAGCGGCGGCAGTTCGGTATTGGGCGGCGCATCGAACATCTGCACCTGGCGTTCGCGCTCGACCCGTTCGCTGGTCTCGACCTGCTTGACCACCGGCTCGATACGCGGCGGCTTGCGTTTGTGAATCCGGTGTTTTTCCTGTTTCGCGGCGACAGCCTCTTCGCGCTTCCGCCGGGCGCGGAAGGCGGCAAAGCGAACCCGCCCGGACTGCATGCGCTGGTTCAGCCAGGCCAGTGCCTGCAGCGTCAGCCTGCCGGTGGTATCCATTACCTGCAGCCAGGACAGACCGGTAAACAGGGTCACACCGGTCAGGAACAGGGCCAGCAGGAACAGCGTGGCACCCAGCAGGTTGAACAGGCCGGCCAGGTTGTCACCGACCAGCTTGCCGACCACGCCACCGGCATCCAGCGGCAGCGTGCCCGGTGCGATCACGAAATGCAGGGTCGCCAGTCCGCAGCCCGAAGCCACGGTCAGCAGAAACCCCGCCCAGCGAATCGACAGCACATTGACATCAATGCCGCCACCGGAACTGCGGCCGCGGAACACCAGCCAGCCACTGAAACCGACCATGAGGGGAAACAGGTAAGCCAGGTAACCGAACAGGTAGAGAAATACATCCGCAAACCAGGCCCCGACCAGGCCGCCGAAATTACGGATCGACTGCGCGGGCCCGTGGTACGACCAGCCGGGGTCCGACGGGTGGTAGCTCATCAGGGACAACAGCAGGTAGACCGCCAGCGCGGAGAGGATAAACAGCATCCCTTCCCGCAGCCCTTTGCTGACGTGCGGGTGGATAGCCGGGGCTTCCGTCCTTGCCTTTTTGCGACGCGCTTGTGCCAAGATGAGAAATTTCAGTAGATAGTTGTTTTAAGATACTAAAAGTTAGGGTATTTTACTTCGATTCAATGAGCGATAGCAAGGCGGGATGACGCACCTTGCCGGATGCGACGTTCAGTCCATGCTGAAGCCCGGGATTCCGCTCCAGCCCGCCGTTCGCCAAGTCTAGCAGGTATGGGGTCAGCGCTGCAGACAATGCCTGCGACGCGGAACGCGGCACCGCACCCGGCATATTGGTAACCGCCAGGTGCACCACTTCATCGACGACATAGGTCGGTGCGCGGTAATCGGTGGGGCGCGTGGTCTCGATACAGCCGCCCTGGTCCACGGAGATATCGACCACCACACTGCCGGCCTGCATGTCCCGGACGTGCGCAGCCGTCACCACGTGCGGTGCCCGCGCACCGGGAATCAGTACTGCGCCCACTACCAGGTCGGCCTCGACCACTGCCGGGGTAATGCTGTCCGGGTAGGGGTACAGCGCGGTGACGTTATCACCCAGCGCACGCATGGCCTCCAGCCGGTCGCGCTTGCGATCAAACACGGTAACCTCGGCACCCAGCGCAGCCGCAACCCGTGTAGCGGCACCCCCTGCCACCCCGGCACCAATCACGGTCACGCGCCCCCTGGCCGCGCCCGGTAATCCGCCCAGTAACAGGCCCTTGCCACCCTGCGGCCGGTGCAGCAGGTGTGTCCCCAGTTGTATGGCGAGTTGACCGGCCACGTCACTCATCGGCGCCAGCAGCGGCAAGCCGCCGGCATCCTGAACGGTTTCGAAAGCCACCGCGGTAAGACCGATATCGCACAGCGCCTGCATCAACGGCAGGTTGGCCGCCAGGTGCAGGTAACTGAACAGGATATGTTCGGCACGCAGGTAGCGCAGGTCGCCCTCGACCGGTTCCTTGACCTTGACGATCAGTTCGGCGCGCGCATACAGGTCTGCGGCATCCGTCAGGATTTCCGCGCCGGCGGCCCGGTAGGCCGCATCGGCGTAACCGGACTCCAGCCCGGCGCCGGCTTCGACAAAAACCGGGTGACCGGCCGCCACCAGCTCCGAACAGGCCGCGGGAATCAGGCCCGTACGGCCTTCCAGCGGTTTGATTTCTCGCGGCACACCGATGCGCATTGCAACTCCTTTACCCGTCCCGGGACATTCCGTACCATAGCCCGCCAGTTACGCGGGCGCCATTCACAGCCTCCCTGCCAGTGCCCGGCGAGACCGCCACAGATTTTGTATGGAGTGATTATACATGAGCGATACCCGACACTGCCGCCTGTTGATCCTGGGTTCAGGCCCGGCCGGTTACACCGCGGCCATCTACGCCGCGCGCGCCAACCTGGATCCGGTGCTGGTCACCGGACTGGAACAGGGCGGCCAGCTCACCACCACCACCGACGTGGAAAACTGGCCGGCCGGTGCCGAAGGCCTGCAGGGCCCCGCCCTCATGGAAGACATGCGCCAGCACGCGGAACGCTTCCAGACCGAGATCATTTTCGACCATATCAATAAAGTGGATCTCAAGCAGCGCCCGATGTGGCTGCATGGTGACAGCGGTGCCTATACCTGCGATGCCCTGATCATTGCCACCGGCGCCTCCGCGCAGTACCTCGGTCTGCCCTCCGAAGAGGCCTTCAAGGGCCGCGGCGTTTCCGCCTGCGCGACCTGTGACGGTTTCTTCTACCGGGAAAAGCCGGTCGCTGTCATCGGCGGCGGCAACACCGCGGTCGAGGAAGCCCTGTACCTTGCCAACATCACCTCGCACGTCACCCTGGTGCACCGGCGCGATGCGCTGCGTGCCGAGAAAATCCTGCAGGACCGGTTGTTCGAACGCGAAAAAGAAGGCAAGGTCACCATCGCATGGGACCATGTGCTGGATGAGGTGCTGGGCGACGACAGCGGCGTAACCGGCATGCGCATCAAGAATGTAAAAGACGGTTCAAGCAAAGACATCCAGCTCGACGGCATCTTCATCGCCATCGGCCACAAACCCAATACCGACCTGTTCGAGGGGCAGCTGAAAATGCACAAGAGCGGCTATATCCATGTGCGGAGCGGAGTCGACGGCGACGCCACGGCGTGCAGCATTCCCGGCGTATATGCCGCCGGCGATGTCGCCGATCACGTCTACCGGCAGGCCGTCACCTCGGCCGGATCCGGCTGCATGGCCGCGCTGGACGCCGAACGCTACCTGGATGCCCTGGCACAGGAAAACAGCCCGGCCTGACCTGCAGGAGCAGTCCCCTGACCGCGAAAGCGAGCCCCGGCCATCGTGTCGCTACCCGCCTACTCCGACTGCGACTTCACAATGTTTTCGTAGACAAAGCCATGCAGCGTTAACACGTCCTGCTGGTCCTCGATCGCAAACTCCAGCCCGTGGTAGTAATTCACTTCCTGCATGGCGCCCGGCGTATGATCGGCGTGTACGTTACGCAGAAACGCCGGGATGGACAGCATCTTTTCCGCGCCCGCGAATTTCAGCACGCTGGTCAGCACCACCTTGTCGTCCACCTCTCCCAGCTGTTCATCAGCCACCAGCATGGCACCCGTGGTACTGATATCAACGACGGTTGCGGAATGTGGCTTTTCCGACTGGAAATCCGGGTTTTCATTTTTCAGGGACGCGAACAGTTTGACCGGCACGCGCTGCGCCTTGCGCACCACGATCTGCTCCATCTCTTCCGGAAACGACAGGTGCAGGTAGGGATAGGGACGCGCGCAGCTGCGCAGCACCGTACTGGTAAATCCCACGATGCGGTTACCCATCATCATGCGCACCACGAAGGGCTGGCCTTCGCGGATGATCATCACCTTGTCGCGGCTGCGCGGCGTGGTCACCAGCAGGCTGGCCCCCGGCAGGTAACCGATGATCTTGCCGTGCAGGCGCCGACTGTCTTCCCCGTCGCGCGGCTGCAGCTGGATGGTCTCGCCAACCTGCAGTTTCAGTTCCGAATCTTCCATCTCCGTGCATTGTAAATCAAAACACCCTGATTTTTCGAAAGAATCTTTGATTTACGTTTCACCGGCCCCGCTGGCGGTTACAATATCCGGGTGAAGCTCGAAATCCTTACCTCCATCGATACGCTGCAGGCAGACCAGTGGAATGCCGTTGCCGGCACCCGCAACCCGTTCCTGCGCTACGAATTCCTGGCCGCACTGGAGCATAACGGCTGCACCGGCGAACAGTACGGCTGGCTGCCCAGACACCTGGCGGCCTTTGACCGGGAGCGGCGACTGGTCGGTGCGGTACCGATGTACCTGAAAGACAACTCCTACGGTGAATTCGTCTTCGATCATGCC
The DNA here is from genome assembly GCA_026984515.1 of Thiohalobacter sp. Classification (GTDB taxonomy): domain Bacteria; phylum Pseudomonadota; class Gammaproteobacteria; order DSM-19610; family DSM-19610; genus Thiogranum. Next base: position 20,998 of record JALSRZ010000148.1, on the reverse strand, counting down.
TGGGCGGATGCCTGGCAGCGCGCGGGGCTGCCCTACTACCCGAAGTCCGTCGTCGCAGTGCCGTATACACCGGCCACCGGAGCGCGGATCCTTACCGCGGACACACCGGACCGGGAAGCAGTCGCCGCGCAGCTGGTCCGACTGGCACAGGAGTGGTCCCGCAGCGAAAACCTGTCCTCCCTGCACTGGCTGTTCACCGACCCGCAGGATACCCGGCGGCTGCAGCAGGCCGGCCTGCTGCTGCGCCTCGGCTGCCAGTTCCACTGGAGCAATGAAGGCTACCGGGATTTCGAGGATTACCTGTCGGTATTCAACTCCCGCAAACGCAAGAAAATACGCCGCGAACGGCGCTATGTTCAGGAAGCCGGTATCACGTTCGATGTCGTGCACGGCAACGAGGCCAGCGATACGGAAATCGCGATCATGCACGATTTCTACCGCACCACCTTCGAGAGCAAGTGGGGACACCCCACCCTGTCACTCGGGTTTTTCCGCGAAATTGCCGCCACCATGGGCGGGCAGCTGGTTTTTATCATGGCCCGCAAGCAGCAGCGCAGGGTGGCAGGCGCCATCTGCCTGCGCAGCGATGACACCCTGTACGGGCGTCACTGGGGCTGTTATGAGGACTACCACTCCCTGCATTTCGAAACCTGTTACTACCAGGGCATTGATTACTGCATCGCGCACGGACTCCGGCGCTTCGAGCCCGGCGCCCAGGGCGAACACAAGATCAGCCGCGGCTTCCTGCCGGAACCGACCTGGTCGGCACACTGGATCGCGCACGAGGGCTTCCGCAACGTCATTGCCCGCTTCCTGGTCCAGGAAACCGAAGCCATGCACGACTACATGGCGGAACTGTCCGCGCGCTCCCCCTTCCGGCAGAGCCGGGTAGCATGAGCCTGCAGAGCCCGTTCTGGATTGATCCCGGGGACCCGGACCTGAGTTTCCCGGACGTCCACCTCGCCCTGCGGGAGCCGGACGGCCTGCTGGCGGTGGGCGGTGACCTCAACCCCAGACGCATCCTGAGCGCATACCGGCGCGGCATTTTCCCCTGGTACAGCGACCGGCAACCGATCCTCTGGTGGTCACCGGACCCTCGCACCGTACTGTTTCCCGCCCACCTCAGGATCTCCCGCAGCCTGCGCAAAACCTTACGCAGTGCGCGCTTCGAGGTCACCATGGACCAGGCATTCGAGCGTGTGATTGCCGCCTGCGCAGCGCCCCGCCGCGACAGCACGGGCACCTGGATTACGCCGGCCATGGCCACCGCCTACCGGGAGCTGCATATACTGGGGCATGCCCACTCGGTGGAATGCTGGCGGGACGGGAAACTGGCCGGCGGCCTGTACGGTATTGCCATCGGCCGGGTGTTTTTCGGTGAGTCCATGTTCAGCCAGGTGACGGATGCCTCCAAGGTAGCCTTTGCCTGGCTGGTGCGCCACCTGCGGGCACAGGGATTCGGGCTGATCGATTGCCAGGTATACTCGGACCACCTGGCCAGCCTGGGAGCGGAGGAAATTGCACGCGCGGACTTCATCCGGCACCTGGACAGCCTGTGCGAGGCCGGTGACTCACCGCAACGCTGGTGCTTTGACGCGGGGGAAAGCGCTGCCGCCTGGCAGACTGATCATCCATGAACAGAAATGATACCGCCCCTGGCGGAACCACCCTGCGCTTTTTCGCCACTGCGCCACGACCCTGTTCCTACCTGCAGGGCCGTGACGCGATCTCGGTCTTCGCGGACCCGGACGCCAGGCTCTCCACAGCCATCTATGACCAGCTGGCGGGTTTCGGCTTCAGACGCAGCGGCAACGACCTGTATGTACCCGCCTGCCCCGGCTGTTCCGAATGCATCCCGGTTCGCATCCCCGTGCACCGTTTCAAACGCAGTCGCAACCAGCAGAAAATCTGGAACCGCAACCGGGACCTGGAGTGCGCGGTGCTGGCGCCGGCATTCCGGGAAGCGCACTTTGACCTGTACCGGCGCTACCTGGCCAGCCGCCACCCGGACGGCGGCATGGACGACCCGGCCCCGGACGACTACCTGCAGTTTCTCAGCAGCGACTGGTGCGACACCCTGTTCCTGGAATTCAGCCTGGACGGCACGCCGCTGGCGCTGGCGGTGACCGACCGCATGCAACACGCTCTCTCCGCGGTATACACCTTCTTCGAACCGGAAGCCGCGCGCAGGAGCCTGGGCACCTATGCCGTGCTGCGCCAGATCGAACTGGCGCAGGAAACGGGTTACCAATGGCTGTACCTGGGGTTCTGGATTCCCGGCAGCCGGAAGATGCAGTACAAGAGCCGCTTCCGCCCCATGCAGGCCTACTACGAGGGACGCTGGCAATCGATCGGGAATATCCCCCCCGGAAAATCCTGACCGCGGCCCCGGAAACGGGTACTTTTTTCGTTTTTCCGCCCGACCCGCGCTTTTTGTACTCATACGCGCGTACGATCGGTTATACTCCGCGGCTGAATTTGATCAACGTACGAGAGAGGAAGCGTGGCAAAAGAAGATCACATTGAAATGGAAGGCACGGTCATCGACACCCTGCCCAACACCATGTTCCGGGTCGAACTGGAAAATGGACACGTGGTTACCGCACATATCTCCGGGAAAATGCGCAAACACTACATACGCATCCTCACCGGCGACAAGGTGACGGTGCAGTTGACCCCCTATGACCTGAGCAAGGGCCGCATCACCTACCGTGCACGTTGATACAGCCCGGCAGCCGGCAGCGGCTGCCTGCTAGAGCACCTCTTCCTCTTCCCTGATTTCGTACACCAGCTTGCCATCCCGGGCCCGGATGACCAGGTCGCCGCCGTTCGCCAGGCGCCCGAACAGCAACTCTTCCGCCAGCGGCTTCTTGATGTGTTCCTGGATCACCCGCGCCATCGGCCGGGCACCCATCTTCGGATCGAAGCCGTGCTCCGCCAGCCATTCGCGCGCGGAATCCTCCACGTCCAGCGCCACGCCCTTGGTCTGTAACTGGGCCTCCAGCTCGTAGATGAACTTGTCGACCACGCGCGTCATGATGGCCGGGTCCAGCGCCTTGAACTGTATAATGGCGTCGAGACGATTACGGAATTCCGGGGTAAACAGCTTCTTGATCGCTTCCATGCCGTCGGTGGAATGATCCTGGTGGCTGAACCCGATCGAGGGACGGCTCATTTCCGACGCGCCGGCATTGGTGGTCATGACAATCACCACGCTGCGGAAATCGGCCTTGCGACCGTTATTGTCCGTCAGGGTGCCGTGGTCCATCACCTGCAGCAACAGGTTGAACACGTCAGGGTGGGCTTTTTCGATCTCGTCCAGCAGCAGCACTGCGTGCGGATTTTTGGTAACCGCTTCAGTCAGCAGGCCACCCTGGTCAAAGCCGACATAGCCCGGCGGTGCGCCGATCAGGCGGGACACGGTATGGCGCTCCATGTATTCCGACATGTCGAAACGGATCAGCTCGATGCCCATGATCATCGACAGCTGCCGGGTCACCTCGGTCTTGCCGACGCCGGTAGGGCCGGCAAACAGGAAGGAACCGATCGGCTTCTGCTCACTGCCCAGCCCCGAGCGCGACATCTTGATGGCGCCCGCCAGGGTTTCGATGGCATGGTCCTGTCCGTACACCACCATTTTCAGGTCGCGTTCCAGGGTGCGCAGTGAATCCTTGTCCGAAGAACTGACGGTCTTCGGCGGAATGCGCGCAATCCTGGAAACGATGGACTCGATGTCCGTAACGCTGATGGTCTTCTTGCGGCGCGACGGCGGCAGCAGGCGCTGGTTGGCGCCGGCTTCATCGATGACATCGATGGCCTTGTCCGGCAGGAAGCGGTCGTTGATATACCGGGACGACAACTCCACCGCGGCGCGCAGTGCCTTGGCGGAGTACTTGATATCATGGTGCTCCTCGAAGCGCGATTTCAGCCCCTTGAGGATACTGAAGGTCTCGTCCTCGGTAGGTTCGACCACGTCGACTTTCTGGAAACGACGCGCCAGTGCGCGGTCCTTTTCAAAGATGCCGCGGTATTCCTGGTAGGTCGTCGAGCCGATGCATTTCAGTTCACCGGTCGCCAGCATGGGCTTGATAAGATTGGACGCATCCATCACGCCGCCGGACGCCGCACCGGCACCGATGATGGTATGGATCTCGTCGATGAACAGAATGGCACCGGGTTCCTTGCGCAGCTGGGACAGCACGCTCTTCAGGCGTTTCTCGAAATCACCGCGGTACTTGGTGCCCGCCACCAGCGCGCCCAGGTCCAGCGCGTAGATGGTGCTGTTGAGCAGCACTTCCGGCACATCACCGTCGACGATTAGCTTGGCCAGCCCTTCCGCCATCGCGGTTTTACCCACCCCGGCCTCGCCCACGTACAGCGGGTTGTTCTTGCGCCGCCGGCACAGGATCTGGATGGTGCGTTCCACTTCGTGCTGCCGACCGATCAGCGGATCGATTTTGCCCTTCATGGCCATTTCGTTCAGGTTGCTGGCAAAGGTCTCCAGCGGTTTTTTCTGCGGCGCCTCGGCGCCGGCAGACGCACCCTCGGCCTCGTTGTCCGTCTCGCTTTCCGGGTGCTCGCCGACCGTCTTGGAAATCCCGTGGGAAATGTAGTTCACTACGTCCAGGCGGGTAATGTCCTGCTTGTTGAGGAAATAGGCGGCCTGGGATTCCTGCTCGCTGAAAATCGCCACCAGCACATTGGCGCCCGTGACTTCTTTCTTGCCGGAAGACTGCACGTGAAACACAGCGCGCTGCAGCACGCGCTGGAAACCCAGTGTCGGCTGGGTTTCGCGGCTGTCGCCGGGGGGAAGCAGTGGCGTGGTTTCGTCAAGAAACCCGGTGAGTTCTTTTTTTAGTTTTTCCAGGTCTGCACCGCAGGAGCGGAGTACATCCGCAGCGGCGGCGTTGTCCAGTAAGGCGAGCAACAGGTGCTCGACCGTCATGAACTCGTGTCGTTTTTCCCGTGCCTCCTTGAAGGCCAGATTGAGGGTAAACTCCAGTTCTTTGCTTAACATCTTGACTACCTCATCGCCTGACTATGCTTCCTCCATTGCGCACAGTAGCGGATGCTGGTTCTGGCGCGAGTATTCATTTACCTGCGCAACTTTGGTTTCCGCGATTTCTTTTGTAAATACGCCACACACGCCTTTACCTTTGGTGTGCACATGCAGCATAACCTGCGTCGCTTTCGACCTGGGCATACCAAACAGTTCACCCAGCAGCATTACCACGAACTCCATCGGGGTGTAGTCATCATTGTGCAACACCACCTTGTACATGGGCGGCCGCCGGAGCTTCGGTTTTGCCTCCAGAACCGAAAGGCCGTGGTCGCCTGAATGTCCGGTTTCCTTACTCATAGACACAATTGTAACGTAATCCAGTTCGATCCAGCGCCAGAAAACCAGCGCCCTGAAAACAGGATACACATGCTTCTGTAACAAGCAAGTGTTATGCCCGTTCCGGGCAAATTTAAAATCAAAATGCGGCTTTTCAACGGCTTATGAATACTTGACTAATCTGATAGGCAGAATAACAATATTGGATGCCGTTACGGCTGAAGGAGGAGTCGTCATCATGCCAGTAGCGTGAGGCGATGCGATCAAGAACAAGCAGGCATTGACCTGCGGAAGAACGCAGTGAGGAACTAGAGTCATGGCAACAGGAGTTGTTAAGTGGTTCAGTAACGCAAAGGGGTATGGCTTTATATCCCCGGACGGTGGGGGCGATGACATATTCGCGCATTTCTCATCGATTGAAATGGAAGGCTACAAAAGCCTCAAGGAAGGTCAGCACGTCGAATTCGAGGTGGCTGACGGACCGAAAGGATTACAGGCAAGCAGAATCGTATTTGCTTCGGCAACCAGCTGAGGCAACCTGAGCCGTTGAGGCTGCCCACTGCCCGCGTTGCCGCGGGCAGTACAGGGGCGGCTGTGTGATTACATATGCTTGATGATGGCCTGACCAAAGGCTGAACAACTCAGTTTGGTCGAGTTCTCCATCAGACGATCCAGGTCATAGGTTACCGTCCTGGCGGCTATCGCCCCGGACAGCCCGTTGATGATCAGGTCGGCTGCCTCGTTCCAGCCCATGTGCCGGAGCATCATTTCCGCAGACAGGATCAGGGAACCGGGATTCACCTGGTCCTTGCCCGCGTACTTGGGCGCGGTCCCGTGCGTGGCCTCAAACAGCGCCACGTTGTCGGACAGGTTGGCGCCGGGCGCCATACCAATTCCGCCGACCTGGGCCGCCAGCGCATCCGAAATATAGTCACCATTCAGGTTCAGGGTGGCAATGACGCTGTATTCCGCCGGTCGCAGCAGGATCTGCTGCAGGAAGGCATCGGCAATCACGTCCTTGACCAGGATGTCCTTGCCGGTCACCGGATTCTTGAACGAGCACCAGGGCCCGCCGTCAATCTCCCTGGCACCGAATTCCTGCTTTGCCAGCTCATAACCCCAGGTCTTGAACGCGCCCTCGGTAAACTTCATGATGTTGCCCTTGTGCACCAGGGTCACCGAACTGCGGTCCTGGTCGATGGCATACTGCAGCGCCCTGCGCACCAGACGCCTGGTGCCATCCTCGGATACGGGTTTGATGCCGATTCCGGAAGTCTCCGGGAAACGGATTTTGGTCACACCCATTTCTTTCTGCAGGAAATCAATGATCTTGCGGACTTCCGCGCTGCCCGCTTCCCATTCGATGCCCGCGTAGATGTCCTCGGAATTCTCGCGAAAAATAACCATATTGGTCTTTTCCGGCGCTTTCAGCGGACTGGGCGTACCTTCGAAATAGCGCACCGGTCGCAGGCACAGGTACAGGTCCAGCTCCTGGCGCAGGGCCACGTTTAACGAACGTATACCGCCACCGACCGGGGTAGTCAGCGGACCCTTGATCGATACCGCGAAATCCCTGATCGCCTGCAGGGTCTCCTCGGGCATCCAGGTGTTTTCACCGTACACCTCGTTGGCTTTTTCCCCGGCAAAGATTTCCATCCACGAAATGCGCCGTTTGCCGCCATACGCCTTCTCCACCGCGGCATCGACCACGGCACGCATGACCGGCGTAATGTCCACACCGATACCATCCCCTTCGATAAAGGGCACCAGTGGCTGATCCGGTACGTTCAGCGACAGGTCTTCGTTGACAGTAATTTTCTCGCCCTGGTCCGGCACGACAATCTTCTGATAACCCATGAGTATTCCCGACTGCTGAAAAAGATCGCGGGATTGTACCAGAGGCCGGCGCTCCCAACAGGGGTTTTTCCCCGCAGGAGGGGCGTTGGCCCGGCAGGAGCGGCTCCCTGACCGCGCAAGCCCCGCCTGACCTTTCGCGCCGGTGGCCGGCATTCCCGCAAAGAAAAGCCCCCGGGACCTTGCGGTCGCGGGGGCCAGGGGTAGTGCTTTACTTAGTGCCTGTAGACCTAGATCTCGCCGCCGGCAGCGTTGATCAGTGCTTCTTCAATGGCGTTCGGTGCGCACATGATATTGAAGAAGGTAGCACCGGTTTCGCTCTGGATCATCGGCAGATGAGGCCAGCTGATAGCGATGCGGAAACGTGCATACAGCGCGTAGACATCACCGTCCGAAACCAGGATTTCATACGGCAGGTGAGCGGTGGAACGCAGTTTATCCTTGTCGACACGGCTCATGATGTACTCGTCGCCACTGCAACCACTGTCGTTCAGGGCCACACCGAAAACGGTCTCGTCCTTACCCGGGATGTCGATGCGGTATACCTTGGTAGCACCGCCACGACCCTCGGCGAGGCCTTTTTCAACCGCGGCGACCGCTTCGTCCTGGCTGTCATAGGAAGCCAGTTCGCTGGGATCGTCGAAGTACTCCATGCCGAACATGTAGTGGTACTTGCGCAGGTCGGCAGCACTCAGCTTCTTGTCGCCGGTACCGAAGGTTTGCTTGTTGCCCAGCGCTGTTTCCAGGGTCTTCAGCGCCTTCTCGGCATCCGAAGTATCCTTGATACGATACGCATCAGCGAGGTAGACCGGGTTGCTGTAGCTCACCTGGATCTCGTCGCCCACCTTGGTTACCGACACACGCTGACCGGCTTCGTAACCACCGAAATCGGAACTGGCCGCAGCTTTTTTCAGATCGTCATTGGTGATGGCGATAATAATGGCACCATCGTAGGGAGAATAGGTACCGGCAACCTCAAAACCGGCCGCTTCCACCTTGCCCTTGACTTCGTCCGCCACTGCCTGAACGTCACCCGTAGTGGTGTACGCCAGCACAAAAGGCTTCAGCGCTTCTTCAGCGAAGGCATTACCGAGTGTAACTGCCAGCAATACACCTGACAGGAACAGTTGCTTTACGACTTTTTGCATGATGACTCCTCCTCACGTTTTGTCGTGTTATATAGTTTGTCCAGAATCTGCGCGGGGCAATTCCAGCGTTATTATTATGGCCTTGGACACTCTGCCGGTTCCCCGGGCCAGATCATTAGCTGCCTGGGGTACCGGAGGCGAACCCGCGCAAAGTGGCGTCGGTCATGGTGCTACTTTATTTACCTCTGAAATAATGTCAAGTCTATGACGCCTACTCTGGGCATATTTTTGCAAAGCAACATCAATTATATTATATAACCATTTGTTTATACGTTAATTCATTAAAATACCGGAGAGTCGCTGCATGTTGGTCTGGAAGCCCCGTGTCACCGTCGCTGTCGTCGCAGAGCGACAGAAACGATTTTTAATGGTCGAGGAAACCATCGGCGCTGCAACCCGTTTCAACCAGCCGGCCGGTCACCTGGAAGACCGTGAAAGCCTGGTCGCTGCCGCCGTCAGGGAATGCCGGGAAGAAACCGCCTGGCAATTTCAACCACATTCCCTGGTTGGCATCTACCGCTGGCACAGCCGGCAGAAGCAGGACACATTTCTGCGCTTCACCTTTTGCGGCACCTGCAACAACGAAGACAAACAACAGGCGCTCGATACCGGTATTGTAGCCGCACACTGGTTGACACTGGACGAAATCCGCGCACGCGAAGACCGGCTGCGAAGTCCGATGGTACTCAAATCCATTGAAGACTACCTGGATGGCAAACGCTATCCGCTCGAACTGCTTACCGATATGGACCAGGATCCGGTTTCGTGAGCCGGCCATTGCTGTACTGTTACGCGGTAACCCGTGCAGATACAGGCAAGCAGCAGGCGCGTTTCGAACGATAGGGTGCAAGCCGGACATGGGACCGTTACCACCGGATCAAGACCGTCTGCCGCAGGGATGCGGCAGCCGAGCGGCCAGGGATGGCCTGTTTCGCATGTCTTGATCCGGCGGTAACGGTCCCATGTCCTCACTGATACGCTCATTGCAAAAGTTAACAGGACAGCCGTGTGAGCAAGCATAAAATCATCGTGGGCCTTTCTGGCGGTGTCGACTCGGCGGTCGCTGCCGCGCTACTGCTCGAACAGGGCTACCGGGTGGAAGGCCTGTTCATGAAAAACTGGGACGAAGACGACGAAGCAGGTTACTGCCCGGCAGCGCAGGACCTCGCCGATGCGCGCGCCGTTGCCGACTGCCTGCACATACCGTTGCATACGGTCAGCTTCTCGGCCGAATACTGGGACCGTGTGTTCGCCTTTTTTCTCGCTGAGTATCGCGCCGGTCGCACACCCAACCCGGATATACTCTGTAACCAGGAAATCAAGTTCAGGGCCTTCCCTGAATACGCACGCGGACTCGGTGCCGACCGCATCGCGACCGGCCATTATGCCCGCGTCGACGGCCCGGCCGGGCAGCGCCGCCTGTTGAAGGGTATGGATACCCGCAAGGACCAGAGTTACTTTCTGTACCGCCTGGACCAGGCAGCACTGGGACGCGCGGAGTTTCCCCTGGGCGAGCTGTCGAAACCGGAAGTGCGTTCCCTGGCTGAAAAACTGGGCTTCCCGAACTTCGACAAAAAGGACAGCACCGGCATCTGCTTTATCGGCGAACGCAAGTTCACCGCCTTCCTGCAGCGCTATCTTCCCGCGCAGCCCGGTGACATCGTTAGCCTGGAAGGCCGGGTGCTGGGCCGACACCAGGGACTGATGTTTCACACCATCGGCCAGCGCCAGGGCCTGGGTATCGGCGGTCTTCGGGAAGCCGGCGACCAGCCCTGGTACGTGGTGGGCAAGCGCATGGACCGCAACCAGCTGGTGGTCGCACAGGGCAATGACCACCCGGCCCTGTTCAGGCTGACACTGGCAGCCGAAGACCTGCACTGGATTTCCGCTCGCACACCCGGGACCCCGTTGCGCTGTCACGCCCGCATCCGCTATCGACAGGCGGACCAGGCCTGTCAAATCACCACGCTGCAGGACAACCGCATGCAGGTGCGCTTCAGCGAGCCACAGCGTGCCGTGACACCGGGACAGGCCATTGTGCTCTACGACGGCGATCGCTGCCTCGGCGGTGGTACGATCTGCGCATGAGCCACACGAACCATACCGACACAGACCGCGCGCTGGCGTTCGCCGGCATACTGCAGGCGCTGCACCTGGTGCAGCAAACCGCGCGCGGCAAACCGGTTGACCTGGATGCGCTGCAGGCCAGCCTGAACAGCGTACTGAAAATCGACGCAGCTGTTGTGACCGACGTATACGGCGATGTCAGCAAGGTCCGTACCGGCCTGCGCCTGCTGCAACGACAACTGATGAACCATGCGCAGAAACCGGACGCTGAACTGAGTCGTTACCTGGTAGTCCTGCTGCACCTGGAAAGGAAACTCAGCAAACGTGCCGACCTGCTCGATACACTGGGTGAAGGCATCCGGCGCGCGCAGGAACAGAACGCCCATTACGCGATAGACCACCCCAACCTGCTGGCCAGGCTCGCCGATATTTATGCGCATACCGTCAGCACACTCAAACCACGCATCATGGTCAACGGCGAACCCGCCCGCCTGACCGACACTGCGGTGGCCAACCAGGTGCGCGCCCTGCTGCTGGCCGCAATGCGTTCGGCGGTGTTATGGCGCCAGTGTGGCGGTACCCGGCTGGGACTGTTGCTGGGCCGGCGCAAACTCGCCGAGGCGGCGACAACACTGCTGAAACATGATGTTAAATTACATTAACTTATACCAGTATCACATTGTTTATAATTAACTATTACATGACGGAAATTGGCGGAAATTTTGAAAAAGGAACCTCTGAGCAGTTTATTTAGCGTCATCCCGTTCATTCAGGATCATCCCGGCGCATGCCGGGATCCCGCAGGCCCGCCGCTACTATCCAGCCGATTTCAAATAGCCCATAATTGCGCGCTCGCTTGAATACGGTTCGCAGGAGCATTGCATGAGCAACAGTTTTTCCACCCGCAGCAGCCTGTCTGCGGGTTCCAACGACTACGAGATCTATCGTCTGCCCGCACTGGAAAAAGACGTTTCGCGCCTGCCTTATTCACTCAAGGTCCTGCTCGAGAACCTGCTTCGTTTTGAAGACGGCAACACGGTCACGCGTGATGACATCGAAGCGTTGATCCACTGGGACCCGAAGGCGGAACCCGACCAGGAGATCGCCTACCGCCCGGCGCGCGTGCTGATGCAGGACTTTACCGGCGTACCGGCCGTGGTCGACCTGGCCGCGATGCGCGATGCCATGAAAGCACTGGGTGGCGACCCGGAAAAGATCAACCCGCTACAACCCGCCGAGCTGGTGATCGACCACTCGGTACAGATCGACAGTTTCGGTAACAGCGGTGCCATCGACCTGAACGCCAGAATTGAATACCAGCGCAACCAGGAACGTTACAGCTTCCTGAAATGGGGCCAGAAAGCCTTCTCCAATTTCAAGGTGGTACCGCCGGACACGGGCATCGTGCACCAGGTCAACCTGGAATACCTGGGCCGTGTCGTATTCGGGCAGGAAAACAACGGTGTACTGCAGGCCTACCCCGATACCCTGGTCGGCACCGACTCGCACACCACCATGATCAACGGCCTGGGTGTGCTGGGCTGGGGGGTGGGCGGCATCGAGGCCGAGGCCGCCATGCTGGGCCAGCCGGTCTCCATGCTGATTCCGCAGGTGGTCGGTTTCAAACTGAGTGGCGAGCTGCCGGAAGGCGCCACGGCTACCGACCTGGTGCTGCTGGTGGTGGAAATGCTGCGCAGGCACGGCGTGGTCGGCAAGTTCGTGGAATTCTTCGGCGACGGCCTCGACCACCTGTCGCTGGCCGACCGCGCCACGCTGGCCAACATGGCGCCCGAGTACGGCGCCACCTGCGGTATCTTCCCGGTCGACGCGGAAACGCTGGACTACCTGCGCCTGTCCGGGCGTGACGAGGAACAGATCGCGCTGGTGGAAGCCTACGCAAGGGAACAGGGTATGTTCCGCACGCCCGGCCAGGCGGATGCCGAATACACCAGCATCGTGGAGCTCGACATGTCGACCGTGGTGCCCAGTCTCGCCGGTCCCAAGCGCCCGCAGGACCGCATCCCGCTGAGTGATTCAAAAGCCATGTTCAACACGGCACTGAGCGCAATGAAAGCCGAACGCAACCTCAACAGCAAGCCGGCCAGGGGTGCAATTAACGGGCAGGACTTCGAACTGGACGATGGCGCCGTGGTCATTGCCTCTATCACCTCCTGCACCAACACCTCGAACCCCTCCGTCATGCTGGGCGCCGGGCTGGTGGCCAGGAAAGCGGCGGCCCTCGGCCTGAAGGTCAAACCCTGGGTCAAGACCTCGCTGGCCCCCGGGTCCCAGGTGGTCACCGAATACCTGAAGCAGGCCGGCCTGCTGGATGATCTCGAAACACTGGGCTTCTACGTCATCGGCTACGGCTGCGCCACCTGCATCGGTAACTCCGGCCCGTTACCGGAACCGGTATCCGCAGCCATTGCCGAAGGCAACCTGTCCGCCTGCTCGGTGCTGTCTGGCAACCGTAACTTCGAAGGACGTGTACACGCCGAAGTACGTATGAACTACCTGGCGTCACCACCGCTGGTGGTCGCCTACGCAATCGCGGGCACCATGAACATCGATGTCTATAAAGAAGCACTGGGGCAGGATGCAAACGGCAGCGACGTCTTTCTGAAAGACATCTGGCCGACACAAAAAGAAATCAACGACGCCGTTGCACAGAGCGTCAAGCGCGAAGAGTTCACCGCTGTCTATCAGGATGTATTCAGGGGCGCCGAACGCTGGGTGGAACTCGCTTCGCCCACGGGCCAGCTGTTCGGCTGGAGCGAGGATTCCACCTATATTCGCAACCCACCCTACTTCGAGGGCATGCGCATAACCCCCGGCGCCATCACGGACATCCAGAGCGCCCGCGCGCTGGCGCTGCTGGGCGATTCGGTCACCACCGATCACATCTCCCCGGCCGGCGCCATCAAGGCGGACAGCCCCGCGGGTGAGTACCTGCTGGCGCAGGGCGTACAACCGGGTGACTTCAATTCACTCGGCTCCCGGCGCGGCAATCACGAAGTCATGATGCGCGGCACCTTCGCCAATATCCGCCTGCGCAACCTGATGGCCCCCGGCACCGAGGGCGGCGTGACCGTGCACCAGCCGAGCGGCGAGCAGATGAGTATCTACGACGCGGCCATGCGTTACCGCGACGAGGGCACCCCGCTGGTGGTACTGGCGGGCAAGGAGTACGGCTCCGGCTCATCACGCGACTGGGCCGCCAAGGGTCCGCGCCTGCTGGGTGTACGGGCTGTCATCGCGGAAAGCTATGAACGCATTCACCGCACCAACCTGGTCTGCATGGGTATCCTGCCTCTGCAGTACCTGGAGGGGGAAAGCGCCACTTCGCTGGGACTGAACGGAACCGAAACCTATCATATCGACGGCCTGGGTGACGGCTCGGCCAAACAGGTTACCGTGCGCGCGCTCAATGCAGAAGGCGCGGAAACCCGCTTCCAGGCGCGCGTACGCATCGACACCCCGCAGGAAATCGAATACTACCGGCACGGTGGTATCCTGCACTACGTACTGCGGCAACTGGCCGCCTGAATGACAGGAAACACGAACACGCCATGGACCTGACCCCACTGACCGCAGTATCCCCCGTCGACGGTCGCTACGCCCGCAAGACCGAGGCACTGCGCCCCATCTTCAGCGAATTCGGCCTCATCCGGCACCGGGTGCTGGTCGAGGTGCACTGGCTGCAGGCACTGGCCGCACACCCGGGCATCCCGGAAGTCCCGGAACTCAGCGAACACGCCGGCAAGCTGCTCGACGGCATCGCCGACAAGTTCAGCGAAGAAGACGCCCAGCGCGTCAAGAACATCGAACGCACGACCAACCATGACGTCAAGGCCGTCGAGTATTTCCTGAAAGAGAAAATCACCGGCAACGACGAACTGGAAGCGGTCAGTGAATTCATCCATTTCGCCTGCACCTCCGAAGACATCAACAACCTGGCCTATGCCCTGATGCTGCGCGAGGCGCGCGGCCAGGTCCTGCTGCCGCAACTCGACGAACTCATCCAGACGCTCACAACGCTGGCACAGGGTACGGCGGAACTGCCAATGCTGTCGCGCACCCACGGGCAGCCGGCCTCCCCGACCACGCTGGGCAAGGAAATCGCCAACACAGTCTGGCGCCTGCGCCGCCAGCGCGACCAGGTCGCCGCCGTCGAACTGCTGGGCAAGATCAACGGCGCGGTGGGTAATTACAACGCACACCTGAGCGCCTATCCGCATGTGGACTGGCCAGGGTTTGCGCGCGACTTCATTGGCAGTCTGGGGCTGGACTGGAACCGTTACACCACCCAGATCGAACCGCACGATTATATCGCCGAGCTGTTCGATGCCCTGGCACGCTTCAATGTCATCCTGATCGACTTTGCACGCGACGTGTGGGGCTACATCTCGCTGGGCTATTTCAAACAGAAAACGGTGGCCGGAGAAGTCGGTTCCTCGACCATGCCGCACAAGGTCAACCCCATCGACTTTGAGAATGCGGAAGGCAACCTGGGGATCGCCAACGCCATCTTCGACCACCTGGCCATGAAACTGCCGGTGTCCCGCTGGCAACGCGACCTGAGTGATTCCACGGTGCTGCGCAACCTGGGCGTAGGCGTCGCGCATTCCGTCATCGCCTTCGACTCACTGCTGCGCGGGGTCGGCAAGCTGGAAGCCAGCCCGGAGCGGCTGCAGGCCGACCTGGATGCCACCTGGGAGGTACTGGCGGAAGCCGTACAGACCGTCATGCGCCGCTACGGCGTGGAACAACCCTACGAGAAGCTCAAGGCGCTTACCCGCGGCAAGGGTATCAGTGCAGAATCACTCCAGACCTTCATCGAGACACTGGATATCCCCGCACAGGCAAAGCGGGAACTGGCCACGCTGACACCGGCGAATTACATCGGTAACGCGATTGAACAGGCGAAATCGGTCCAGGGACGCCCCGACTGAAAAGCAAACAACGTATAAAACCGTAGGAGCGGGCTTGCCCGCGAACAGTCGGTGTCAGCGCTGGTTCGCGGGCAAGCCCGCTCCTACGTTGCGAACTGCAGCGGTGCCATCCAGCGCGCCCGCCGGTAATCGCGGGAACTGATCCAGGCCGCCAGTTCCTGTGGTTTCAGCGGCTTGTGGATATAGTAGCCCTGCGCGGTATCGCAACCCAGCATCTCCAGCAGGTTCCACACGTCGCCGCTTTCCACCCCCTCGGCCACCACTTTCAGGCCAAGATTGTGCGCCAGGTCGATGGTGGCGCGCACGATGACGGCATCGTTTTCATCCTCATCCATGCGGGTAACGAAGGACTTGTCGATCTTGATCTCGTCGACCGGCAGCTGCTTGAGATAGGCCAGCGAAGAATAACCGGTACCAAAGTCGTCAATCGACAGGTTGAAACCCATACCGGACAGCCGCCGCATGACCCGCCGTGCTGTTAGCGGATCGTTCATGATGGCGCTTTCCGTGATCTCCAGTATCACGTGTTGCGGATCTACGTTGTGCCGGTCCACCAGTTTCTGTACCTGCATCGGCAGGCTGCGGTCCTGCAGGCTGCGCACCGAGAGATTGATACTGATCTGCAGATCGATCCCGCTGCGGCTCCATACCGCCGCCTGCTTCAATGCGCGATCGATGACCCACAGGGTCACGGGGCGGATGACGCCGGTCTGCTCGGCGGTGGGAATGAATTCTTCCGGCGGGATCAGCCCGTACTGCGGGTGCTGCCAGCGCACCAGCGCCTCGGCGCAGAAAATCCTGCCGCTGCGGAAATCGACCATCGGCTGGTACTCGAGAACGAGCTGGTCTGCACTGATCGCGTCCCGCAACTCGCTCGGCAGACCCAGGCGGCTGAGCGAATATTCATCCCGCTCAGACGTATAAAAGGCGAACCCCTGCTGCCTGCGTTTGGCCTCGTACATCGCGATGTCCGCGTGGCGCATCAGCAGGCTGGCATCCCGGCCGTGGTCCGGGCACTGCGCCACGCCGATACTGACCGCGGCCCGCAGGCGCAGGTTCTCCACCTTGACGGGCGATTCCAGCCTGGCGAGGATCTTGCGGCAGATTGCTTTACTCACCTGCATGCCGGCGCCGGGCAGCAGCACGGCAAATTCATCCCCGCCGAGCCGGGCCACCATATCGGTGCGGCGCAACACCGACTCGAGGCGACGGCCGACTTCCTGTAGCATGCGGTCGCCAACCTGGTGGCCGAGGGTATCATTGACTTCCTTGAAACGATCCAGGTCCAGGATCAGCAGGGCCAGGGACTCATCGTGCTCCAGGGCGTCCGCCAGACCGGCTTCCAGCCGTTCGAACAGCATGGCCCGGTTGGGCAGGCTGGTCAGACTGTCATGCCGCGCCTGGTACTCCAGCGCCGAGGTCTCGGCAATGACTTCCTCGCTCATGCGCTCGATCCGTGTACCCAGGCGCCCGATTCCGTCACCCTCCTGTGTGTGGGGCAACTGGATACCCAGCCGCTGCGCGTAGCGGTCCAGTGCGCGATGGATCCGGCCAAGACGATGGCCCAGGGCGACGATAAAAATGGCGTACAACACAGCAGGCATCAGCACCGCCAGCGTGCGTTGCTCCCGCAGCAGTTCCGACCATTGTGCACCGGCCTGCAGCGGCCTTTCGGCAGCCAGCAGCGCCTGCTCTGACGACTGGTACAGGAAATCCAGTGACCACCAGACGGCCAGCGCGAGCAACGCAGCCACCAGCGCCATCCCCACACTGAACGAGTGTTTCCTGATTACACCAACGCCGCGCGACAGTAACGACACGACTGTTTCAGCATTCATTCCATTCCCCAACCCCGGTCGGCACACTTCCCCGGGCAGCATCCATCCGCACCCGCCCGCGTAACAGGCGTCGGAGCGCCGCTCGACGAGCAGCGTAAAGAACCACGAGAAAGTACCAGGCGGAACTGCCTGTTATGCCGGATTTTCCTTATACTACATTCGGTTGCGCTTTCTCCATTGACTTCCCGCGCAACCTGTTCAGTTGCTAGCGGCGCGCGGCAGAGAATGTTGAGGCTTGCTGTACAGGCGCGAGCGATACCAGTACTCTTTTGCCATGAAGAATGAAGAAAATTTCCGTCAGTTTGTCGAACTCAGGCTCGGTGTTTCCGACATCGACATCGAGCTTTCCGAGCGGGGCGAGACCGCGCATGCGACCGACCTGATGCTGGAACAGACCCTGGACACGCTGGAAATCTTCAGCCGCGCGCTGGACCCCGCCCTCTATGACCGGCAAGCGTTCCTGGATGCCCTGCAGCAACTGTGTTTTCGCAACCGCAAGGCTCGCATCCGCATCCTGGTGCAGGAACCGCGCTCACCGGTCGCACGCGGGCACCGGCTGATCGAGGTGGGTCGCCGCCTGAGCAGCTCTATCGAACTCCGCCAGCCGCACCCGGACTACCAGCACTACAATGAAGCATTTATGATCGCCGACGAATGCGGCTTCATACACCGCCCGCTGGCCGACCAGTACGAAGGCACCGCCAATTTCTGCAACCCGGTGGAAGCACGAAGAAAGCTGGATTTTTTCACCGAAGTCTGGGAGCGTAGCGAACCTCACCCGGAATTCAGAAGGCTGCACATCTAGATGAAATACCTGGTTCCCCTGTTACTGGTTCTCGACCTGCTGTTTATGCCTGCACGGGCGGACTCCATTGAAACCATTCAGCTGCAACACCGCCCGGCCGCAGACATCATCCCCGTTATCAAACCCATGCTCGACAGCACAGACTCCGTAAGCGGCCAGGGGTTCCAGCTGTTCGTGCGCACCACACCGGACCGGCTTGCCCAGGTCAAACAGATGGTCCGCAAGCTGGACCTGGCCGCGAAACTGCTGCAGATATCGGTTTTCCAGGGCAACGATCGCGACCTGCGCGCCCTGTCGATGGAAGGCAGCGCCCGCTATCAGGACCGCAACAGCGATATCAGCATCGGCAGCAGCAGCAAAAAATCGCGCGGTGCCGAGGTCCACCTGGGCACACGCGGCGGCAGCGCTACCAGTCATACGCTCAGCACACGCGGACGCCTGTCCGACAACCCGATCCATACCCTGCGCATCACCGAGGGCACCCAGGGCTATATTGAAACCGGCGAGTCCATTCCCTATTTCTCGGTCGGCGGCGGCTGGTTTCGTGGACGTCGCGCTTACATTGACGGCGGCATCGAGTACAAGGATGTCACCACCGGTTTCTACGTGTTACCCAGGGTCAACGGCGAACAGGTCATCCTGGATGTCAGCCCCTTCAAGCAGTCACAGAGCAAAACACGCGGCGGCGACATCAACACCCAGCGCGCCAGCACACAGATTACCGGTAAACTCGGGCAATGGCTGGCGATTGGCGGCACCACCGAACAGGTACGGCGTTCGGACAGCCGTATCGGCAGCAGCCATTCGACGCAAAGCAGGAACAACGAGCGCATCTGGATCAAGGCAGAGCTGGTGCACCGGGAAAAACGCTGATTAACCCGCCCTGCCGGCGTATGCCGGCAAACAGGGCAACCAACCACAGACAAGGAGCAAACATGTTCGGGTTCCAGGAATTTGTACTACTGATACTGGTGCTGGCCGTCGTGCTGGTCATCATGGGCGTAAAATCCGTCCCGCAGGGCAGCGAGTTCACCATCGAACGCTTCGGGCGCTACACCCGAACCCTGCGCCCCGGCCTCAACCTGATCGTGCCGGTCATCGACCGCATCGGCGCCAAACTCAACATGATGGAACGCGTCATGGACGTGCCTTCCCAGGAAGTCATCACCCGGGACAACGCCATGGTCACCGTGGATGGTGTGGTGTTCTTCCAGGTGCTGGACGCCGCCAGGGCCGCCTACGAGGTCAACCAGCTGGAGCTGGCTATCCTCAACCTGACCATGACCAACATCCGTACCGTCATGGGTTCCATGGACCTCGACGAACTGCTGTCCCAGCGCGACACCATCAACGCCCAGCTGCTGCACGTGGTCGATGACGCCACCACGCCGTGGGGCGTGAAGGTCACCCGTATCGAGATCAAGGACATCACCCCGCCGCGCGACCTGGTCGATGCTATGGCCCGGCAGATGAAAGCCGAGCGTGAAAAACGCGCCAATATCCTGGAAGCGGAAGGCTTTCGGCAGGCGGAGATCCTCAAGGCCGAAGGCGAAAAGCAGGCCGCCATCCTGGACGCCGAAGGCAACCGCCAGGCGGCTTTCCTCGATGCCGAGGCCCGTGAGCGCCAGGCCGAGGCCGAGGCAAAAGCCACCGACATGGTCTCCAAAGCCATCGGCAACGGTGACATCAATGCCATCAACTACTTTGTCGCGACCAAATATGTCGATGCCCTGCAGGCGATCGCCACCTCGCCCAATGAAAAACTGGTATTGATGCCGCTTGAGGCATCCAGCGTTATCGGCGCCATCGGCGGCATCACCGAACTGGCCAAAAATGCCCTGGACAAACAGAAAGGATCTGCCGCCTGATGGAATCGCTCGGTCACTGGCACTGGTGGATACTGGCCGCCGCACTGATCATCCTGGAAGTATTCGCCCCGGGTGCTTTTTTCCTGTGGCTGGGGATCGCTGCTGTGGCTGTGGGCGGCGTGGTGTATGTCTACCCGGCGATGGAGTGGGAATACCAGTTGCTGTCGTTCTCGCTGCTGTCGGTGATCAGCATCGTGGTCTGGAGGAAATATTTCCGTTCCTCACCTGCGGATACCGACCAGCCGAACCTGAACCGGCGCGGCGAGCAGTATATCGGTCGTGTATTCACCCTGAAAGAGCCGGTCGTGGACGGTATCGGCAAGATACGTGTCGATGATTCGACCTGGAAGATCAGCGGAGAGGACTGTCCCACGGGCACCCAGGTGGAGGTCACGGGCGTGGACGGAACCATCCTCCAGGTGCGTTGCAGACATTGAGACAGGTGTTCGGGTTTGCGTCGCACGAAATCGGTGTACAATCCGGCCATGGCACGTCCCGCTCCAGGCAAACGCTTTCATCGCCTTCTTTTGGGCGCGTTCATCCTTACCCTGGTGCTCAGCCAGTCACTGGCGCTGGCGCATCAGCACGCACTCGACCATCCCTCATCGCATGACTGCGCGCTGTGCCTGTACGCCCAGCACAGCGGCGACGGCATCCCTTCGACCCCGTTTCATTTTTCCGCCACAGCATCCGGTTTTGTCGCAATCGCGGCATCGGTCAACTCCCTGCTCTGCGTTACTTCGCCGGCCTTCCGGTCCCGCGCCCCTCCTGTCGCACTGAAGTAAATTCATTGTTGTGCCCGTGGTAGCGGCCCTTTCCGGGTGCGCACTGCATGATTACCCCATTGTCAGCAGTACAAACCTGACGATGAGGCGCATCAGGAGATGATCATGATTCGACTTCGTACCCCTGTCGGGGCCGGCCTGTCGGGGCCGGCCTGTTGCTGGCGGCCGGCCTGACTGCCCCAATGCCGGCGCTGGCAGACAGCGCCGCTGACATCCGGACACTGAAAATGCCGCTCGGGCTCACCCTCAAGGCCGGGCGTTTCTTTTCCGGTATCGGCTACCTCAACCAGTTCCATACGCACCACGACGACTTCATCGACCGTCCCCTGCCGTATCGTGCTTT
>JALSRZ010000147.1 GCA_026984515.1 Thiohalobacter sp. | reverse complement strand
CGTTTGATGACGATATGCATCCGAAAACCTCTTTAAACCAAACCGGCTCGTCAGCCGAAAAAATAAACCATGCCCCTGCGGGAAACAAGCATACGGCCGGCGGGAAACGGGTATTTCACCCGGCGTTTCCTGCGCTCGCCCGTGCCGTGCGGGTGCACCGCAGGCAGTGTACGCTGAACAACTGCCGGTCATCCGTCCAGACCCGGTCCGGGACAAAACCGGCCTGCCCGGCCAGCGCCAGAAATTCATCGATGTCGTACTTGTAGGAACTCTCGGTGTGAATGGATTCACCGGCCGCAAAATCGAAGCGGTGCCCGGCAACCGTCACGGTCTGGTCACTCCTGCTGACGAGGTGCATTTCCACCCGGCCCGCGTCCGCATTGTAGAATGCCTCGTGGGCAAAAGCCTGCAGGTCGAAATCCGCGTCCAGTTCCCGGTTGATGCGCTGTAACAGGTTGAGGTTAAAGGCTGCCGTCACCTGCTGCTCGTCATTGTACGCCGCGTGCAAAACCCCGGCATCCTTTTTAAGGTCGACACCGATCAGCAACCGCCCCCCCTTGCCCAGGCAGCCGGCGACCCGCTGCAGCAATTCGCGCGCCTGCGCCGGTTCGAAATTCCCGATGCTCGATCCGGGGAAAAATGCTGCGCGTGGCAGGTGGCCGGGGCAATAAGGCAGCTCGAGCTCCGTCGCATAATCGACACAGGCCGCGTGCACCTCCAGTTCCGGGTAATCCGCCACCAGCGCCTGTGCTGAATCCAGCAGATGTTCCCTGGAGATATCCATGGGCATATAGGCAGCGGGCCGCAGCGCATCCAGCAGCACGCGTATCTTGCGGCTGCTGCCACTGCCAAGTTCCAGCAATAAACACTCCCTGCCCAGGAAGTCGGCGATGGTCTCGCCGTGCTGTTCCAGGATACTGAGTTCTGCACGCGTCGGGTAGTATTCGGGCAGGTCTGTAATGGCATCAAACAGCTGCGAACCGCGCTGATCATAAAAAAACTTGGGTGACAGCTGCCGGGGGGAACGGGCCAGTCCGGTCAGTATCTCGGAGCGGAAATCCGCCGCTGCCGGGTGCAGGTCGTAGAAATGAATGCCGGGAGGAAGCGCTGCGTCGGTGCTCATAATCGTGTACCTGCCCGGAACCTGTGTCTGTATAATGGTGCCGACGGCCGGAGTCGAACCGGCACGGCTTTCGCCACTACCCCCTCAAGATAGCGTGTCTACCAATTCCACCACGTCGGCATAATGCTGGGAAGTTACTGCTGCTTGCTGTCTGACTTCTCCGCCCCGCCGGACGCATCCGCATCGCTACCCGTTGCAGCAGCATCGGTCTTTTCCGCTACCGGTACATCGGGCAGGTCTGACGGCTCAGCCGCTGTATCTTCTGCCGGCGCTGCCGGCTCAGGGAGATCGGCCGGCGGCAGATCCGTATTCTCCGTATCGGCCTTCTGCTCGACCGGCGCTTCGCCTGACGGTGCGGGCACCGTGGCGGTAACGGTAGCTGACCCGTCCTGGACTTCGCGCACCAGCGGCGAAGACAGCAGGATGCTGTTGATGAAAAAAGCGGCTGCCAGTATTGCCGTGGCGCGGGTAAAGAAGGAACCGCCACCGCGCGCACCGAACACCGCACCGGCGGCACCGGCACCAAAGGCCGCCCCCATGTCCGCGCCCTTGCCCTGCTGCAATAACACCAGCCCGATAATGGCCAGTCCCATGACCACCTGAAGAATCAATAATGCTGTAAACATATACCCTGCCCGAAAACCAGATGCGTTATGTACCGGCCATGCAGATCGCCAGGAAATCATCGGCCGCCAGGGAAGCACCGCCAATCAGGCCACCATCGATATCCTGCATGGAAAACAGTTCTTTTGCGTTACTGCCCTTGACGCTGCCGCCGTACAGGATCTGCACCCTGTCCGCAACCGCCTTGTCCAGGCCCGCGAGCTTACCGCGTATGAATGCGTGCACGTCCTGCGCCTGCTGTGGTGACGCCGTCTTGCCGGTGCCGATGGCCCAGACGGGCTCGTAGGCGATGACCGCCTCACCGATGGCCGCAATACCTTCCAGCGCAATCACCGCGTCGAGCTGGCGCGCCACGACGTCTTCGGTGATGCCCTGCTCACGTTCTTCCAGGGTCTCGCCGACACACAGGATGGGCGTCAGGCCGGCCTTGCGCGCCGCTGCAAACTTGCGCGCGGTAAACTCGTCGTCTTCGCCATACAGGGCGCGACGCTCTGAATGCCCGACGATGGCATAGGTGCAGGAAAAATCCTTCAGCATGGCCCCGGACACTTCGCCGGTGAAGGCCCCCGATTCCTGGTCACTGATATCCTGGCTGCCAACGGCCACCTTGCTGTCCGCCAGCAGGTTACTCACCAGCGGGATATAGACGAACGGCGGGCAGACGGCAATCTGCGTGTCACCGGTGTCACCGGCGCCCGCTGTGATGCCGGCAACCAGTTGTTTGATACTCTCCAGCGACCCGTTCAGTTTCCAGTTCCCGGCTACCAGTGTCGTACGCATGCATGTCTCCCGCAAGCCCTTGAAAATAGCGGCGTAGCGTAGCGGTCCCGGGGTCAAAAATCAAATGCCGCGTGTCCGTCAACCCGGGGACTGGTCACAGGAATTACTGGAATATCAGGCGGCTAGCGGGAATCGTCCGTCAGGAACAATCTTTTTCGATAGGGATCACCAGCGCACCATTCTCGTAGCGGGCCGGGGCGGCAGAGGCCTTGCGGACCAGCAAGCCGGACTGGGAGCGGTATACGGTGTATTCCAGGCCGGGATCGATACGTTCATACACCGAACTGCCGTACAGGGTATCGACCGGCGACCAGTACTTCCAGTCCTGCCCGAGGCGGAACAGGTCGACCGCCGGCAGTTTGCCGATGCGCCAGGCCTGGTGCCGGTTACGGTTCTCGTCACTCAAGGTGCGGTAGCGACCGCTCAGGCGTTCCAGCCGGTACATGGCATCCAGCCCCAGCAGGTTGGCCAGTGGTTTCCACTTCAGGAAACGGGCATCCATGCGCCATTCGTCGCCGTAGAGCACGAAGTGCTGTGGCTTGCAGAAGTCCCCGCTGCGCAATTCGACGGCATATTCCTGTGGCCCAAGCCGGGTAAAACGCAGCTTCGCAATCGGCGCCTCATCGGTGAGGCGGTTGAAGGTATGGATATTCGTAAACAGCAGTAGCGCGACAATCCCCACCAGGAACGGCACGGGTAGCGACAGCCTCCAGAGCAGTTTGCGCATCGCTGCTCAACGATGAAGGCGGGGTTCAGGCCGATTCAATGCGCGCCCCGACGGCCTGCTCGACGACTCCTGCCAGGTACCTGGCCTGCTCGTCGACCAGCGTATGGTCTTCGCCTTCCACCATGACGCGTATCAGCGGTTCGGTACCCGACGGGCGCAGTAACACGCGACCCTTGCCGTTCAGCCGTGCTTCCACTTCCCGGACGGCGGACTGCACCGGCTCGCAAGCGTCGATATCGATACGACGGGCCAGGGGCACGTTGATCATCAGCTGGGGGTACTTGGTCATCCCCTGCTTCAGTTCGTGCAGGCTGACCTGCTTCTGCACCATGGTAGCCAGCACCTGCAGCGCAGACACCATACCGTCCCCGGTGGAGGTCCTGTCCAGGCAGATGATGTGTCCGGAAGATTCGCCACCCAGCACGCCCTCGTGTTTCTGCAGCAGTTCCATGACATAACGGTCCCCGACACGGGCGCGCTCAAACGCGATATTGCGGGTCTGCAGCGCGTGCTCCATCCCCAGGTTGGTCATGAGGGTGCCGATGACGGGGCCGAACAGCTGGTTATTTTCCTGCCGCGACAACGCAATGATGAACAACAGCTCGTCGCCGTCGACCAGTTCGCCCCTGTGGTCGACCATGATGACCCGGTCACCGTCGCCATCCAGCGCGATACCGAGATCGGCGCCCTCTTCCAGCACGCGCTCGCGCAGCAGGCCGGGGTTGGTCGAACCACAGTTGGCGTTGATGTTGAGACCGTCCGGCTCGACATTGATGGCAACCACGTCGGCACCCAGCTCCACCAGCACGCTGGGCGCCACATAGTAGGTCGCGCCGTTGGCGCAATCAATGACGATCTTCAGGCCACCGAGACTGATACGCGAAGGAATCGTGCTTTTACAGAATTCGATGTAGCGACCGCGGGCATCGTCCATGCGCTCCGCCTTGCCCAGCCGTTCGGAGGATACCGTCACCATCGGCCGGTCCAGCTCTTCTTCGATCGCCGCCTCGACTTCATCAGGCAGCTTGGTGCCCTGCGCCGAGAAGAACTTGATGCCGTTATCGTGGTGCGGGTTGTGGGAGGCGCTGATCACGATGCCGGCGCAGGCGTGCAGGGTGCGCGTCAGGTAGGCAATGGCCGGTGTCGGCATGGGGCCCAGCAAACGAATATCGACACCGGACGCCGACAGACCGGCTTCCAGGGCGGATTCGAACATGTACCCGGAGATGCGCGTATCCTTACCGATGACCACGCGTGTCGAGGCAGCGCTGCCCAGCACCTGCCCGGTCGCCCAGCCCAGCTTGAGCATGAACTCCGCGTCGATGGGATGCTCCCCCACGCGCCCGCGAATACCATCCGTACCGAAATATTTTCTTGCCACTCTAGTTCTCCCGTTCCCGGTGCGTATCCTGCAACGCAACCTGCATCTGCAAGGCCTGCCAGGTGGCCGCCACATCGTGCGAGCGCACCAGCACCGCACCCCGCTCCACGGCAAGTACCGACAGGGCGATGCCGGCCGGCAGCCGTTCTCCAACCTCCAGCCCGAGCAGTTTGCCGATCATGGATTTCCTCGACAAACCCACGACCAGCGGCTGTTTGAGGCGCGCAAATTCTTCAAGACGTGCCAGCAACTGCAGGTTGTGCGAAACCGTTTTTCCAAAACCAAAGCCGGGATCCAGCAGGATCCGGTCCCTGCGGATACCCGCCTGCTCGCAGGCAGCGAGCCGTTGCGCCAGGAAGTCTTTCACCTCATCTACAACGTCACGGTAGCGCGGTTCATCCTGCATGGTACGCGGATCACCCTGCATGTGCATCAGGCACACCGGCACACCGCTGGCCGCGGCCACCTCCAGCGCACCCGCTTGCCGCAAGGCGTTCACGTCGTTGATCAATCCTGCACCGGCCTCGATGGCCGCCTGCATGACCGCGGGCTTTTGCGTATCGATGGAGATCGGCACCCGAAGCCGGGACTGTAATGCCTCGATGACCGGCACCACCCGCCCGATTTCGTCGGACTCCGTCACCGGTGCGGCACCCGGTCGCGTGGACTCACCGCCCACGTCGATGATCGCCGCCCCCTCGGCCTCCATCCGCAGGGCGTGCTGCAGCGCTTTTTCAGGCGCAAAAAAATCACCCCCGTCCGAAAAGGAATCAGGGGTGACATTCAGTACGCCCATCACCCGGGGGTGCGACAGGTCGAGTGATTTACCCTTGCAATCGATGACCAAGCGGCGTCCCCTGTACGGGGTTCTAGGAGCCTGTCGGGTTTAGGAACAATCTACTGCGCTGGCGGGAGAGCGGCCCGGATTCCCGCAATTTTTCGTTGCGTAGGTCCACTATGCGCCTCAAAATTGTGAAAATCCGGACTCGCTCTCCCACCATGCTCGCTACGATTGCCTAAACCCGACAGGCTCCTAGTGCTGCCCTGCCGGTCCTCCGATCGGGTCGCTGCCGTCCTTGCTGCTCTTGTCAGAGCTGGCAGCCGCACCGGTCGAAGTGCCCCCGCCACTGGACTGACTGTCGTCCCAGCCACTGGGTTCGCGCGGCACCCTGCCTTCCATGATGTCTTCGATCTGGTCAGCATCGATGGTCTCGTACTTGATCAGCGCTTCCGCCATCAGGTGCAACTTGTCCAGGTTTTCAGTCAGCAGGCGACGTGCGCGCTCGTAGTTGCGGTCGATGATATTGCGAATCTCGCCATCGATGGCATGCGCGGTTTCGTCGGACACGTTCTTGTGCTGGGTGACGGAATGGCCGAGGAACACCTCGCCATCCTCCTCGCTGTAGGTCAGCGGCCCCAGTCGTTCGGACAGGCCCCACTTGGTCACCATGTTGCGCGCCAGCTCGGTTGCGCGCTGGATATCGTTGGATGCGCCGGTGGTCACCATCTCCTCGCCGAAGATCATCTCTTCCGCAATGCGGCCGCCAAACAGGCTCGATATCTGGCTTTCCAGGCGCTGCTTGCTGAAACTGTAACGGTCTTCTTCCGGCAGGAACATGGTCACACCCAGCGCGCGGCCGCGCGGAATGATCGTGACCTTGTAGACCGGGTCGTGCGACGGCACCAGGCGCCCGACAATGGCGTGCCCGGCCTCGTGGTAGGCGGTGAGTTTTTTCTCGTCCTCGCTCATCACCATGGAACGCCGCTCGGCGCCCATCATAATCTTGTCCTTGGCCTTGTCCAGGTCGTCCATGTCGACCAGGCGCTTGCCGGCGCGCGCCGCAAACAGGGCCGCCTCGTTGACCAGGTTGGCGAGATCCGCACCGGAAAAACCGGGCGTACCACGCGCAATCACACCGGGATTCAGGTTATCCGCCCCCGGCACCTTGCGCAGGTGCACTTTCAGGATCTGTTCGCGGCCGCGGATATCGGGCAGCGGCACCACCACCTGGCGGTCGAATCGACCCGGTCGCAACAGCGCGGGATCGAGCACGTCCGGGCGGTTGGTCGCAGCAATCACGATTACACCTTCGTTCCCTTCGAAGCCATCCATCTCTACCAGCAGCTGGTTGAGGGTCTGCTCGCGTTCGTCGTGACCGCCGCCCAGGCCGGCGCCGCGATGACGACCGACGGCATCGATTTCATCGATGAAGATTATGCAGGGGGCATGCTTCTTGGCCTGTTCGAACATGTCGCGCACACGTGACGCGCCGACACCGACAAACATCTCCACGAAGTCGGAACCGGAAATGGTGAAGAACGGCACTTTCGCCTCACCGGCGATGGCCTTGGCCAGCAGCGTTTTACCGGTACCCGGTGAACCGACCATCAGTACACCCTGCGGGATCTTGCCACCCAGTTTCTGGAACTTGCCCGGGTCACGCAGGAACTCGACCAGCTCGGCCACCTCTTCCTTGGCTTCCTCGACACCGGCCACGTCATTGAAGGTAATCTTGACCTGGTCCTCGCCCAGCATGCGCGCGCGGCTCTTGCCAAACGACATGGCGCCGCGGCCACCGCCACCGCCCTGCATCTGGCGCATGAAGAAAATCCATACACCGATCAGCAACAGCATCGGGAACCAGGAGATAAAGATCTGCATCAGCAGCGAATCCTGCTCCGGCGGCTGGGCCTTGACCTGCACACCGTTACCCAGCAGATCGTTGATCATCTCGGGATCGTTGGGGGTGTAGCTGGAAAACTTTTCACCGCTGGTCAGTTCACCTTTCACGGTGCGACCATCGATCACCACACTCTGCACCCGACCGGCTTTTACATCGGCGATGAAGTCAGAATAGGCAATCGACTGCAAACGGGGCGCCGGCGGGCCAAAATTATTGAACACCGACATCAGGACGACCGCAATGATCACCCAGAGTAGAATATTTTTCGCCATGTCGTTCAAATCACGTTCCTCTTAACGAAACCAATCGGCGTTCTGCACACAGGGGGTAATTGAAAGGGATTGGTGTACAAGGCATTTCGGCCCACTGAATGGATACTGAAACATACTATACTTTACGTCCTCTCGCCAGCGCATAGACCTCACGGCTGCGCGGCCGGGACGCCTTCGGCTTGCGCATGACGACCTTCCGGTAACGTCCGCGCAAACTTTTCAGCAACTCGTCAAAACCCTCTCCCTGAAACACTTTCATCAGCAAATCGCCCTCCGGGCGCAACACCCGGTCGGCAAAATCCACTGCCAATTCCACAAGATACATGGCACGGGGCAGGTCAACCGCCTCTACCCCGCTGATATTGGGGGCAATATCGGACATTACAAGGTCGGTTTCCCGCCCTTCCAGCACCTGCAACAACCCGTCCAGCACCTCGTCCTCACGAAAATCGCCCTGCACAAACGTCACCCCGGGCAGCGGATCCATGGGCAGGATGTCCATCGCCACCACCCGCCCCTTGCGACCCGCCAGCCCGGCAGCGTACTGGCTCCAGCCACCCGGTGCGGCACCCAGGTCGACGACCGCCATACCCGGTTTAATGATGCGGTCTTTCTGCTGGATCTCGTCCAGCTTGTAGACTGCGCGCGAACGGTAACCCTCGCGCTGTGCCCGTTTGACATATTCATCGTCAAAATGTTCTTTCAACCAGCGCTGACTGCTTTTGCTGCGTGCCATGGTGTCGATTCCGGTATACTTGCCTGCATGTCCCTGACGGAACCACAAAAGAAAAGACTACGCGGACTCGGTCACAAATTGAAGCCGGTTGTCACCATAGGTTCGGGGGGATTGTCCGAAGCCGTGCTGGATGAGTTCACCCGTTCGCTGGAACACCACGAGCTGATGAAGCTGAAGGTCAGCCTGGGAGACCGCGGGCAGCGCGATGCCGCCCTGCGGCAGGTATGTGAACACAGTGGCGCGCAGCTGATCCAGCGCGTGGGCAACGTCGGCCTGCTGTTCCGCAAAAAGAAAAAGGGATCCCGTTTCCCGGAACTCTAGCCCGCATTTCTCACCGGGTTCCGTAGCGAGGCGGTGGCGGGTCGTGTGATCAGCGGCGTTCGCGACCGAGGGCCGCGCAGGCATAGTCGACACTATGTCGAGCAGCCCGACCGAGTGAACGCCGCTTAGCGCGCGGCATGACGCCGCCGCAGCAGGAAGTCGGTGA
>JALSRZ010000146.1 GCA_026984515.1 Thiohalobacter sp. | reverse complement strand
GGCGCGGTCCAGTGTCTGCCGGTAAAGGCCTGCTCCGCCAATGACCATCACTTCTTCCGCATCACCCGCAGCGGCCAGCGCGCTGTCGATAGCATGCACCACCTGGCAGCCATCCGCCCGGTACGCGCTATCCCTGGTGACCACGATGTTGATTCGACCGGGCAGGGGCCGCCCGATCGATTCCCAGGTCCTGCGTCCCATGACAATCGGCTTGTCCATAGTCAGCGATTTAAAATGTTTGAGGTCTGCTGACAGGCGCCAGGGCAGCTGGTTGTCACGACCAATGACGCGGTTTTCGGCCAGCGCGGCAATCAGTGCAAGCCGCATCAGACCGCGACCGGCGCCTTGATATGCGGATGCGGATCGTAACCGCTCAGTTCAAAATCCTCGAAACGGAACGCAAACAGGTCGTCCACGTCGGGATTGATGCACATGACCGGAAGGCGGCGCGGCGCGCGTTGCAACTGGGTCTGCACCTGCTCCAGGTGGTTGGAGTACAGGTGCGCATCCCCCAGCGTGTGCACAAAATCACCGGCCTGCAGCCCGGTCACCTGCGCCATCATCATGGTCAGCAGGGCATAGGAGGCAATATTGAAGGGTACCCCCAGGAAAATATCGGCGCTGCGCTGGTACAGCTGACAGGACAGGCGACCTTCCGCCACGTAGAACTGGAAAAAAGCGTGGCAGGGTGGCAGCGCCATCCTGCTGATCTCCCCCACGTTCCAGGCACTGACAATGATGCGGCGCGAGTCCGGGTTGTGCCGGATCTGCTCCAGCACTGCGCTGATCTGGTCGATATGCCCGCCGTCTGCGGTCGGCCAGGAACGCCACTGGGACCCGTAGACCGGCCCCAGATCACCGTTTTCGTCCGCCCACTCATCCCAGATACGCACACCGTTGTCGCGCAGGTAACGGATATTGGTGTCCCCCTGCAGGAACCAGAGCAGTTCGTGAATGATGGAACGCAAGTGCAGTTTCTTGGTTGTGATCGCGGGAAAACCGTCAGCCAGGTCGAAACGCATCTGGTAGCCGAACACACTCAGGGTACCGGTACCGGTGCGGTCCTCCTTGCGTACGCCTTCATCCAGCACGTGCTGCATCAGGTCCAGATACTGCTTCACTGCTCACCTCGCTTTGCATACGCCAGTAGCAGCAGGAATATACCAAACAGGATCATGGGGAACGACAGCAGCTGCCCCATGGTCACCCAGTGCAATGCGATAAACCCCAACTGGGCATCCGGCTGGCGTACAAATTCCACGGCAAAGCGGAACAGTCCATAGCACAGCATGAACATTCCGGATACGGCACGATACGGTTTGGGCTTCGCTGAATACAGCCACAGGATAATAAACAGCACCAGGCCTTCCAGCAGAGCCTCGTAGAGCATGGAGGGGTGTCTGGGCTGCGAATCCACAAGCGGGAAGACCATCCCCCAGGGAAGATCGGTAGGCCGGCCCCAGAGTTCGCCGTTGATGAAGTTGCCGATGCGCCCGGCGCCCAGTCCGATCGGCACAAACGGCGCCATGAAGTCCGTCACCTGGAAAAAACTGCGCCCGGTCTTGCGACCGAACAGCCACATGGCCACGAACACGCCCAGCATGCCGCCGTGAAAAGACATGCCCCCCTGCCAGATGCGGAACAGCATCAGCGGATCGTTGAGGAACATGGAGAAGTTATAGAAAATCACATAACCGATGCGACCACCGAGTATGACCCCCAGCGCGCCGTAGAAAAGCAGGTCGCCGACCTCCTCCTGTTTCCAGCCGGAACCCGGTTTGCGCGCCCGCACGCTGCCCAGCCACCAGACGGCCAGAAAACCGATCAGGTACATCAGGCCATACCAGTGAATGGCCAGCGGTCCCAGCGAAACCGCAACCGGGTCAATATCAGGATAAGTCAACATGGTCCAGGTTTATTCCCGAGTTATATTCACTCGAATCTGTAAGATTTTCACCCCGCAGGCACGATCTTCGCACCCAAGGCCGGCGCCCCGCGGAACATGTGTCTTGCAGCCGCGGCATGATCATCAGGCCGGCAGCACACGACAGAACAGGGCTTTCAGGTAATCCGTCTCCGCTATGGCGGGATGCACCGGGTGATCCGGGGCCTGGTGTCCGCGCTCCAGGATCTGCAGGCTGCGGTCCAGGTGACGCGACGACTGCAGCAGGATTTTCCGGAACTGTGCCTCCGGCAACTGCTGGGAACAGGAGGCCGTAACCAGGATACCGTCCCTGCGCAACAGCTGCATGCCCAGCTGATTCAAACGGTGGTACGCCTGCTCACCGCTTTTCGTGTCCTTTTTACGCTTGATAAAGGCCGGCGGGTCGAGCACCACCACATCGAATTTTTCCTGATCGGCGCGTAACTGGCCGAGCGCCTCGAACGCATCGCCCTGCAAGGTGGCTACCCGGTCCACCAGCCCGTTGCCGGCGATGTTGGCCTGTATCCGGTCGATGGCCGCTGCCGAGGCATCGACACACAGTACCTCACTGGCCCCGGCCGCCGCCGCCTGCAGACCCCAGGCACCCACATAGCTGAATACATCCAGCACCCGCTGACCGGAGACATAGTTTGCCAGCCGGGCACGGTTCATACGCTGATCATAGAACCAGCCGGTTTTCTGCCCCTGCTGCAGGGACACCGCGAATTTCAGGCCCTGCTCCTCGACCAGGACCTGGTCCGGCACCGTACCGATCACTTCCTGGTACGACTCCAGCCCCTCCAGCCTGCGCACCGAACTGTCCGCGCGCAGCACCACACCCGCCGGGCGAATCACCTTGTCCAGCGCCTCCAGCAGCTGCGTCTTCACCGCCTCCATGCCCGCCGTGGTGACCTGCACCACACAAAGGTCGTGGTAGCGGTCGATGACCAGGCCCGGCAACTGGTCGGCCTCGCCAAACACCAGGCGATAGTACGGCTGGTCGAACAGGCGTTCCCGCAGTGACAGTGCAACCTTCAGGCGGTGCACCAGCAGGGAACGGTCCAGCACATAGTGCGGGTCCCGGCTGACCAGCCGCGCACAGATCAGCGAGCTGGGATTGACATAAGCCGTTCCCAGCGGCTTGCCGTTGTGCGCCAGCAGGCGCACCTGCTGGCCGGGCGCGAAGCCCTTCAGTGGTGTGGCCGCCGTATCCACTTCATTGCTGTACACCCACAGGTGCCCGGCGCGGATACGCCGTTCTTCATTTTTCTTCAGGGACAGCGGGGGCAGGTCGGGAGCGGCATTCATGACAGGGGGTCAGTACAATCAAAGGAGCGAAGCTTACCCGCTCGCCTGCAAGGCGTCGAGCCGCAGCGGGTCCCGGAGCAGTTGCTGTGCCGGCCAGAGCACCAGCTGCCCGCCCCGGTAGGGCTGCATTTGCAGGCCATCCGGCACGTCCGGCACAGCAGCCCGGTAGTTCACCAGCAGGTAACCCTGCGGGTTGGCCTGCAGCCAGTCGTGCAACGGTTGCGGCCCGGCGAGCGGTTCAATGCGCGCCTGCAGGCGGCCCAGGAAGTGAAACTGCCCGTGATATTTGCCCAGCCAGGCCAGCGGCTGACCGTTTTGCTGCAAATCATACAGCGTGCGGCTGATCGACTGCAGGTCATACTGTGGCGCCAGCCGCGGCACCAGTGCGAGGTAGAGCGTTGCGGTCCAAAGACTGACCGCCATGGCCGTGACCCGCACTGTCATGCCTGGCTGCAGCGGCCACCGAAGCAGCACCGCACCCGCTGCCAGCAGGACCAGGCCCCACAACGGCTGAACCCGCGACCACCAGTCCGGGCCCGCTGACAGCCAGGGCAGCACGAGCAACGCCAGCCCACCCGGCAGCAGCAGTACGCCGGCAACCCAGGGGCGGTACCTGGCCTGCCCATCCAGTTCCGCCAGCCAGCGCGCCAGCAGCAGTGCCAGCAGCGGGAACAGCGGCAGCAGGTACTTGCCCTGCTTGCCGCTGATCAGGCTGAAGATCACCAGCGCCGGGAGTATCACGGCCAGGCAGAAACGCACCCCGGGGTCCGCTGTCCCCACCCGCCGCGCAGCCTTCCACAACACCGGCCACACCACCCAGGGCAGCCACATCAGCGGCAACCACAGCAGGTAACTCCACCAGGGGCTGCGATGCGCAAAGGAACTGACCATACGCCCGGCGGACTGGCCCCAGAAAATCGCCTGCCGGTAGACCTCGCCACCCGCCATGCCCGCGGGGACCGCCCATAACAGCGCCAGCGCGGTGCCCAGCAACAGCGCGCCAAAACCACCCAGGTACCAGGCCGGCCAGGCCGGCTGCGCCCCGCCCGCGGCCCACCAGGGGGCGAACAGAATGGCCGGCAGCACCGGCACCAGGATCACCGGCCCCTTGGCCAGCACACCCAGCCCGATAGCCAACCCGACCAGCAGCCAGCCGTGCAGCGGAGCGTGCAGGGCCGCCAGCACACCACGCCAGGCCAGCAGGGCCGCCAGCACCAGCAACAGGTCGAACTGCACCAGGGTAAAAAAGTGGTTCCAGAACACGCCGCCGAACAGCAGCCAGGGGACCAGCGGCCGTACCCGGCCGGCCCGCTCCGGCCACAGGCGGGCGGCGAGTCCTGCCGACCACCACAGCACCACCAGGCTCAGCACCAGCGGGACCAGACGGGCGGCGAGTTCCGAAACCCCGGTCACGATCCAGACCGCCTGTATCAACCAGAACAACAGCGGTGGCTTGTGGCTGTAGGGTTCCCCGTTCAGGTACGGGACCAGCAAGTCGCCACGCTGCCACATCTCCCAGGCAACGCTGAGGTAGCGGGTCTCATCGACCGGTAACAGCGGGCGCAACCAGAGTTGCAACGCAGCCAGACCGACAACCACGAGCAGCAGCGACCGCCAGCCGGTCCGCTTACTGTCGGCGTCCATCGCGATCCTTGCCGGCCGCTACGATCCGGCCTGTCACTCCGCCTGTACCAGCTGGCGGCGTTCCCGGTGAATGAAATAGAGGTTGCGGGTATAGATCAGCACCCCCAGCGACTGGCCGAGTATGAATACCGGGTCGCCGATATGCAGCGCGTAGGTAAACAGGGTAGCGCCGCCCGCCAGGCTGAAATACCAGAAGGCAATGGGAATCAGCGACCGCTTGCGGCGTTCGCTGTATACCCACTGCACCAGGAAACGCGCTGAAAACAGCGCCTGACCGGCGAAGCCGATCACCAGCCAGCCCACAGGTTGATCGAACATCAGTGCTCCTCCCTGGCCAGCGCATGGCAGGGGCGGCGCTGCAGCCAGTACATACCCAGGGTGTCCGCCAGCCGGGACCAGCGGCCTTCCCTGCGCAGCGGCTGCCCGGTGCGCCGTCGCTGCAACCACATGACACCCGCCATATCCACCAGCCCGACCCACAGACGGTTGCGCACCCCATACTTGGATACCCCGGCCCGGCGTTCACGATGCCGCACGGGAATGGAAATGACCCGCGCGCCGGCGCGCTGCATCAACGCCGGCAGGAAGCGGTGCATGTGATCGAACGCCGGCAGGGACAGGAACAGATCGCGCGGGAACAGCTTCAGACCACAGCCGGTATCCGGCGTCGCATCCTGCAGCAGGCGGCTGCGGACTGCGTTGGCGACCCGCGAAGACCAGCGCCGCAGCCAGTTGTCGCGCCTGCGGGTCCGGTGCCCGACCAGTACCAGCCGCTCTGTCGTTTCCCCTTCGGCTGCCATGCGTTGCAGCAATCCGTCGATGTCGGCTGGATCGTTCTGGCCGTCGCCGTCCAGGGTAATGACCCAGGGAGCCCGTGCCGCCCGCACCCCGGTCAGCAGTGCGCTGCTCTGCCCGCAGCGCTGCGCATGATTCAGCACACGCAGGAACGGAAACCGGTCCAGTGCGTCCCGCAACACTTGCCGCGTTTCATCCTCGCTGCCGTCATCCACGTACACCACCTCGAAGTCCGGCCTCCCGGACTGCAGACTGCCGATCTCCTGCAACAGCGGGATGATATTTCCGGCCTCGTTGTAGACCGGGACGACAATAGAAAACCTCATGAAAACCCTCGTTATTTTCCGGGTATGGACGTGCCCGGGCAGCGTATATTGGGCGCCACGCCAGCCAGCCCGACCGGACCCCCATGACAGACCACGCTCACTATACCAACCACCTCGTTACCGAAACCAGTCCGTACCTGCTGCAACACGCGCACAACCCGGTCGACTGGTATCCCTGGGGTCCGCAGGCACTGGAAAAAGCCCGCCGGGAGCAGCGGCCTATCCTGCTGTCGATCGGCTACTCCGCCTGCCACTGGTGCCACGTCATGGCACACGAATCGTTCGAGGATCCGGCCACCGCGGAAGTGATGAACCGGCTGTTTGTCAACGTCAAGGTCGACCGCGAGGAACGCCCCGATCTCGACAAAATCTACCAGACCGCGCATTCGCTGCTTACCCAACGTACCGGCGGCTGGCCCCTGACCCTGTTCCTGACGCCGGACGAACAGATACCCTTTTTCGCCGGCACCTATTTTCCCGACCAGCCACGCCACGGCATGCCGGCCTTTACCGAGCTGTGCCAGCGCGTATCGGATTTCTACCACGAACGCCGCGATGAACTGGAGCAGCAAAACCATTCCCTGGTCGATTTCATGTCGTCCATGAACCGGCACGACCCGGCGCAGGACAGGCACGCGGAGTTCAATGCCATGCCGCTGGACGTTGTGCGCCAGCAACTGGAACAGCAGTTCGACGTCAGCCACGGCGGTTTCGGCAGTGCGCCGAAGTTCCCGCACCCCACCAGTATCGAGCGCCTGCTGCGGCACTGGGCCGCCACGCGCGGTGATGGCCAGGCCGATGAACGAGCCCTGCACATGGCGCTGTTCACACTGGAGCGCATGGCGCTGGGTGGTATGTATGACCAGATCGGCGGCGGCTTCTGCCGTTACTCGGTGGACGAGCAATGGATGATCCCGCATTTCGAGAAAATGCTGTACGACAACGGTCCGCTGCTGTCCCTGTACAGCGACGCCTGGGTCGCCACCCGCAAGCCCCTGTTTCGCCGTATCGTTGCGGAAACCAGCGAGTGGGTGATCCGCGACATGCAGTCACCGCAGGGTGGCTACTATTCCAGCCTGGACGCAGACAGCGAGGGCGAAGAAGGAAAATTCTACGTCTGGACGCCGGATGAGGTGCGGGGATCGTTGACCGAAACGGAGTACGCACTGGTCGCGGCGCGCTTCGGTTTCGACCGCGCGTCCAACTTCGAAGGCCGCTGGCATGCACACGTCTACACCTCCGTGGCCACCTTGAGCAAACACTTCGGCCTGCCTGAAGCCGATATCCAGGCGCAACTCGAGACCGCACGCAGCAAGCTGTTCAATGCCCGGGAACAGCGCATCCATCCCGGCCGCGACGACAAGGTACTGGTATCCTGGAATGCGCTGATGATCAAGGGCATGGCACAGGCTGCACGACAGTGTAATGAACCCCGCTGCCGCGCATCGGCGGAACAGGCCCTGGCTTTCATCCGTACACAGATGTGGTCCGGAGGTCGTCTCTACGCAACCTGCAAGGACGGGCACGCCCACCTCGCGGCCTACCTGGACGACTACGTGTTTCTGATCGATGCCGTGCTGGAACTGCTGCAGGTGCGCTGGAACAATGACGACCTGGCGTTTGCACTGCAGCTTGCCGGGGTCGTGCTGGAACACTTCGCCGATCCTTCCGGCGGCTTCTATTTCACCGCGGATGATCACGAACAGCTGATCCAGCGTCCCAAACCCCTGGGCGACGATGCCATGCCCGCCGGCAACGCCATCGCGGCCAGGGTGCTGCTGCGCCTTGGCCACCTGCTGGGTGAAACGCGCTATCTCGATGCAGCCGGGCAGACACTCCGCGCCGCCTGGAATGCCATCCAGCAGAGCCCCTGGGGCCACACCGGCCTGCTGCTGGCGCTGGAAGAAACGCTCTACCCGGTGGAAACCGTCATCATCCGTGCCGGAGAGGAACAGCTGGCAACCTGGCAGAACGTCCTGGCACAGCACTACGCACCGCGCCGCCAGGTCTTCGCCATAGCAGATACCGCGGTCGGGCTTCCCGCACCCCTGCAGCAGCGTGTGCCGCAACACGATGGTGTCGCCTACATCTGCGAGGGCATGCGCTGTCTGCCGCCGCTTCTTTCCGTCGCGGAACTGGAGCAGTTTTGCTCCGCCTGACACGATCTGGCACTATGCTTTACCATTCCTCCTTACCCACAAGGCGAAATGCGCATGACTCTTGCCCGTATACTGCTGACCCTCCTGCTGACGCTGTCCACGCAGTTTGCTTTTTCAACCGATAACACAGTCCCCTCGACACTGCGCATAGGCACCTCGGCGAGCTACCCGCCGCTTACCTTCAAGGCCGACGGCAAACTGCAGGGCATGGAAATCGACCTTGCTGCGGCGCTCGGACAGCAGCTGAAAGTAAGGACAAAACTTGTCGAACTGCCGTGGGAAGAGCTGATCCCGGCGCTGAATGCCGGCAAGATCGACGTCATCATGTCCGGCATGTCGGTCACCGCGGCGCGCAAACGCCAGGTACTGTTTACCGAACCCTGGATGCGCATCGGCCAGATGGCCCTGATCCGTTCCGCCGACCTGGTGCAGTGGGCCAGGCCGGAAGCCCTGTTCAGCAAGGGCGCCCGGGTCGGCGTCAAGGCAGGCACGACCGGAGAAGCGTTTGCAAAAGCGAAACTGCCCGATGCGGATATCATTACGTTTGCAACCATCGAACAGGGCACAGATGCACTGGCTGATGGCAAGATCGATATCTTCGTCCACGATGCGCCCACCATCTGGCGCCTGACCGCCAACGCTGCCACCGAGAAAGCCGGGCTGATGGGGCTGTACCGGCCGCTCACCGAGGAATACCTCGCCTGGGCTGTGCGCAGGCAGGATACCGCGCTGGCCAACGCCCTCAACGGTGCGCTCGATTCCCTGAAGAAGAACGGCAGCCTGGGCCGCCTGATGGCGAAGTGGATTCCGGTGCAGGTTAAAGTGAACTAGCCCGCAATCACAATCAGGAAACCGCTCCTGCCGGTTTTATACCGGCTGCAAACCGGGTCTGCACATCCATCCACAATCCGTCCTTGTTCTTTTGTGCGGCTGCAAAAGCAAGATGCTGTGCGCGGAACTCCGCCTTGCGCTCGTCCGGCACCTGGTCGAACAGGGCGCGCATGGCGGTATTACTGACAACGGCCCACCAGTCGTTTTCATCGGCCAGGTGGTAGCCTGTCTGGTGACATTCGAGATCAATATCCACCAGCCCTGCTGCGCCGAGCAGTGCGCCACAATGATCCAGCGAAGCAATCCGTTTTGAACCGAACGGGCCTTCCGGAAGCTGCACACCAAAGGCCTGCAGACGCTCGACAAAGTCATCCAGCATCGGCTGAAAAGCCGTCGTCTCGAAACAGGTAAAGGCCAGCTTGCCACCGGGCTGCAACACCCGCACCCATTCGCGCAGGGCCGCCGCCATATCGGGAATAAAAAACAGGCCGTAGGAACAGACCAGGTAGTGAAAATAGTCAGCGCGAAAATCCAGCCGTTCGGCATCCATTTCGTGCAGGTCGACGTTGTCCAGCGCCATTTTGCGGACATTGGCCTCGGCCCGGTCCAGCATACCGCCGGACAGATCGATCGCGCTTACCCGCCCGCCACCGGGCCGGACGGCCTGGGCAAAGGCCAGCGCCGCGACGCCGGTGCCGGTGGCCACGTCCAGCACCCGGCTGCCCGGCCGGGGCCTGACAAAATCCAGCAGGCGGTCTGCAGTAAAGGGAAAAAAACGTGTTGCAGCGCAATCGTAACCGGGCGCGAGGGTATCGAATACCTGCCGCACTTCTTTTTTATGCCTCTCCGCCCGGGTATTCATGGCATGGCTGTCACCGGGTACCCGTCATTCTGCCCCGCGTCCTGAACGTGTACCGGCGTGCAGGAGGACAGCGCTCGCACCAGCCACTCAAAGCTCGGCCAGTGCAACACCGAAACTCTCGCGGTAACGGTCACGGAACTCGTCCAGCGTGAAGCGGTGATTCTGGGTGCCATTGCTTTCGACCTTGATAGCGCCCATCAGCGCCGCCATGCGGCCGGTCACCTCCCAGTCCAGCCCGTTCATCAGGCCGTACAGCAGTCCGCCGCGGTAGGCGTCACCACAACCGGTCGGGTCTACCACGGCATTGACCTTTGCCGCCGGTATCTCGATACGCTTTTCGTCCATATAGATATAAGACCCTTCTGCTCCACGCGTCACCACCAGCGCCTCGACCTGTTCGGCAATTTCGTGTGGCGACCAGCCGGTACGCTCCTGCAACACCTGTGACTCGTAGTCATTCACACACACCCAGCTCGCCTGTTCGATAAACAGTTTGAAATCGTCGCCGGTGAACAGCGGCATGGCCTGGCCCGGATCAAAGATAAAAGGGATACCGGCATCGGCAAACTGGCGGGCGTGATCGATCATCCCCTGGCGACCATCCGGCGACACGATGCCGATACGGATATCCTGTGCATCGCCGACCTTCACTTCGTGGGCATAGTCCATCGCACCGGGGTGAAACGCCGTGATCTGGTTATCGTCCTGGTCGGTAGTAATAAATGCCTGTGCCGTGTACGCGCCGTCGATCTTCTTTACATGGTTACGCGGGATACCGTGTTCATCCATCCATTCGGCATAGGGTGAAAAGTCCTTGCCCACCGTACCCATCGGCATAGGGTTGCCACCCAGCAATTTGAGATTGAAAGCGATATTGGCCGCGCAGCCGCCAAATTCCCTGCGCAGCTCCGGCACATGGAAGGCAACGTTCAGGATATGAACCTTGTCGGGCAGGATATGGTTCTTGAACTTATCCTGAAAGACCATGATGGTGTCGAAAGCAAAGGAACCACAGATTAAAGCCGACATGTAACTTCTCCAGACAATATGCTGTTAAACGATGCGCTGCTTACCCGGCCGCTGGTTTACAGGCGTGCTGTGAATACGTCCCTGTACGCTCGACGGCAACATCCCTGCTGCCGACGGCCTGTAAACCAGCGGCCGGGTAAGCAGCGCGCACTCTGTTGCCCGCGTGTGATCTTCAGGAACCGTCCGCAACCCAGCGCAGATTGAGTTCACGCGCGGCACGCACTTCATCCAGGCGCCGTACCGGCCGGGTATGCGGCGCTTCATGCAGGTGGTCCGGGTTCTGTTCCGCTTCATCGAGTATCCTTGCCATGGCCTCGACAAACCCGTCCAGCTCTTCGGGACTCTCGGTCTCGGTGGGCTCGATCAACAGGCACTCGGGAACCAGCATGGGGAAATAGGTGGTCGGTGCGTGGAACCCGAAATCCAGCAGCCGCTTGGCCACATCCATGGCGCTGACGCCCTGTTCCTTTTGCTGGCGTTTTAACGTCACGATAAATTCGTGGGTGGCGCGACGTTCGGGGAACGCCAGGTCAAAACCGGCCTGCTGCAAACGCTTCATCAGGTAGTTGGCGTTCAGGGTGGCAAACTCGGCCACCCGGTGCATCCCTTCCCGACCCAGCATGCGCGCATACACGTAAGCCCGCAGCAGGACACCGACATTGCCTGCAAAAGCGGAAAGCCGCCCGATACTCCGCGGACGTTCCCTATCGCCGACCCAGCTGTACTCATCACCGTCAAAGGCAACCATTGGCACCGGCAGAAAAGGTTCCAGGCGCGCGCTGACACCCACCGGACCGGCACCCGGACCGCCGCCGCCGTGCGGCGTCGAAAATGTCTTGTGCAGGTTCATGTGAATCACGTCGAAACCCATATCGCCGGGCCGCACCTTGCCGAGTATGGCATTCAGGTTAGCCCCGTCGTAGTACAGCAGGCCACCGGCCTCATGCACAATGCCGGCAATTTCCTCGATACGACGCTCGAACACCCCCAGCGTCGACGGGTTGGTCAGCATAATGCCGGCCGTACGCGCTCCGACGGCCGCGCGCAGGGCCTCGACGTCGACGTCACCATCCGCCCCGGTCGGTATCTCGTGCACCTTGTAACCGCACATGGTCGCAGTGGCCGGGTTGGTACCGTGCGCGGCATCGGGTACCAGGATCTCGTCCCGCTCCGCGTCACCGCGCGCATCGTGATAGGCACGGATCATGGCCACACCGGCAAACTCGCCCTGGGCACCGGCGGCCGGTGCCAGCGAAACGGCCTGCATGCCGGTCACCCCTTTGAGCATTTCCTGCAGGTCATACAGGCAGGCCAGTACGCCCTGCCCTTCACTGGCCGGCGCCAGCGGGTGGTGCGCCAGGAATCCGGGCAGCATCGCCAGCGTGTTACAGGCGCGCGGATTGTACTTCATGGTGCAGGAACCCAGCGGGTAGAACTCGGTATCGATGGAGAAATTCTTCTGCGACAGGCGGGTGTAGTGACGCACGACCTGCATTTCCGACACCTCGGGCAGGGCCGGGGTATCGTCACGCAACAGTTCTGCGGGCAGATCATCGACCGCAACTTCATCGACCGGCGCCTGGGCAAAGGCGCGCCGGCCACTTTGTGAATGTTCAAAAATCAGCACAGTTAACCCAAACCAGGTATCCCTGGATGAACGTCAATTTCAATTTACCAGGTCAAACCCGGCCTGATTCGCCACTGCGCGCCTCGCAATGACGGACCGATTCCCCGGGGAACCCCTGGTCAATTTGTCATCCCGGCCTTCGCTGAAATGACGGTATCAGAGGCTCCCTAGCCCGCATTCCTCACCGACTTCCTGCTGCGGCGGCGTCATGCCGCGCGCTAAGCGGCGTTCACTCGGTCGGGCTGCTCGACATCGTGTCGACTATGCCTGCGCGGCCCTCGGTCGCGAACGCCGCTGATCACACGACCTGCCACCGCCTCGCTACGGAACCCGGTGAG
This sequence comes from Thiohalobacter sp., assembly GCA_026984515.1. GTDB lineage: Bacteria > Pseudomonadota > Gammaproteobacteria > DSM-19610 > DSM-19610 > Thiogranum. The sequence continues at coordinate 26,365 of JALSRZ010000146.1, read as the reverse complement.
AAATGCGGGCTAGCAGGCCTTCAACGCGGCCAGTGCCTTGTTGTAATCCGGCTCCTGGGCAATCTCGGGAACGAGTTCGGTGTAGACCACCTTGTCGTCCGCATCGATGACGACAATCGCACGCGCGGTAATACCGGCCAGCGGGCCGTCTTCGATCAGCACACCGTAATCCTTGGCAAAATTGCGCGAGCGCATCATGGACAGGGGCACCACCTTGTCAACCCCTTCCGCCTTGCAGAAACGCTCCTGCGCAAACGGAAGATCCGCTGAGATCACCAGGATGACAGTGTCGTCGTTTTCTGTCGCCGACTTGTTGAACATGATGCTGGACGCTGCACAGACCCCGGTATCCAGGCTCGGTACAATACTCAGCAGTTTTTTCTTTCCCGCGTAGTCGGACAGGCGCCTGTCCGCGAGCGCGCCATCGACCAGGTGAAAGTCCGGCGCCTTGGTGCCAACCCCGGGCAGTTCGCCATTGGTATGAATTTCATTATCCTGCAGTGTAATCGTTGCCATCACATCTCTCCTCAGACATGCCCGATGGGCTATGCCATCTTTGGTTGAACCGGACAACCCGCCGTTGTCTGTTTTTCAATCACGCGCTCCAGGTGGCTACGGTAGAGCTCCAGGTCCGCGTCACTTTTGGTTTCCGTTGCGCATACCAGCATGGACTCACCCAGCTCCGGGTAGGCTTCCGTCAGCACATAACCGGGCTGCAGGTTATGCGCATACAGGGGCCGCAGCAGGCGCTTCAGCGGCAGTGTACTGCTCAGCACCGCTTCGTGAAAATACGGCCGGTCAAAACGCAGGCGGATATGCTCACCGCTGAGTTTTGCAACCAGCTTGCGGGTGTTGGCATGGCTGGCCTGTGCCACGCGGCGCAGACCTTCACCGCCAAGTAACGCCATGTGAATGGTCGCGGCCGTAACCAGCAGTCCCTGGTTGGTACAGATGTTCGAGGTCGCCTTTGATCTGCGGATGTGCTGCTCGCGTGCCTGCAGTGTCAGGGTGTAGCCGGTGCGGCCGTCGCGGTCGACCGTGCGACCGACGATACGCCCGGGCATCTGCCGCACATACTGCTGCTTGCTGCACATAAAGCCGAAGTAGGGACCCCCGGAAGAAAGTGGCACACCCAGCGGCTGGCCTTCCCCGACCACGATATCCGCACCTTTCTCTCCCCACTGCCCCGGAGGCTTCAGCAAGGCCATGGCTACCGGATTGACCACGGCAATCACCAGGGCGCCGTTGGCGTGCGCCCAGTCGGTCAGGGCGTCCACCTCTTCCAGCACACCGAAGAAATTAGGCTGTGCAATCACCAGCGCGGCAATGTCTTCGCCCTCGTGCTGCGCAAGACGATCCAGTCCGGTATGACCGCCCTGGTCGTCGTACGGCACGTCCACCAGTTCGATCTGCTGGTTGTTAACGATGCTGTGTGTGGTCTGGCGATAGGCCGGATGCACTGCGCTCGGCATCAGAATGCGCCGTGCTTTCGACTTTCGGTTGGCGCGTATCGCCATCAGTACGGCTTCGGCCAGTGCCGAGGCGCCGTCATACAGGGAGGCATTAGCAACTTCCATAGCCAGCAGCGCCGTCATCATGCTCTGGAACTCGTAGATCAGCTGCAGGGTGCCCTGGCTGGCCTCGGCCTGGTAGGGTGTATAGGCGCTGTAAAACTCGCCGCGGGTGGTCAGTTCCCACACGGCAGCAGGGATATGGTGCTCGTAGGCGCCGGCACCGATAAAACACAGCGGCTGGCCATCCTGCGCGGCGCGCTGGCTCATCAGGCGGCTGACTTCGTGCTCGGTCAGGGCTTCCGGAACCCGTTCCATCGTCTCGCTGCGCAGCCCGGCCGGGATCTCATCGAATAACTGTTCGACTGAAGACACACCGATGCAGTCCAGCATCCTGCGTATGTCGTTTTCAGTGTGGGGTATGAAGGGCATAAACTGCAACTACCTGTCTATCAATTTTAAAAATCCCTGCAGGAGCGGGCCTGCAGGTTTTGTCGCAAACGGGTGGCCTGATTCAGCGTCAGGGGCTTCAGCGGAAACTCATCAACGCAGTCCGGCTACTCAGCATCAATGAATGCCTGATAGGCATCCGGATCCATCAGATCATTCAACGCATCACCGGATGCCGGCCTGAGCTTCATCAGCCAGCCGGCACCGTAGGCATCCTGGTTAACCGTCTCGGGCGCATCGGTCAGTGCCTCGTTGACCTCCACGACGGTGCCGGCCAGCGGGGTGTATACGTCAGATGCCGCCTTGACCGATTCAACCACGGCGCAGGCTTCTTCCGCTTCCAGCTCGCGGCCCTGCTCCGGCACTTCCACATAGACCATATCACCCAGCTGTTCCTGCGCGTGATCGGTGATACCGACCGTCACGGTGCCGTCATCGTTTACGCGCACCCACTCGTGGCTTTTGCTGTACTTCAGATCGCCCGGTAATTCACTCATATCCGATTCCCCTTGTCATCCAGGAAACTCCTGATTCATTCGAATAAGCTCGTCATTGCGAACATAGCGTGGCCATTGCATGCAATGGCGTCAATCCGCTGGAGATTGCCGCGTCACTTCGTGACCCGCAATGAACGAACTAACCCTGGTCCAGTTCGATTTGCGCCTTGCCGTTGCGTGCAAACGGCGGTTTGACCACCCGCGCAGCCAGCCGCTTGCCACGGATTTCGACCTGGCAACGTGCACCCGTATCCACGGGCACTCTCGCCAGTGCGATAGAACGGCCCAGCGTTGGCGAAAAACTGCCGCTGGTGATTTCACCCTGCCCGTCCCGGTCCGTGATCACCTTCTGGTGATTGCGCAGTACACCCTTGTCCTCCAGCAACAACCCGACCAGTTTTTGCCGTGGCCCGGCATCGCGTTCACGCTGCAGTGCATCCCGGCCGATGAAATCCCGCCCGGCCGGTTCCCAGCCCACCGTCCAGCCCAGGCCGGAGACCAGCGGACTGAGCGATTCATCCATGTCCGTGCCGTACAGGTTCATGCCGGCTTCCAGGCGCAGGGTATCCCGGCAGCCCAGGCCGCACGGGGCTACCCCTGCGTCTTTGAGCGCATTCCAGAAGGCCGCTGCCTGCGTACCCGGCAGCATGATTTCAAAGCCGTCTTCCCCGGTATAGCCGGTGCGGGCAATAAACCAGTCCCCGTGTTCGGTGCCGAAAAACAGCTGCAGGTCGGCGGCGGGCCGGCGGACGGGCTCGTCCAGCACCGACAGCACCTTGTCGCGCGCGTGGGGTCCCTGCACGGCGATCATGGCCAGTTCCGGCTGTTCAATCACATCGATGTCGAACGGTGCAGCCTGTGCATTGATCCAGTCCAGGTCCTTGTCACGGGTAGCGGAATTCACCACCAGCCGAAACCAGTCTGGGTGCATGAAATACACGATCAGGTCGTCGATCACACCGCCCTGCTCGTTGAGCATGCAACTGTAGAGGGCCTTGCCTTCATCCTGCAGCTTGTCGATATTATTAGCCAGCAGGTGGCGCAAAAAAGGACGCGCCTGCGCCCCGACCAGGTCCACCACGGTCATGTGCGAAACATCGAACATGCCGGCATCACGGCGCACGGTATGGTGCTCTTGCAGCTGTGAACCGTAGTGGATGGGCATATCCCAGCCGGCAAAATCCACCAGCCTGGCACCGAGCGCCCTGTGTGTTTCAAACAGCGGTGTCCTGTTACCCATAGTGACTCTGTACCACGAAAACGTTGCGTTTTGCGTCACCCGGAAACAGGCAGGGCGACGGCTCAAAAAACCGTCGCTCCTCTGTCCGGTAACCTGAGAGTGTGGGCACGGGAATCGTGCCTTCCCCTTCGGTGGGCCGGCTCACAAAACCCGGCCGCTCTCCAGAGTCCATCCGGTCTGAACGAAGTCCAGACCTGCTGCTACGGTCCTTTTGCCTGAGCGATTCCGAGCGAGTTGCGCCTTCGGCGACCGGCTGCGAAAACCTGTCCGCGCCGATCCTCTCCCGCAGCAGTACGAGATCGAGCGCAGACTATACCCTGCTGGCCGGATGCCGCCAAGCCGCAAAACTTCACCAGCCAAAACAGGCAAATAAGCGATCACTGCCCCCTGCCGGAACGTCCCCTCACCGCGAAACGGACAGGAAACGACGCTTCGCGCTCAGGGGGGCGGACAGCGCGGCAATCTCATGCAATGGAATCAATCTGTTAAGGAAGCTCACCGCTGCCACGTTAACTTTGGAGCGCGCCTGCAGGTGAGGACATGGAAGCGGGATCGCCCGGTCAGGACCGTCTGCCGCAGGGATGCGGCAGTCGAGCGGCCAGGGATGGCAGGTTCTGCGTGTCCTGACCGGGTGATCCCGCTTCCATGTCCGGGGTGCCCGACCTGGCTCAAAACGTACCTGCCGGTTTGCTGCTTACCCGCAAACCTCTACCGGATCCCCGACGTGAATTACCCCGCCGCTGCGCGGTATCAGGTTCTGCCCGAAAAACACGCCACCCTCCGGGCGCCGCCGGTAACTGCTCAGGGTGCGCAAGGGCTCCCTGTCAGGATTTTTGCGGCCGGTATCCGGGTCAATGGTGGTAAACACGCAGCGCGAACAGTTTTTCACGCCTTCGAACTCGACGGCACCGATGCGCAGTCGCTGCCAGTGGTCTTCTGCGTAAGGCTGCTCGCCATCCACCACCAGGTTGGGCCGGAAGCGGCGCATGGACACCGGCGTATCCAGGCGGCTGTTGAGATCTTTCAGGGATGCCTCACTGATCAGTAACATCGGGAAGCCATCGGCAAAGCTTACCTCGTCACCGTGCTGCGCGAATTTCGGGTCCACGCCGCGCACCAGTTCATCCGTCATCCGCACCAGCTGGCAGCGCAGGCCCAGGTAGTCCGAAAACCAGGCATCCGCCTGTGCGCTGACCGGCATGGCGTCGCACTGATCCTTCCATATAGTGACTTTGCGCGGTTGCCCGGCAGGTGCCTGCAAAGGCAACTGCAGCGGCGTGCGGTCAGCCACACTGACCGTAAGCTGGTCACCGTCGAAACGGGTTTCCACCATCGCCAGCGTCGGGTGCTGGCGCGCAGTAATGAATTTCCCCTGTTCATCGACCAGCATCCAGCGCCGGTCCCAGGGCAGCCCCCGCGGCAGCACCTCGCTTTCCGTCAGCGCAATGCGGCGCGTGGATTTGATCGGGTAGATATTGATTTCAGTAATGTTCATGCGTCCCTGCCCACCTGCCCGATCATGGCGTCCACTTCCTCCAGGGTAAAGGTTCCGGGTATATATTTGTTCGCCCAGACCACCATACTGCGCAGCACCGGCCCGAGGTCACGCCCTTTGTCGGTGAGCGTATAGGCGTAGCGCACCGGGCGATCCTGGTACTGCATTTTTTCGATAATGCCCGCCTGCTGCAGGCGCCGCAGCCGTTCGGCGAGGATATTGGTCGGGATCCCTTCCGGGGATTTCTGGAATTCGCTGTAGGTGCGCTTGCCCAGCAGCAGGTCCCGCACCACCAGCAGGGTCCACTTGTCGCCCAGCAGGTCGAGGGTACTGGCCACACCACAGGCTGAACGCTTGCAGCCAGGCGGTTTTTCTCTTTCCGGGCTCGCTCCACTCATAGGCGCAGTGTAGCGCAAAACGTGTTACTTACATATTTAAAGTCACTGCTGTCCCGTTAACCCGCCAACCACGTGACTGAAACATAAGCGGCAGGTACGTTTTGAGCCAGGTCGGGCTACCCGGACATGGAACCGGTATCGCCCGCTCAGGACACGCGGAACCTGCCATCCCTGGCCGCTCGACTGCCGCATCCCTGCGGCAGACGGTCCTGACCGGGCGATACCGGTTCCATGCCCTCACCTGCAGGCGCGCTCCAGGGTTAACGGGACAGCAGTGATTTAAAGTAACAACCCTGCAGACCTGCAATGAGTACCTGACTGACAAGCCGGACAGCCCGGCAGCGTGCACCGGCACTTACCTCACCGGAAGCGTAAATCAGCCCCGGCGTCTGCGCCGCCGTGTAACCCCTGCCAGTCCTGCCAGGCCTGAGCCGAACAGCCAGGCTGTCGCGGGCAGTGGCACGGTAGTGATATTCCCTTCCAGATGCAGGACGTAGGGTGCCGTTGTAAACCCGGAGCCGGAATCCGCACCGGTAAAAGCGGCATCCAGTATGTAGTTGCTTCCCGCCGAACACCCACTGCCGGCGGTGCAACTGATATTTGCAGCGCCGGTCTGGTTAAGGGGTACATTGGGAATGCCGTTCCAGGTAAAACCCCAACCACTCATATCCAGTGTCAGATTGTCCCCTGAACCGCCATTCACGGTAACCGGCGTAGTAGTCTGGTGCATACCCGTACTGCCCAGCATCTCCCACGGGTGATCAATATTCGGGTTCTCGGAACCATCGACTGGGCCGGTGTGGCTACCGCTGGCACCTTGCACTGCGCCAATACGGATTCCGTTAAAACTGCCAATCGGCAGCTTGTCGTTCGCACTGATAATTCCGTCACCGGTGAAATCAAAGGCAAAGTACGAACCCACGATGTCCGTCTGGCCGCCACCCACATCCGCGACCTGGCCCAGCGTAAAATTCAGTGTTTCCGCAGTGGTAAGACTGGCAAACGTGCTGAAACTCGCTGCTCCCATTGCCACGCTCATCGCCGAAACTAACGTTGTTTTTTTCCAACCCATCTCGTCCCCTCCTGATTTTCCATCCATCGACTGCCAGTGTGAATACATATCCATTGAACAGACAGCAAGAATCATGCAAAAAATGGAATCGGTAATGTTATACGCAGGTTAGGCGCACAGTCACCGTTGAGCCATACACCTGGACGTAAAGCTTGCCGACACTTGTTACGATATTTTTACACCTGCCGGAATTATGTCGGCCTTAACCAGCGACCACCTTTGCCAGCAACCGCGGTGGTCAATCGGACCCGCTAAAACGGTAGCCGTGCAGATCTATCTCCTTTTTATAGGCCTGCTCAACCAGTCGGTTTTGCCGGTCTGTATAGATCTGACGGTATGGCAATCTTTGTCCCGCCTGCGCATCTGACTTGGCATGGACGTCCAGTGTTCCGTTGTATGGAACGCCCAGCATGCCAAACACATCCCCCAGCTCTTCGTCCAGTCGTTCATAGCGAAGCACCCGGTCGACGATAAGCCGGTCACCGGCCCGGTCCGTGTACCTGGGGTAATTCAGCGCCAGTTTGAAGGCATCGTTTTTACCGGAAAGAAACTCGTCAAACGGTATATCCATGCCACTTCGGTGTCTCAACATACGATGCAGGGAAAGCACCTTGTCCCACGGGTTCCGCTCCACGCAGAATTTGAAATAGTTCCTCCATATTTCATCAGGAACAGCCGCCTTTACTTCACTGGCAGAGACATGGTTGTAAAAATCACCAAAGTTTCGCGCCCGGTGTGGCGCGACCGGGGGAAGAATCGGCGTAAACACGTCCTGCTCTGCACACCGGCCGGAAAGAAACACCTCGATACTGGTGCCTGCGGTTTTTACGGTTTTGATAAAGATGAATCGGTATCTGTGGGAAATAATCATAGCTTCGTTCAGCCATCACTATGCAGGCACAGGCCCTGGAAACGCTTCACAAACCCATTGCAGAACGCATGATCCGGTTCTTGACCGGCTGCGCGGCGTCGACCAGGTTCAGGCCGAGGTTGCGCACCCGGCGCAGTGGCGCAAACGAACTGCCAAACAGGTGCTTGAAACCGTCCATGGCCAGCATCATGGCCATATTGTCACCTTTACGGGCGCGTTCATAACGCCGCAATACCGGCAGCGAGCCAATGTCGCGCTGGCGCCGACGCGCGTCCACCAGCACACCCGCAAGCCCGGCGACATCCTTCAGCCCCAGGTTTACACCCTGCCCGGCCAGCGGATGAATGACATGCGAGGCGTCGCCGACCAGGGCGATTCGCGGAGCCACATAGCGTTCCGCATACTGGCGCTGCAGGGGAAACAACGCACGTTCACCACAGGCGGTTACCTGGCCCAGGCGAAATTCGAAGGCCTCACCCAGCTCGACACGGAAATCTGCTGCATCCATTTGCAGCAGTTGTTCCGCCCGCTCGCTGCTTGCAGACCAGACAATGGAGCAACGGCCATCGATCAACGGCAGGAAGGCCAGCGGACCGGTCGGCAGGAATCGCTGCCAGGCCGTTTCTTCGTGCGGCCGCTCAGTGCTGACCACCGCGACCAGCGCCTGCTGGCCATAGTCTGATACGCGCGCATGGATGCCGGCATGATCGCGCACCTTTGAATGTTTGCCATCTGCACCCACCAGCAACCCGGCCTGCAGGGTACGCCCGTCTTCGAGTTCAAGCTGTTGCCCGTCCTCCTGCTGACGGAATGCCATCACGGTGACCGGGCGGAAATGCTGAACCGTGGGAAGCTCCGCGAGTACGCCCAGTAAAGCCTGCTCGATCACCCGTGATTCCAGGATATACCCGAGACAAGGCTCGCCAAGATCGGCACTGGAAAAGTGGATAGCGCCGTCTCCACCGGCATCCCAGACGTGCATGGCGCGAAAGGGTCCGGCCTTCGCTAACATGGCCGGCCAGGCGCCGACTCGCTCGAACAGCCTTTGTGATTCGCGGGTAATGGCGTACACACGCAGGTCGACACGGTCTTCCGGCCAGTCGCTGATCACTGGCCTGGCTTCGAGTACCGCCACGCTGAATCCGTCCCTGCCAAGCGCGGCGGCCAGCGAGAGCCCGACCAGCCCGCCACCGACAATCACTGTGTCGAAATTATTATTGGTCATCATGGGTACCTTGCTGCGTGTGCATTCGCGGTCAGGAGGCCGCTCCTATGACAGGTCCAGGCCACGTGCCAGGCGCGGCAGGCGGCCGGCGCGGCCCATGCTCAGGCGCCCGAACCAGCGCTTCGCCGGCGGGCAGATATCCAGCGCCAGCATGCCGGCATCGCGCAGCCAGGTAACCGGCGGCAACGTCTGGCTGAACAGCCGCACCATGCTGTCCGTAAAGAACGCCACCCGTCGCTGGTCGGCCTGCCGCCAGTCGGCATAACGCTCCAGCACCGAACCGCCACCGATATCCCGTCCGTTGCGCTGTGCATCCAGGATCACCTCCGCCAGTGCGGCCACGTCGCGCAGACCGAGATTGAAGCCCTGCCCGGCCACCGGGTGCAGGGTATGTATTGCGTTGCCGATCAGCGCCATGCGCGGGCGTACGGATTCCCGCGCGCGCAGCAGGTACAGGGGGTAGCCCTGACGCTGGCCGACTTTCAGGAACCTGCCCAGGCGATACCCGAAACGCGTCTGTAACCTTGCCAGGAATTCCGCGTCGTCCAGTGCCATCAGTGCTGCACGCTGTTCCGAACGAACCGTCCATACCAGGGCACTGCGTTGTTCGGTCATGGGCAGCAGGGCCATCGGGCCGGTATCCGTGAAACGTTCGTAGGCCACGTTCGCGTGTGGCCGGTCGGTGGTCACATTGGCAATGACCGCGGTCTGGCCGTAGTCGCGCTGCGTGGTCTCGATACCCAGCTGGGTACGAATCGAGGACTGCGCACCGTCTGCCGCTACCAGCAGCTTCGCAGTGCAGTGTACCGGCCTGTTGTCCACGAGCAGCTCCGCCGCTACCCCCGCTTCCCCGACCTGGAAATCGACCAGTTGCGCCGGCGCCAGTATCTGTACTTTTTCCAGCCCGTCAATCCGGTCCAGCAGTGACTTGCCCAGCACGCGCGCCGTAGCCACATAACCCAGCGCAGGAACACCCTCCTCCTCACGATGCAGGCGGGTAAAGCCGAAGTGACCACGGTCGGATACATGGATGGTATGAATCGGGCATACCTGGTCCTGCAGCGTGGACCAGAGTCCCAGGCCGGAGAAGATCCGTTGCGAACCCTGCGCAAGCGCAATGCTGCGTTCGTCGTAGCCCGGCGGCAGGTCCGCACGCAGCGGACCGGCCTCCACCAGGCAAACGCGGATCCCCGCCTGCCCCAGTGCGCAGGCCAGGCTGGCACCAACCAGGCCACCACCGACAACCAGGACATCCACTTCAGTTTTCATCATAAGCCTGTTCCTGAATTCCCTGTGGCAGCTCTGATCAATTCCTTTACAGTCATTCCGTCCTTCAGCGGAATGACAAATGGACCCGGCATGCCCGGTAGTCGGCCACCTGCTTGTGGTAACCAGGCCGGGTATTCGAGCCGGGGGACGACGCCCCTGCAGGTTGGCACGGGATGCTCAGGGCAGCTCGGCCAGCTTCTTCAGGTCAATGGCCTTCGCATAGTCGAGCAGCTCCTCACGGCTCACACTGTTGCCGTCCACGCTCACCAGGAAACGGTTCTTGACCACCATCTGCACATTGCCCGACTGGTTGGACGCGGCGTATTTCACAATGGCTTTCTGCCGACCGATGCGCTCCATTCTGGCGCCGTCCGCGTTGGCGAACATCGGGTTGGAAAACATCATCATGACACCCTGCAGCATGGGCGAATCGGTTACGATCCTGATGGTAATCCGGCTGTTGTCTTTCGAGTATTTGCGCTCAGCGGTCACGCCACCGCCGAACATGGCCGCGCCCGCCGCCTGTGACTGCACTTCTTCCGCCGTCCAGCCATCCAGCGGCTGCGGCAACAGTTTGCCGAGCGACTGGCCTTTCTTCTGCTGGATCAGCTGCACCGCGTAGTTCAGGCTGCTGACCGCCTCCGCGTAATCACCTTCCCGGTAATATTCCATACCCTCGTCGATGGAAGTAATGACATCATCAGCCTTGTCTTCGGCAACCACGCTGCCGCCGGCCAGGGCAAGACCCAGCACACATGCTGTTGCAATATTTCTTGTCATGTATTTTCTCCTCTGTGCAAACCTGAACAATTGCCGTTACCGCTACGCAGGCCGTCAAAACCACTTCAGTTACTTTGCCATCAACGTCTCGATGGCATCGATCTCTTTGGGCAGGTTCTTGCTCAATACGTCGTAACCGTCGCGCGTCACCAGCACGTCGTCCTCGATACGTATGCCGATATTCCACCATTTGCGCGCCACCCCCTTGCTGCCGGCCGGTATGTACAGTCCCGGCTCGACGGTCAGCACCATGCCCGGCTCCAGCACCCGCCATTCGCCACCGACCTTGTAATCCCCGACGTCGTGCACATCCATACCCAGCCAGTGCCCGGTACGGTGCATGTAGAAGCGGTGATAGGCCCGATCCTTGATGAGGGTCGGGGTGCGCCCCTTGAGCAGGCCCAGTTTCACCAGGCCGCGGGTGATCACCTTGACGGCGGCATCGTGCGGTGCATTCCAGGTATTACCCGGGTACACCTCTTCGATGGCCGCCAGTTGCGCATCCAGCACCAGCTGGTATATGGCGCGCTGCGCCTTGCTGAAGCGCCCGTTCACCGGGAAACTGCGCGTTATGTCGGAAGCGTAATACTCGTGTTCCGTCCCCGCGTCGATCAGCAGGATGTCTCCGTCCTTCAGTTGTGCGTTGTTCTCCGTATAGTGCAGGATACAGGCGTTCTCGCCGCCGCCCACGATGGAGGGATAGGCAGGCTCGCCACCCGAGCGGCGAAATTCATGCAGGAATTCTGCTTCCAGCTCGTATTCCATCATGCCCGGCCGGCACAGCTGCATGGCGCGCTTGTGTGCTCGCGCCGCGATATTGGCAGCCTGGCGCATCACCCGGATTTCCGCCCGGCTCTTGTACAGGCGCATATCGTGCACAAAGTGCTCCAGCGAAATGAACTCGTCCGGCGCATGCTTGCCCGCGCGTGACTGGCGGCGAATACGGTTCACCCAGCCAATCAGCCGACGGTCGAACTCGGGGGCCGAACCCATGGTGTAAAAGACACGCTCCCGGCTTTCCAGCAGACCGGGCAGGATCTCGTTGATATCCTGGATGGGGAAAGCATCATCGGCGCCGAACTTTTCCACTGCGCCTTCGGGACCGGCACGCCGGCCGTGCCAGGTCTCCATCTGTGGATCCCGATCCCGGCAAAACAGCAGGTACTCGCCGTGCTCACGCCCCGGGGCCAGCACCATCACTGCTTCGGGCTCCGCAAACCCGGTCAGGTAATAGAAATCACTGTCCGGCCGGAACGGGTAGTCCACGTCACGGTTCCGCGGCTGCTCCGGGTTGGTGGGCAGGATCGCGATTGCGTCCGGTCCCATCATGCGCATCAGCTGCTTGCGCCGGCGGGCGAATTCTTTCTGGTCCATGTTGCTTACTGTACCTGTGACGGCGTGTTGGGGGGCTGCAGTTCGTCGTGCAGGAAGAGTACACCCACACGGATGTACTCCACCACTTCCTCGAAGGCGACCAGTTCGTCTTCGCCGGGCTGGTCCAGCTCAAAATCCACCCGGGAGATTTCCGACAGGTCGTGCAGCAACTCCCGGACATCGTCCGGCAACCGGTCCTGCGCCGGCAGGCCACCCATCCCCAGCCCGGACAGGAACCCGGAACACCAGCTGCCCAGCGAGCCGGCGCGCTCGCGCAGTGATTCCGCGTCACCGGGAAGCAGCAGCTCAAAATCGATCTCGTGGCTGTTCAGGCCGCTCACGGTTAGTTCGTAGAGCGCCTGCAGCTGCCGGTATGCCTCTGCCTGGCGCGTATTTTTGGGGTTATAGTCCTCGAATATCTCGGCCACCCAGATTTTCGGGTCGGCAAAGCCGGATGCGCACACCAGCCCGGACAAAAAACCGTGGCAATCCGCCGCGTCCACCAGCAGCGAGGCGCGGTCCAGGCTATCGGCGACATCGTAATACTCAAGGCGTTGATTTTCAGGCATAGTACAATTATTACACAGCGCCGACATTGACGCATTTTTACCCCTTCTCTATAGTGTGCGCATGACTAAAAACACTCCGCAATCCGTTACCGAACAGGAACTGCTCAAACTGGAAGTCCGCCTGGAAGAACTGGTCAGCAGCATCGAACGCCTCAAAGAGGAAAACCGCTCGCTGCGCGACCAGCAGGACTCCATGGTGACCGAACGCGCCAGCCTGATCGAAAAGAACGAAATGGCGCGCAACCGGGTGGAGGCCATGATCAACCGCCTCAAGGCCATGGAGCAGGGCGTATGAAACAGAACACCAAGCCGCTGCGCGTACACATCATGGACAAGGAATACCTGATCGCCTGTCCCGACGATGAACGCGAGGCGTTGTTTGCCTCGGCGGAATTCCTGACCGACAAAATGAAGGAAATCCGTGATACCGGCAAAATCGTCGGTGCCGACCGCATTGCCGTCATGGCCGCGCTGAACATGGCCCACGAATTGCTCGGCCAGAAGACCGTGAAAGACGACTACCAGCTCAACATCAGCCAGCGCATCCGCGCCCTGCAGGACAAGATCGACGTCGCGCTGAACCAGGGTAACCAGCTGGAACTGTAAGCTTTTCCTGTACGCTAACGCCACCGCAACGAACCATTGTATACTCACTGGGCGCACCTTCTGCGGTGCTCGTTAGCAGTTCAGATCTCCTTGAGCCTAATATTTGGCCCCGGGAGTTGGCTTGTCAGGCCCGTGAGCATGTCCGCCATGCGTGGAAAGCCTTAGGTCTGACACTCGCTCCCACTTGAACCTCCGGTTCAAGGGCAACAACTGCGACGGTATCTGCGGAAGGTGTCTTTGATTTCCGGGGGGACTAACCCTGTACCTGGTAGCAACACGACACAACCCGCAGGAGCGGGTCCGGCACCTTGTCCGTATGTGGCGGGAGCGTTTATCAACAAATCCGGTAGCTTGTGCGCATGACCAGCCGCTCCGAACAACGCAAACAACTCCGCGCAAAACGCAACGCGCTGAGTGACGCCGAACGGCTGAAACATTCCGTATCCGTTTGCAGGGAACTCGCTCGCCAGCCGCTGTTCCGCACCGGCAGGCATATCGCCGCCTACCTGCCCGCTGACGGTGAAGTCGAAACCGCCCCGCTGATAGAGCTGGCCTGGCGCCTGGGCAAGCAGGTCTACCTGCCGGTACTGGTGCCGTACCGGGCCAACCGGCTGTGGTTTGCACGTTATGAACCCGGCTCGCTGCTGGTCAAAAACCGTTTCGGTATCGCCGAACCCGCCAACGTGCACCGGCAGCGCATTGCAGCTCAGGCCCTGGACCTGGTGCTGGCGCCACTGGTCGGCTTCGACCACAACGGCCATCGCCTGGGCATGGGTGGCGGCTTCTATGACCGCAGCTTTGCCTACCTGCTGCACCGGAAATACTGGTGCAAACCGCGCCTGGTCGGCCTCGCCTATGACTTTCAGCAACTGCCGCGGCTGTCGGCCAGACCCTGGGATGTACCACTGACCGCAGTGGCAACCGACAGCAACTGGCACCTGTTCCGTAAAGGATAAAATACATGAACTACTGGTTAATGAAATCGGAACCCGACGTATTCGGTATCGACCACCTGCAGAAAATGCCCAAAAAGACCGATCACTGGGACGGGGTGCGCAACTACCAGGCACGCAACATGATGCGCGACCAGATGAAAAAAGGCGACCCGGTGTTTTTCTACCATTCCAACTGCGCCGAACCGGGGATCGTCGGCATCATGAAAGTCGTGCGCGAAGGCTACCCGGACCACACCGCCTTCGACCCTGCGGAAAAATACTACGACCCCAAAAGCGATCCCGACAACCCCCGCTGGTACATGGTGGACGTGCAATACCAGCGCAAAACAAAGCGGCTCATCAGCCTGCAGGAACTGAAGGGATACCGGGAACTCGAAGACTGCCCGCTGGTGCGCAAGGGCAACCGTTTGTCGATCATGCCGATCAGCAAAAAGCAGTGGGATTTTATTTTGCGGCTGGAGAACAAGACCCCGTCCTCCGAACCCTGACCACACAAACCGGTTACCCTGCAGGAGCGGGGTGAATTCGGGACGATTAACCGTTGCCGAGAAACAGCGAATACGCCGGATTCTCCAGTTCCTCGAACCAGGTGTAGCCCAGCTCGTCGAGAAACCCGCGGAAGTGTTTGCGATCGCCGGGCGGCACCTGGATACCGACCAGTACCCGGCCGTACGCGGCACCGTGGTTACGGTAGTGAAACAGGCTGATATTCCAGCGCCGGCCGATTGTGCTCAGGAACTTCAGCAGCGCCCCGGGGCGCTCGGGGAATTCGAAACGGTACAGGACTTCGTCTTCCAGGTTGTGCGCACGGCCACCTACCATGAAGCGGATGTGTGACTTGGCCATTTCGTTGTCGGTCATATCAACGACCGGGTAATCTTCACCGCGCAGTTTATCCAGCAACGCCTGGCGCTCTTCGTCACCTTTCGACAATTGCACACCGGCAAATACGTGCGCCTCGCCGGCATCCGCATAACGGTAATTGAATTCGGTAATGCCGCGCTTGCCCAGGGTGCGGCAAAAACGCAGGAAACTGCCCGGGCGTTCGGGGATGCTCACCGCGAGCAGCGCCTCACGGCGCTCACCGATCTCGGCGCGTTCCGCCACGTGCCGCAGACGATCGAAATTGATGTTGGCGCCGCTGTTGATCGCCACCAGTCGTACCCCCGAGATCCCTTCGCGCTCCACGTATTTTTTGATGGCCGCCACCGCCAGCGCACCGGCCGGCTCCACCATGGCGCGCATGTCGTCGAAAATATCCTTGGTCGCCGCACAGATTTCGTCGGTACTGACCAGCATCACCTCGTCCACGTACTTGCGCGCCAGCCGGTACGGTTCCTTGCCGACCTGGCGCACTGCCACGCCGTCCGCAAAAATACCTACCTGGTCCAGCACCACGCGGCGCTTGCGCCGCAGTGCCTCGTACATGCAGGGGGCGTCATCCGGCTCCACACCGATGACCCGGATGTCCGGGCGCAGGTACTTGATATAGGTAGCAATACCGGCGATCAACCCACCACCGCCCACCGGCACGAACACGGCGTGCAACGGATCCCGACACTGCTGCAACAGCTCCATGGCCACCGTGCCCTGCCCGGCAATGACTTCGGGATCATCGTAGGGGTGAATAAAAGGCAGCCCCTGTTCCGCGGCCAGGTGTTCGGCGTGTGCATAGGCGTCGTCATAGGTATCACCGTGCAACAGCGCCTTGCCACCCAGCGCCTGCACTGCCCTGACCTTGATGCCCGGGGTGGTACGCGGCATGACGATGAGCGCTTTCAGTTTGCGGTACTGCGCTGCCAGCGCCACGCCCTGGGCGTGGTTACCGGCGGAAGCCGTGATAATACCGTTGCTGCAGGCGGCCTCGTCCAGGCTGGCGATCTTGTTGTAGGCACCGCGCAGCTTGAAGGAAAACACCGGCTGCAGGTCCTCCCGCTTGAGCCAGATGTCATTCTCCAGGCGCCGCGACAGATTCCGCGCCAGGTCCAGCGGCGTCTCGTCGGCAACGTCATAGACCTGCGAATTCAGGATCATTTTCAGGTAATTATCGATCATGTCAGGATAATAACCGGATTCAAGGGTCGAGAGTCAAACGGATTTGACTCGACACCCGGTAAAACCGGTATTATTCGTCAATTCGATTTTTGGAGACGGTCATGAA
Source organism: Thiohalobacter sp. (assembly GCA_026984515.1). Lineage (GTDB taxonomy): Bacteria > Pseudomonadota > Gammaproteobacteria > DSM-19610 > DSM-19610 > Thiogranum. Next base: position 9,891 of record JALSRZ010000146.1, on the reverse strand, counting down.
CCAGGACGAACTGAAAAAGCAGGTAGCCGAAGCAGCGCTGGAATACGTGGAAAGCGGCACCGTGATCGGCGTGGGCACTGGCTCAACGGCCAATTTCTTTATCGACGCACTGGCCGGCATCAAGGGCAAGATCGATGGCACGGTGGCGAGTTCGGTGGCCAGCGCCGAACGCCTGAAAGGGCACGGCATCCCGGTCCTGGACCTGAACGAGGCAGGCGAACTGTCGGTCTATATCGACGGTGCAGACGAAACCAACAGCCAGTTACACCTGATCAAGGGTGGTGGTGGCGCACTGACGCGGGAAAAGATCGTTGCCGGCGCCAGCCGCAAGTTTGTATGTATCTGTGACGAGAGCAAGCTGGTCAGCGTGCTGGGCGCCTTCCCGTTGCCTATCGAAGTTATTCCCATGGCACAAAGTTACGTGGCGCGCGAACTGGTCAAGCTGGGTGGCCGTCCGGAACTGCGCCAGGGTTTCACTACCGACAACGGCAACATCATCCTCGATGTCAAGGACCTGGAAATCATGGAGCCGTGCAAATTTGAAAGCGAGCTGAACAATATTCCGGGTATCGTGACGGTGGGTATTTTTGCCAATCGCCCGGCAGACGTGCTGCTGCTGGGCACGGCAAACGGTGTAGATACAAGAACAGCGGGCTAAGCCCGCTCCTACAGGGTGTTGTAACCGGACGATGAAAGGGCGGCCCATATCGTGCGCGGTTTTATAGCCGGGTGGTGGAATGGTGGTGGATATCATCCGGGGCTTACAGTCGGGCGATGGCGCGGTGGCCGATATCGCGCCGGTAATAGACATCCTTCCAGCTGATTTTTTCAACCGCCTGGTAGGCACGGCGCCGGGCATCGGCAACCTCCTTGCCCAGCGCGCACACACATAACACGCGTCCGCCGCTGGTCACCACGACGCCATCTTTCAACTGTGTCCCGGCGTGGAATACTTTTACGCCTTCCGCCTGCGCAGCATCCAGCCCGCTGATCACATCGCCCTTTTCATAGTGGCCGGGATAGCCGCCGGCGGCCAGTACCACCCCCAGGCTGGCGCGCGGGTCCCACTCGGCCTGCACCTGATCGAGACGCTGGTCCAGCGCCGCTTCACACAGCTCCACCAGGTCCGATTTCAGGCGTAGCATGATGGGCTGGGTCTCCGGGTCGCCGAAGCGTACGTTGTATTCCAGGACTTTGGGCGTACCGTCCGGGGCAATCATGATGCCCGCATAGAGAAAACCGGTATACGGTTTACCGTCGGCGGCCATACCCTGCACCGTTGGCCGGATGACCTCGGCCATGATGCGCTGGTGCATGGCATGGTCGACCACCGGCGCCGGTGAATAGGCCCCCATGCCACCGGTATTGGGGCCGGTATCACCGTCATCGCGCGCCTTGTGGTCCTGCGAGGTCGCCAGCGGCAGCACGTGCTCGCCGTCGACCATGACAATAAAACTCGCTTCCTCACCGGTCAGGAACTCTTCCACTACCACACGGTGACCGGCTTCACCGAAGGCATTACCGGCCAGCATGTCCCTGCAGGCGTCCATGGCTTCCTGTTCGGTCTGCGCCAGGATCACGCCCTTGCCGGCCGCCAGGCCGTCGGCCTTCACAACGATGGGGGCACCCTGCTGTTTGATGTAGGCGATAGCGGCATAGAGATCGGTGAAGTTGCCGTATGCGGCGGTGGGGATATTGTGCCGTGCCAGAAAATCCTTGGTGAACGCCTTGGAGCCTTCCAGTTCGGCTGCGGCAGCGGAAGGGCCGAAAATACGCAGGCCCTGCTCCCGGAAGCGATCGACCACACCCGCCACCAGCGGCGCTTCCGGCCCGACGATGGTCAGGTCGACGGATTCCTGCCTGGCAAAGGCCAGCAGTGCGTCGATATCTTCCGCGCCGACATCGATGTTTTGCAGATGGTTTTCTGTCGCCGTGCCGGCGTTCCCGGGCGCCACATAGACTTTGCTCACCCCCGGTGACTGCGCGGCCTTCCAGGCCAGGGCGTGTTCGCGGCCACCACCGCCGATTACCAGTACTTTCATATCTTCAGCCCTGCATTAACCAGAGGTTAGCTGACCCCGCAGGAGCGGGGACGTTGCAAACGGTATTACCGAATTCAATGCCGGAAATGGCGCATGCCGGTGAACACCATAGCCATGCCGTGCTCGTTGGCAGCGGCAATGGTCTCCTCGTCACGCATCGAGCCACCGGGCTGGATGACTGCGGTAATACCCGCCTCGGCGGCCTGATCGATCCCGTCGCGGAACGGGAAAAAAGCGTCCGAGGCCATCACCGAACCCTTTACCTCCAGCCCGGCATGACCGGCCTTGATACCGGCAATGCGGGCGCTATTAACACGGCTCATCTGACCGGCACCAACACCAATGGTCATGCCGTCCTTGCCGTAAATAATGGCATTGGATTTCACGTACTTGCAGATTCGCCAGGTAAACAGCAAATCCTTCATCTCGGCATCCGAGGGCGCCCGTTCGGTCACCACGCGGGTTTCATTGAACAGCGCCAGGTCGGCTTCCTGCACCAGCAGACCGCCATTGACGCGCTTGAAATCCAGCCGCGCCGGGCTGCTGCCCGACCAGACACCACAGCTCAGCACGCGCACATTCTTTTTCTCCGCCAGCACCGTACGGGCGTCGGCGTCGATCTGCGGCGCAATGATGACTTCCACGAACTGCCGGTCGATGATCGCCCTGGCGGTTTCCGCGTCCAGCGCCTGGTTGAAGGCGATGATGCCGCCAAACGCCGACTCCGGGTCGGTGCTGTACGCGCGGTCATAGGCTTCCAGCAGCCTGTCGCCCAGGGCCACTCCACAGGGGTTGGCGTGCTTGACGATGACGCAGGTCGGCGCTTCGTCAAACTGCTTTACGCATTCCAGCGCCGCATCGGTATCCGCCACGTTGTTGTAGGACAGTTCCTTGCCCTGCAACTGTTCCGCACTCGCGACACTGGCGTGAGCAGCCTGGTGTTCGACATAGAAGGCCGCGGCCTGGTGCGGGTTCTCACCGTAGCGCATGCTCTGCACTTTCCGGTATTGCATACTGAGCGTCTGCGGGAAGCATTCTTTTTCACCGGCACCGGTCAGGGTGCCCAGGTAGTTGGCGATGGCGCCGTCATACCGCGCGGTATGTTCGAAGGTCTTGACCGCCAGCCGGAAACGCGTGGCATCGCTGACGGCACCCTGATTTGCCGCCATTTCCTCCAGCACCTGCGCGTAGTCGTTGCTGTCGACCAGTACGGTCACCGCCGCATGGTTCTTGGCCGCTGCGCGAATCAGTGTCGGTCCGCCGATATCGATGTGCTCGATGGCCGTGGCCAGGTCACAGTCGGGGTTGGCCACGGTCTGCCCAAAGGGATACAGGTTAACCACCACCATATCGATGGGGGGAATACCCTGCTCCTGCATCACGGCATCGTCGCTGCCACGACGGCCCAGGATGCCGCCGTGAATTTTCGGGTGCAGGGTCTTGACCCGGCCCGCCATCATCTCCGGGAAACCCGTGTAATCAGAGACTTCGATGACCGGCACCCCGTTGTCGGATAATAATTTAGCGGTACCCCCGGTGGACAGGATCTCGACACCGGCCTGGTGCAACTGGCCGGCAAATTCCACAATGCCGGACTTGTCCGACACGCTGATCAATGCGCGCTGAATGGCTGACATAATACGTCCTGGTTATGTAAATGACCCTGCAGGAGCAGGCTTGCCCGCGAACAAGGCCAGGCGGGGCGCCGAACTGTTCGCGGGCAAGCCCGCTCCTGCAGGTGGGAGTTGTTGACCTGCCTGTTATATCCGGTTTACAACAACCCGTATAACTTCAGTTTCTTGCGCAGGGTGCTGCGGTTGATGCCCAGCACTTCCGCCGCCCGGGTCTGGTTACTGCGGGTGTGCTGCATCACGCTTTCGAGCATGGCGTGTTCGACCTGCCCCACCACCATGTCGTAGACGCCATCCGCCTTGTGGCCGTCGAGGTCCATGAAGTACAGGTCGAGCGCTGACTGAACGCAGGCCCGCAACGGTTCCTTGCGACGCTCGCGGTTTGGCATGGACCGGATCACGGTACCGTTTCCCTGGATCACCGCGCTCATGCCGCCAACTCTCGTGCGTCGGACAGGCGGTCAAAAAATGCATGCGTCATGCGCAACTGCTCAGTGATCGATTCCACACGGTTGACGCTGTGGCGAAAAGCGGCGCCGTTCGGATGCCCTTTGCTGTACCAGGCGATGTGCTTGCGTGCCACACGCACGCCGGTGTAATCCCCATAAAATGTATACAGATTATTCAGGTGTTCAATCATGATGGTCCGTATCTCCTCCACCCCGGGCCCAGGCAATAACTGCCCGGTGGATAAATAATGTTCGATTTCGCGAAAAATCCAGGGACGTCCCTGTGCCGCGCGCCCGATCATGACGGCATCGGCGCCGGTATAGTCCAGAACCTCCCTTGCAAGCTCGGGGCTGGCGATGTCACCGTTGGCGATCACCGGGAGGCGGGTTTCCTGTTTGACACAGCGGATGGTTTCGTACTCCGCTGCACCCTTGTAGGCACAGGCACGGGTACGCCCGTGTATGGCCAGTGCCTGGACCCCCGCCTGCTCGGCGATACGCGCGATGCTCACGGCATTGCGGTTTTCAGGATCCCACCCGGTACGGATTTTCAGGGTCACGGGAACCTCGACCGCCGCGACAACCGTAGCGAGTATTTTTTTTACCAGGCTTTCATTTTGCAACAGGGCGGAACCGGCCATGACATTGCAGACCTTTTTCGCCGGGCAACCCATGTTGATATCGATGATCTGCGCGCCACGTTCGACATTGAACTGCGCGGCCTGCGCCATCATGTCCGGATCAGCACCGGCGATCTGGATCGACCTGGGTTCAAGTTCCCCTTCGTGGTCCATACGCCGCAGTGTCTGCCGGCTGCCCCACAGCGCCGAATTACAGGACACCATTTCCGATACGGCAAGGCCCGCGCCGAGTTTTTTGCACAGCTGGCGGAACGGCCGGTCGGTAACCCCCGCCATGGGAGCCAGCACCAGCTGGTTGCGCAACTTGTAGGGACCAATCTGCATGCCGCGTTACGTAAGCGCCTCGACCTGTTGTCAGGGGGAAAGGCGTCCAATCATACGCGCAGTTTTGAACCGGGAAAAGGACCTGAAGGTACTTTTTTATCCGGCGCGAAAATTGCCGGAGAGCCTGTATACAAGCTGTTTCCTGCTTGTCAAGACTTGACAATATAAAACGCAACCCGTGGTAGGAGCGGGCTTGCCCGCCCCTGCAGCTTATGTTGCAAGCGGCGAGGGGTTGAACTATAAAAATTCAAACTGAAAGGATACCGCCCGTTCCCCCGGGTCGATAATTTCCAGCACCGCATGCACCTGTTCGCCGGGGGCCATGCCATTGTCCATCGCAGCGGGGACGGCCAGGTATTCCGCGGGCCGGAAGCGTCGTGCCGCCACCGGCGCCCCGGAAACATCGGAGAAGGAAATCTGGAACAGCGGGTACGCCTGGGGAAAGTCGGCATTGTTTACGAAGGTGGCGTTGACCAGCAAGGCATCGGCAATATACGGGTGCCGTACGATTTCCCGCTCAGTAATCTCGATCTGTCCCGGATCACGGCGCAAGGGCAGGTCACAGTCCAGTGGCTTGCAGAACATGTCCAGCGCCGGTCGCCATTGCGCGAACTGCGCCAAATGGTAGCGATCCCCCCAGATATACTGCGCTACGAGCAATGCGACCAGCAGCAGCGCTGTCGCAATCATGCCCCAGTTGGTGCGGCCGGCGCCGCCCACGGCGTGCTGCAACAGGTATGCCTGGTGAAATTCATCCGCCTCCGGTGGCGGCGCTGCCGGTGCAGTTGCCGGAAATTCTGTCACCGGGGGCCAGGCGCTGAAATCCACATCCGCCTGTATGGAGACGCGCTCGGGGGGTGGCTCGGCGCCCTGCGCAGAGAGGATATCGTCAACGAGATCCGTTTCCCCGGCCGTGCTTCCCGACTCTTCCTCCTGCGGCCCCGGAACCTGGTCAAGCGCACGGTGTACGAGCTCGTCGATCGCCTGCGCCTCCGCTTCCCCGACCTGCGGGGGATATTCGTAGGCCAGCGCCTGTTGCGGGTCTTCAAAAACCGCTGCACTGGCATTGAAGCGGGTCTTGCAGGCACCACAGTGTAACTGCCCCCCGGCAGCGCGCAGGTGGACCAGCTCGATCTTGTAAAGCGCCTTGCAGGAAGGACAGGCTACGTACATGAATTCCTTATCGGGAGTCTCTGATTCATTTGAACAAGCCCCTCATTGCGAGGAGGCCCTGACCCGAAGGGTAAGGCACTCGCAACGAATAAATCAGCGTTTCCCCGGGTCGATATCGGCAAGCGATGAATCTAGTTCAATTGCGCCTGCCTTGCAAACGCACCCAGCCATCGCGCTCTGCCGGTCCGGATAAGGTAAACCATGGTGCGTACGCCGCACGTACGGCCTCCGCCTGCTCCGGCAGGATGCCGGACAGCACCAGCCGACCACCCGGTCTGACCCGTTTGGCCAGCTCCGGCGCCAGTTCGATCAACGGATTGGCAAGGATATTCGCCAGCAACAGGTCAAAGAGCTGGTCCGGGAGTTCGGCGGGAAAACCGGTCTGTAAACCGGCGTCCACCTGGTTGCGCAAGGCGTTGTCGCGACTCGCCTGCAACGCCTGGTGGTCGATATCGACACCCCGGACCTGCGCGGCACCCAGCTTGAGGGCGGCAATCGCCAGGATGCCCGAACCACAACCGTAGTCCAGCACACTTTGTTGCACCGGCGGATGCCGGTCCAGCCACTCCAGGCACAGGGCCGTGGTGGCATGTGTCCCGGTGCCAAAGGCCAGGCCGGGATCCAGATCGATCAGAATTGCGTCACTCACATCCGGCGGACGCTGCCCGTCGGGACAGATCCACAGCCGCTCACCGAAGCGCATGGGATGGAAACGCTGCAGCCAGAGCCGTTCCCAGTCCTGGTCAGCCAGCATCTCCTCGTGCAGCCGCGCCAGCGCCTGTGCGCCGTATTCGTCTGCAAAGTGCCGTTTCAAGGCGGAAAAGTTGGCATCCGCATCAAACAGGGCGGTCACACGTGTGGCCGACCACAGCGGCGTAGTGCCCGGATCAGGTTCAAACAGGGGCTGTTCAGCGGCATCCATGAACGTCACCGAGAGTGCGCCCTGTTGTTCGAAAAACGCCGACAGGGCTTCCGGATCGAGATCACCGGCTTCGAGAGAGAGTTGTTGCCAGGGCATACAAGGGTCCACCATCACCCCGCAGGAGGAATCCACGCTTACAGGTTGAGTTTTTTCTCCAGGTAATGGATATCCGTGCCGCCCGCCAGGAACGCGGCATCGCTGCAGATATCCTGGTGCAGGGCAATATTGGTCCGGATGCCGTCGATCACGATCTCGGACAGGGCCCCGCGCATGCGCGCCATGGCAGCCACCCGGTCATCACCGTGGGCGATCAGCTTGGCGATCATGGAATCATAGTAGGGCGGCACCCGGTAACCGTTGTAAATATGCGTGTCGACCCGGATACCAGGACCACCCGGGGCATGGTACTGGGTAATGGTGCCCGGCGAGGGCAGGAAGGTCTTCGGGTCCTCGGCATTGATACGGCATTCGACCGCGTGCCCGGTCCAGCGGATGTCCTCCTGGCTGTAGGTCAGGCCTTCGCCTGCGGCAATGCGCAACTGTTCCTTGACGATATCCACGCCCGTGATCAGCTCGGTGACCGGATGCTCCACCTGCACGCGGGTATTCATTTCAATGAAATAGAACTCGCCTTCCTGGAACAGGAACTCGAAGGTACCGGCGCCACGGTACTGGATGCGGCGACAGGCTTCGGCACAGCGTTCGCCCATCGTCATGCGCTGTTCCATGGTAATGCCCGGCGCAGGCGCCTCTTCGACGACCTTCTGGTGCCGGCGTTGCATGGAACAGTCGCGCTCCCCCAGGTGAATCGCCGCACCCTCACCGTCGGCCAGCACCTGGAACTCCACGTGGCGTGGCGTTTCCAGGAATTTCTCCATGTACACCGTGCCATCACCAAACGCGGCCTGCGCCTCGCTACGTGTCAGGGTAATGGCGCTGAGAAGATTGGCTTCCGCGTGCACGGTGCGCATTCCACGGCCGCCACCACCCGCAGCCGCCTTGATAATGATCGGGTAACCGATACCGCGCGCCAGCTTGATGTTGGTCTCGTCATCGTCGCCCAGCGGGCCGTCACTGCCGGGTACGCAGGGCACACCCGCCTCTTTCATGGCGCGAATGGCCGCCACCTTGTCGCCCATGGTGCGTATGGTGTCAGCGCGCGGCCCGATGAAGATATATCCGCTTTTCTCGACCTGCTCGGCAAAATCGGCATTCTCGGACAAAAAACCGTATCCCGGGTGAATGGCCACCGCGTCGGTCACCTCGGCCGCGGCGATCAATACCGGGATATTGAGATAGCTCTCCGCCGAAGGCGCAGGCCCGATACAGACAGATTCATCGGCCAGCAAGACATGTTTGAGGCTGCGGTCGGCCTCGGAATGCACGGCCACCGTCTTGATACCCAGCTCACGGCACGCCCGCAGGATGCGTAATGCGATTTCGCCACGGTTGGCGATAACAACTTTATCCAGCATCACTGCTGCCCCACACTAACCCTGCAGGAGCGGGTTTGCCTGCGAACAGTGTCGGCAAAACGCGAAAAAACCCTGTTCGCGGGCAAGCCCGCTCCTGCGGGGGGGCGCATATATGCACGGTTAATGAGACAGCGGTGATCGAACATAGATCAATCAATGACAAACAGCGCCTGACCGTATTCCACCGGCTCGGCATTTTCCACCAGGATCGCCTTAATCACGCCCGCCTTGTCGGCTTCGATCTGGTTGAGCATTTTCATCGCTTCGATGATGCACAGGGTATCTCCCTCGTTGACGCGCTGGCCGACTTCCACAAAAGGACCGGCGCCGGGGGAGGGTGCGCGGTAGAAAGTGCCAACCATGGGGGATTCAACGGTATGACCGGAGGGGATTTCCGACGCGCTCAGTTCACTGGTCCCGGACGGCGGGGCAGACACTGCGGGGGGAGCCGCCGCCGGTGCTACGACCGGGGCCGGCGCAGCAGCGGGTGCGTTCGCTGCATAGCGGCTGATACGAACCGACTCCTCGCCCTCGTGAATCTCGATTTCAGCCACACCGGATTCTTCCAGCAACTCAATCAGTTTTTTGACCTTGCGAATATCCATTGTCGTCCTGCGGGCAAGTGAACAGGCAGGAGTATAGCGCGAGTTGCGTGGAATTGGTAGCGATCTGCGTCGAATTTCGCCGAACAAACCAGCCGCGGGAGCCTCGAAACGCTGCTACCCAGCGCTCTTTTCCAGGCAGGAAAGCGCCGCCTGGAAAGCGAGTTCGTAACCAACCGGACCCAGACCGCTGATCACACCTACTGCAATGTCCGAAAAATAGGAATAGCTGCGAAACTCTTCACGCGCGTGGACATTGGACAGATGCACCTCGATGAAGGGAATCTCTACCGCCAGCAGGGCATCACGCAGCGCTACACTGGTATGAGTAAACGCAGCCGGGTTGAAGATAATGAAATCAATGTCCTCATGAGGCGCGGCATGAATGTGATCGATAAGCTCGGATTCAGCATTGGACTGGAAAGTGAGTAACTTCACTCCGGCCGCCCGGGCGGCAAGTGCAAGTTTTTTGTTCACATCGTCCAGGCTTGCAACCCCGTAATGGTCCGGTTCCCGGTTACCAAGAAGGTTCAGGTTAGGGCCATTCAGGATCAGGAATCTGGACATTGCACGTATAATCCGCTGGTTGCGTTGCGGATCATAACAAGTCCATTCTCAGGCTGTCCAGGCGG
>JALSRZ010000145.1 GCA_026984515.1 Thiohalobacter sp. | reverse complement strand
AGGGGCCGGAACTGGCCTGTTACGGCACCCTGGAGCAGCCACTGGCCCCGGCTGATCTCGCCGCACGCATCCAGCAGGCGCTGGGTCGCGCCGCGCAGTGGATTGCCTGTGACCGGGCGGCGGTGCAGCGCATCGGCTGGTGTACCGGCGCGGCCCAGTCCTGCCTGGAGGCGGCGGCCCGGCTGGGTCTGGACGCTTTTATCAGCGGCGAGATATCCGAGCCCAGCGTGCATATCGCGCGCGAGTACGGGATCCACTATTTCGCGGCCGGCCACCACGCCACCGAGCGTTACGGCGTGCAGGCGCTGGGCCAGCACCTGGCCGGGCGCTTCTCCATTGAACACATTTTTATCGACATAGATAATCCTGTGTGAAGTTTTTGTCTGACAGGGCATTTTTACCGTGGCTGTCACTTGACCTTGACGGGCACATCCGACATGCTATGCCCGCTATTCGAACGTGGGTTTGAATATCTGAATATTCTAATATTATCGGCGGTAGCGGTTCCGCTAAGTGAATGTCAGCCGGTGATTTTTGTGTGGAGACCCTGGAATGAGTGGTGACACAGTAGATACCAGTAAACGCCGGTTCCTGATAGCCGCAACAACGGTGGTAGGTACCGTAGGTGCGGTCTATACGGCGGTGCCCTTTGTGGCGTCATGGATGCCCAGCGAACGGGCCAAGGCCGCCGGTGCACCGGTCGAAGCGGACATCAGCAAACTCGAGGAAGGCCAGATGATCCGCGTACAATGGCGCGGCAAGCCGGTGTGGATCCTGAAACGCACCCCGGAAATGCTGGCGGCCTTGCCGACCCTGGACGAGCGTCTGCGCGATCCGGCTTCGGCCGAGCCCCAGCAACCCGAGTATGCGCAGAACGGTACCCGCTCCATCAAGCCGGAAGTGCTGGTCGCCGTTGGCATCTGTACCCACCTGGGTTGTTCGCCGAGCTTTGTTCCGGAGGCCATGCCGCAGCCCTATGACCCGGACTGGAAGGGTGGTTTCTTCTGCCCCTGTCACGGTTCCCGGTTCGACCTGGCCGGACGCGTGTTCAAGGGTGTGCCCGCACCGCTCAACCTGGAAATACCGCCGTACACGTATATCAGCGAAACGCTGGTCCTCATTGGTGATGACGGAGGAGCCGCCTGATGGGTATGCTAGTCAACTTCCGTGACTGGATCGATGCACGCTTCCCGCTGACCAAGATGTGGGAAGAGCACCTGTCCAAATACTACGCGCCGAAGAACTTCAACTTCTGGTACTTCTTCGGTTCTCTTGCCCTGCTGGTGCTGGTGTTGCAGATTATCACCGGCATCTTCCTGACCATGAACTACAAGCCGGATGCCACCCAGGCATTTGCTTCCGTCGAGTACATCATGCGCGACGTGGACTGGGGCTGGCTGATCCGCTACATGCACTCCACCGGTGCTTCCGCGTTCTTTATCGTGGTCTACCTGCATATGTTCCGTGGCCTGCTGTACGGCTCCTACAAGGGGCCGCGCGAACTGCTGTGGATCTTCGGCATGATGATCTACCTGGCGCTGATGGCGGAAGCGTTCTTCGGTTACCTGCTGCCCTGGGGTCAGATGTCCTACTGGGGTGCACAGGTCATCATTTCGCTGTTCGGTGCCATCCCGGTCATCGGCGACGACCTTTCGCTGTGGATACGCGGTGACTTCGTTATCTCCGATGTCACGCTGAACCGCTTCTTCGCGCTGCACGTCATCGCGGTACCGTTCGTGCTGGCCATCCTGGTGGTGGTACACATCCTGGCACTGCATGAAGTGGGTTCCAACAACCCGGACGGTATCGAGATCAAGAAAAACAAGGACGAGAACGGCATTCCCAAAGACGGCATTCCCTTCCACCCCTATTATTCCGTCAAGGATATCGTGGGCGTGGTGGTGTTCCTGATGTTTTTCTCCTTCGTGATGTTCTTTGTTCCCGAAGGCGGCGGATATTTCCTGGAATCGCCGAACTTCGAGCCGGCCGACCCGCTCAAGACACCGGAACACATTGCGCCGGTCTGGTACTTCACGCCGTACTACGCCATGTTGCGCGCCGTGACCATCGATATCGGGCCGTTGAGCGCCAAGTTCCTGGGCGTCATCGTGATGGGTTCCGCAGTGGTGATCCTGTTCTTCCTGCCGTGGCTGGATCGCAGCCCGGTGAAGTCCATCCGTTATCGCGGGCCGATCTGCAAGACCATGCTGGCACTGTTCGTGGTGGCGTTCATCACGCTTGGCTGGCTGGGCACACAACCGCCGACAGATACCAAGACGATGATGGCGCAGATAGGTACTGCGGTGTATTTCGCCTTCTTCCTGCTGATGCCGATCTATACCAGGATAGATTCGACCAGGCCGGTTCCGGACAGGGTAACGGGGTAACGATCCAATGAAAAAATACTTGTTATCTGTTTTGCTTCTGGTTTCTCCTGTGATTGCACTGGCCAATAGTGGCGGTGTGCACCTGGACAGGGCCAACATCGACCCGACCAACAAAGAGTCGCTGCAGCGCGGGGCGAGAACCTTCGTCAACTACTGCATGGGTTGTCATTCAGCAAAGTACGAGCGCTATAACCGACTCGGCCGTGACCTGGGGATCAGCGATGACGACATCATCCAGAACCTGATGTTCACCGGTGAAAAAATCGGGGACCAGATGGATATCTCCATGACCCGGGCGATGGGCAAAAAATGGTTTGGCGCGGCACCGCCGGACCTGACCCTGGTGGCCCGCGTGCGCGGCATCGACTGGCTGTACACCTACCTGCGTACTTTCTACCTGGATGATTCGCGTCCCTTTGGCGTGAACAACAAAGTGTTCAACAACGTCGGCATGCCCAACGTGCTGTGGCAGCTGCAGGGCACACAGAAAGCCGTGTATGAAACCGTGGTCGACGACGAGGGTCACGAACACCAGATGCTGGAAGGGCTGGAACTGGAAGAAGCCGGCAGCCAGACTCCCGCCGAGTTTGACCGCACGGTACGGGACCTGGTCAATTTCCTCGCCTACATGGGTGAGCCGATCAAACAGCAACGCCAGAGCCTGGGTATCAAGGTCATGCTGTTCCTGTTGGTGTTCTTTATCTTTGCCTACCTGCTCAAAAAAGAATACTGGAAAGACGTTCACTAGACCTGTCCCTGAGACTGGAGATACTTAATGGCTGTAATCGCCAATCGCCGTTCGGTGATGACACTGTTTTCCAATGCGAGCTGTCCGCACAGTCACCGCGTGCGCATGGTGCTCGCAGAGAAGGGGATTACCGTCGAAATCGTCAACGTCGATCCGGACAACCTGCCGGAAGACCTGATCGACCTGAACCCGTACCAGAGCGTGCCCACACTGATCGATCGCGAACTGGTGCTGTACGACCCGCAGGTGATCACCGAGTACCTGGACGAGCGCTTCCCGCACCCGCCACTGATGCCGGTGGACCCGGTGTCGCGCGCACGCAGCCGCCTGGCACTGTACCGCATCCAGCGGGACTGGTATTCCCTGCTGGGCGACCTGGAATCCGGAACAGAGAAAGTCGCGGCCAAAGCCCGCAAGACGCTGCGTGACAGCCTCGCTTCCAGCGCCGAAGTGTTCGCTGCCAGGCCATATTTCCTGAGCGACGATTTTTCGCTGGTGGATGCCACCATTGCACCGGTCCTGTGGCGACTGAAACACTACCGCATCGAACTGCCTGCGCAGGCGGCTCCGGTGACGGATTACGCCCAGCGCCTGTTTGAGCGCGAGTCGTTCCAGGCCAGCCTGACCGAGGTCGAGCGGGAACTGTGCGAGTAGAACCGCGCCTGAAGTAGTTCACCGTGACACCCAACCGCCCCTACCTGATACGGGCCATCAACGAATGGTTGCTCGATAACCAGTTGACCCCCCATCTCCTTGTGAATGGCGAAGCGCCTGGCGTGGAAGTGCCGCGGAACTTTATCCAGGACGGCAAGATCGTACTGAATATCGGGCCGCACGCGGTAGAAGGCTTGCGCATTACCAACGAAGAAGTAACCTTCCTGGCGCGCTTCAGCGGCGTATCGCAACTGATCTCGTTTCCGGTGAGTGCCGTGCTGGCGATCTACGCCCGGGAGAATGGTCGCGGCATGATGTTCAATGAAGACGAAGAACCGGAGCCGGATGACCCCGGGCCGAAGCCCGACGCACGTCCCTCCCTGAAAGTGGTCAAATAGCGCCTGCCCCGGCCGCTTGCCGGTAATGGTGGCAATTCATATCGCATTATTCTAGAGTGATTAAAAGCACAGTGACTGTGCATTCGTCTACAGCGTTATCGAGGGTTTTACGCTATGAGTCCATTCCGCATCCTGGTCGCCGATGATAATCCGGATGACCTGGATATGATTACCGGCGGCCTGCAGTCGGCCGGGTTTGAAGTAATACAGGCGCACAACGGGGACGAGGCTGAAAAACTGGCCCTGGAACACCGGCCCGACCTGGCCGTCCTGGACCTGCGTATGCCACTGAAAGACGGTTTTGAAGTGGCTGCCGCCCTGAAAGAGGAAGATCTGCCTTTCATTTCCCTGACCTCCTACGGTGAAGAGGAAATGGTGCAGCGCGCCACCGACGCCGGTTCACTGGCTTACCTGGTCAAACCCCTGGACATCGAGCAGCTGGTGCCCGCTGTGAGATCAGCGCTCACCCGCGCCGAGGACATGCGCCACCTCAAGGAGTCCATGGAACAGATGGACAAGGCGCTGTCACAGGGCCGCGAGATCAGCATGGTGGTTGGCATCCTGATGGAACGCTGCAACATGACCGCCATCCAGGCCTTCGACGCCCTGCGCGACGAGGCCCGTTCCCAGCGCCGCAAGATCGCCGATGTGGCGAAAGAGTACCTGGCCGCCGCAGAGACCCTGCACGGCCTGTCCGGCCGGCTCAGCGAACGCTCCCGGGAAAAAGCACAGCGCGCCGGCAAGCGCCAGCCCAAGCGTTACCCGCCCCGTATCGTCCAGTAATCCGCGTTGCACAGCGGCCATAACTGGTATAATCTGCCGCGTTTTCCGGAGGTGCCCGAGTGGTTGACCTGAGGCGCCGGCCGGGAGAATAAAAGTTTACATTCCGGAGGGGTGTCCGAGTGGTTGAAGGAGCACGCCTGGAAAGTGTGTATACGCTAACCGCGTATCGAGGGTTCGAATCCCTCCTCCTCCGCCAAATAAAGAAGGGTCCCATCGGGACCCTTCTTTATTTTGACGGGGCAGGGGGTCTTGATGAGAAGCCTTCGGTTCGACTTCATCCACCAACGCCAACACACGCTCTGGCAAAGTGATATTAATACGCTTTGCCTTACTGGTCAGTCTGGAGAGATCAACCGTCACCAGCGCCCAGGTGCCCTCCGCATAATCCGGATTGTGCTGATGGGCTTCAATCGCATGGGCTTCCGGAACTGCCTCGCCATCAAACAGCAAACCTTCCAGGTGGCATTCAATCGCCTCGACTACATTGTCCAGCGCCTCCTCCGTCGTCTCGCCCGCAGAAAAACAACCGGGCAAATCCGGCACGGTAACGCCGTAATCAGAATCCCTGTCTTTGTGAATAACTACCGGGTAACGCATCTCACCAATCCCATCGCCAGCCAACCTGACGATAAATACTATGCAACGTGCCCACCGGAAGATCTTTCTTCGGGTGGGGCCACCTCACCCGAATGGTGATTGGGGTACCTTATTAAACAAAGGGTTATGGGTTGAGCATCTGTCCCCGGCTGCCCCCTTTATAAAGACCCATAATGGGGTATACAGTACCCAAATAGGGCCCTCTTTCCCCCGCGTTAACTTTTTCGACGCATTTTCCGCGCCGCGTAACGCACCTAAAATATTGTATTTCCGGTATTTCGTCATAAGTGCAGCGGGAGGAACGTCAGGAATCGCGTCGAATAAATTTACGCTTCGAACTTCCCGACGGCTCCTGATTATTAAAATCCTGTTGATTTTATTTGCAAAAGCAATAGCGGGTACAAATTTTGCTGGAATCTCGGGTAGTTTTTTCGCAATTGCGCATAATCGAGGCTCTATCTGGAAGCTTCACAGTCAGATGGCATCGCCGACAATCTGCGCTGGGAGGTCAAGATGTCTTTGATCACAAGAACGAATCTCTATTTGGTGCTAATAACTGTACTCGGTAGCGCGTGTGGCGACGCATCAGCCTTCAGCACATTCGGGAGCGGTGGTTCTGGAAGTAAATGGGACAACCCACTCTGGGGAACCGGGGCAACAATCACCTGGAGCTTCATGAATCCCGGTGTTGCCCTGGGACCTAAAGCCCCTTCAAGCTGGAGCGGTACTAACTCTCTTGGCACAGGTAGTGCGAACGATATTCGAACGATCATCGATACCGTCAACGGTGCCGGGGCCTTTGATGCAGCAGTAGCTAGAGCATTCGATACCTGGGCCACGGCTGCTGATCTGGTGTTTGTTCAAACGGCGGATCAAGGGGGAGCATTCGGCGAAGATTTTACACCGGATATTCGAATTGGCGCATTCAATTTCGGGCCAGGCGATTTTGCCGGTGGCGCCGGGTTCGGCCCACCAGGAGATGACCTGAATTTCCCGGATTCGCTGGCGGGCGACCTGGCCCTGAATGACGCGAACCTGTTTGCCATCGACCCGAATAGCGATGGCCAACTACTCACTCTAGGACCCAACGGCGAATTTGTGAACGATATCGAAAGCCTGCTGGTTCATGAGATCGGCCACACACTTGGCCTTGGTCATTCCAATGTGACCGCCAGTGTCATGTGCGGTTTCATTGACAGCAGTTTTAATGGCAGCGCTTGTGACAATCTCCAGCTAGTCAAGCGACAGCTCAATGCCGACGATGTTGCCGGGATTCAGACCTTGTATGGAGGGGCTGCGGTTGTGCCTCTGCCAGCAGCAGCATGGCTGTTTGGTTCAGGACTGCTAGGTTTGATCGGGGTAGCAAAGCGCAGGGAGAGGCCAGGTAACGCCAGGCAGGTCTGATAACTAAAAAACACGCCCGGAGGTAGTCACTGGACCGGGGCCAGGCATTGTTTACCGCGCCATCTCCACAACCTGGCATGAAGGCGGGATGGCGGGATTCTCCCGAAGATGGTTTGGCCCGGCGCTTTTGTTGCCGTCATTCAGGGCCTTGGCAGCGCGTTGAATCTCAACGTCCACATCAGCCGAACACGTTGCGGATGCCTTACCGCAGAAATCAAAAACTAATGTGATCGCGATGCGGGCCGATACAAGAGGAGTATGCTTGATTCCTGCCACCCTGCCCGGGCCATTCAACCGTGGATCTGAAAAACCAGGCGCTGCCGGCTATCCGGATTGTGAATACCGACTGTGTACTGCTCGGCACCGCCCATATATCGAAGCAAAGCGTCGCCCAGGTTAAAGCCGAAATTGCCAGTGGTGATTACGACGCGGTCGCGATTGAATTATGTGAAAGTCGCTACCATAAAATGCGCAACCCGGAGCGCTTCGCCAATACGGATTTGTGGCAGGTGATTCGCCAGGGGGAAAGCGGCATGATGCTTGTGAGCCTCGCGCTCAGTGCCTACCAGAAACGCCTGGCTGATGGCGTCGACATTCAACCCGGTGCGGAAATGAAAGCCGCGATTGACGATGCGGGAAAAGCCGGGCTGAAGCTGTTTTTGATCGACCGGGATATTGGTGTCACCCTGAAACGGGTTTACCAAAGCCTGTCGCTGTGGCGCGCACTGCAGATATTCGCCGGCCTGCTGAACAGCGTGATCAGCCGGGAAAAAGTCAGCGAAGACGTCATAAACAAACTCAAACAGGGTGACATGCTGGAATCGGCGCTTACCGAGTTTGCTGATAAGGCGCCCAGTCTCTACGTTCCATTGATACAGGAACGTGACCGGTATATGGCAGCACGACTGCAAAAAATAGCTGAGTCTGACAAACCCGAACGCATACTCGTGGTTATCGGTGCCGGCCACCAGGCAGGTATGATGCAGTATCTGGGTATGCCTGCCCACGACCCGTCAGAGACCTTGATCGCACTCAGCGAGACCAGGCAGGGGCCGGTTTTTTTCAAAGTGTTTCCATGGGTTGTCGTCAGCCTGATACTGCTCGGCTTTGCAACAGGCTTTAACAGAAGCCCTGAACTCGGCTTGACGATGGTGACTGACTGGGTGCTGTTAAACGGTGGCCTGTCAGGAGTCGGTGCCCTGATCGCGGGCGCATACCCGCTGACAATACTCACAGCGGTTATCGCTGCACCGATTACATCGCTGAACCCGATGATCGGTGCCGGCATGATTTGCGCACTGACCGAAGTCAGTATGCGAAAACCCAGGGTAGCAGACTTTGCCGGCCTGCGTGAGGCTACCACGAGTTTCAGGGGCTGGTGGAAAAACCGGGTAACCCGAACCCTGCTGGTGTTCGGGTTGACTACAATCGGTTCCGCAATCGGGACCTATTTGGGCGGTGCTATGATATTTGGCCGCTTAACCTGATCTGCCGATTCAATTACATACCTGGCTCAAAACGTAGCTGCCGCTTATTGCCGGTCGCGTATCGAGGCCAGCATATCCAGTGCTGTCACGATTCCCGCGATGCGGCCCTGTCGCGTCACGAACAGGCGGTGAATGTGCCCCTTGACCATGGTATCGGCGGCTTCCTGCAGGCTGGCGTCCTCGCTGATCTCGAAAATCATCGGTGTCATGACGTCTTCCACGGTAGCTTCCGATGCTTCCTCAATGTGGAAGGCGCGGCTCATGTTTTCACCGACCTGCTGTTCCAGTCCGTGCAGGTAGTATTCGTGCGTGCTGTGTTCCTGGGCGTGGCTTTCCGCGCTGCCCTGGTGGCGCACGATGTCGGTCAGGGATACCACACCCAGCAGGTTGCCGTTTTCCCCGACCACCGGGGCGCCGGAAATCTGGTGGTCGGTAAGGAAGCGCGCCAGCTGGTCTAGCCCGCATTTCTCACAGCCTTAGCCACAGCACGGATTTTTGCCAAGGTTTGAGTCGCAAGTCTGATCAGGGCCTTCGAACGGAGTGAGCTTGAGTAGAAGTCCGCTTATTGGT
>JALSRZ010000144.1 GCA_026984515.1 Thiohalobacter sp. | reverse complement strand
GCAATCCGAGCACAGGAAGATGTTGCGGGGTCTGGCGGAGCGGCTCGGCATCGCGGACGATTTCGAAATGCCCGGCTTCAAGGTAAACCCCTACCCCTACCTCAGGAAGGCATCCGTATTTGTGCTTTCCTCGCGTTACGAGGGGTTCGGGAACGTGGTGGTGGAGGCCCTGTTGACCGGTTGCCCGGTGGTGAGTACGAACTGTCCGAGCGGCCCGGCGGAAATCCTGCGCGACGGGGAATTCGGGCGACTGGTGCCGGTAGGTGATGAAACTGCGCTGGCCGATGCAATTCTGGAAACCCTGGACCGGCCGAATAACCGGGAATTTCTCAGGGCGCGGGGCCGGGTTTTCTCAGTCGAACGCGCGGTGGAAAGTTATTCGAGGGTTTTCTTCGGGTCCTCACCACCGGATGGTGTCAGTCGTCAGGTTGCACAGCTTGCCGGGAAAAGGAACGTCCGGACCGGGCCGTCTCCCGCGCAAGTATCATTGCCAAGGGAAGCCAGAAAATAATCCACAGCTCCATCGGGCGGGTGATCAGCTGGTTGGTGTCCGCCGTCATGCAGATAAATCCGAACAGCAGCAGGACGAGGTAAATCGGGTCGCGGTACTCAGCAGTGAACCTTGCCGCCGCCCGTGCCGCGCTGCCCAGTACCAGCAGGTGCAGGATCAGGCCGGTTATTCCCCCGTCGCGCAGGGTCGCAAGCAGTGCATTGTGCGCCCAGTTCGCAATATCCCTGTCCCCCGCCGGGGTCAGCAATAGTTCCGCTTGATAGCCGTTGCCAAAAACAGGGGCGGCCAGCCACTGGTTCAGAACCGTGTGCCAGACGGGCAGGCGCTGGGAGAAGCCCGCATCGACCGGGCTGGATAACAGGCCCAGTGACCAGAGCAGGTAGAGTACCGCAGCCACGCCTGCCAGTACTCCGCCAGCCAGCAGCAGTTTGTGACTGTGTTGGTGCAGGACGAGCAATAGTGCGATAGCGCTTGCGGTCGCCAGGATACCGGTATTGCTCCCGGTCAGCAGAACCAGGAACAGCAGCATGGTGCACAGGGAGAAGAATATCATCCTGCCCCCTGGCCATCCGGACTGCAGCGCATAATAGCCGTTGAGGATGGCGAAAAAGCCGTACGCGAAAGCGCTCGGGTTCGGGTTGTCGATAATGCCGATCCCGGTAAGTCGCGGACGGGGAGCCGGGTATTTTGTGTACCAGAGTGCAATGGAAACGACGGCGGCCAGCCCGGCACAGACAGCCGTCAGCCGGATGATGTTTTCGAACAGCTTCCGGTCCTGTGCAGAAATCAGTACCGCAATGAGGAGAAATACCAGGATGTAAGCCGCAAGTCGCGCGTCGTCAAACAGTTCGCTGGCGGAAAAATCCACGCTCCAGAATGAAGTCAGCAGCATGTAGACAAGGTAGGCCAGTATGGCGTAGAAGAGCGTGTTGCGGCCGGTTTTCGCCAGTGCGGGCCTGAGGGCAAACAGGCCGGGCAGGAACAGTGCGACGCTGTAGAACTTGTACAGGTCTACTGCATTCTGGATCAGGAAAAAACCGGTAAGAAACAGTGTATAAACCAGGGCCAGGTACCCCGGTAGATTCAGCAGTGCCCTGCCGTTCCGGGTAAACGGTACGCGCATCAGGTTTCCTGGCGCAGGTAGTGGTGGTTCCTGAACTGAAGGAGTCCGGAAATGGCTCCCAGGCCATCGGCAATGGGCAGCGCATTGCGCGCCAGTGCACAGCGATTCTTCCGGTTTCTGAACAGTTGTGCCGTGATGCCGTAGCAACCGGCCAGGATGTTTCCCGTGGCGCGTGCCAGAAATTTTGGTACCAGTCGCAGTAACTTGAGACGGTTCGCTACTTTCAGCTTTCGTTTTACGTAATATTTGACGCTGCCACGGCGAAACTGTTCGCGCCACATGTAGCCGAAGGTGGCCCGGTCGGCGGAAATGTGCTCCGTTACCCGCGCCCGCGCTGCCCACGCGAAGCGGTACCCGCGCAGTTTTATATCCTGGAACAGCAGTTTGTCCTCCCCGCCGCTCAGTGCCAGTTGCGGATCGAAGCGCAGGCCGATGCGGGAAAAAATCGCGGCGCTGACCAGCACGTTACAGGTCGCTGCCGGCGGGTCCGCCTGCAAGTCGGAAAAACAGGTGAAATCAGCCGGCTTGAGAAAAAAATCACAGTCCCTGATCCAGTCCGGGGTGCCTTCCCGGAACTCCGGAAAGGCCGGACCGGCAACCACGTCCGCGTGGCTTTTGCGCTGCGCCAGCAACAGGTGGTTCAGCCAGTCGCTGTCCGGCACCTCATCATCATCGATCATGGCCACAAAATCGGTCCCTGCCGGCAGCTGGTCCAGGCAGGCGTTACGCGCATGGGATATGCCCCGGCAGGGTTCGTGTACATAGATCAGCGCGTGAAACTGCGCTTGCCGGAATTCGTCGCAAATACGGCGGTTGTCCGGGCTGCCTTCATTGTCCGCTACGATAACGGTGATTGCAGGAGCGGGGACGTCCGCGAACGTTTGCGCGCAAAGACCGGACAGCAGGCGCCTGAGTCCGGTCGGGCGCCTGAATGTGCAGATGCACACGGCGATGGCAGGGGCTGATGAAGTGCCGGAAATAGCGAAAAATCCTGTGTCTTGTAGTGGCCGGGTAGGTCGGTGAGTATAGCGTCCGCTACTCTGGACAGAAAGTCCGTGCCGGTCAGGTCCCGGAAAGCAGGGACAGGATTCTCGCCCGGACGAGACCCAGTTCATCCGGCAGGCCGGCAGCCGGTTGTACAAACGGCTGTCCCGTATACACGGCGAGCCCGGCTTTCTCCAGCTTGCTGTGAATCCGGGTAAGATCCCTGGCGTACCCGGCGATACCGCTTGCGTACAGCAGCTTTCCTGGCGAACCGAGCAGGCGGTCGATGAATCGCTCTGCGTTTCCGGCATGCAATCGCCTCAGGAGTGATTGCCATGCCCGGCCCCACGGGTAAACGGGCAACCGGTATATTGCCAGCGGTTTTTGCAGGTCGGCGACTTCCATCATCATGGAAACACTGTCACCGCTTACGACAAAGTAGTCGGCAAGTCCGAGCAACGCAAGGTACGGGTTGTCGGTGCTGTCCTGCTTCCATTCATACAGGCGAGCATCGGTAGGCAGCCGTGCCTTCAGGGTGGCGACGATCTCCGGAGAGGTTCGGCGGCTGGTCAGGAAATACAGGCTGCCCCGGTAGCGCTGCTGCAAGCTGCGGCACGTGCTGACCAGCTGTTCCGTTACTGCGCTATCGAAGCGGAAGGGCTGGGTAGGACCGCCGACCAGGACTGCGATCACCGGTTTGGGGAGTGTCCCCAGCCGGGATTTCCAGCGTTCCGCAGCAGTGCTGACCGACCGCCGGTCTGCCCGCATCAACGGCAGCGACAGGTGCAGGACCCGGGGCAGGTCCGGTACCTGGTACTGCGGCAGGGCGATGACCAGGTCGAAGCGCTCGATCCAGCGGCGCGGTCTTCCCAGCAGTACCAGCCGGGTGGCGGGGGACTGTTTTTTAATCCACAGCGCAGCCATGGCGTGCCTGCGCCCGGTGGTGATGACCAGCTCCGGCCAGGGCGCGGTCAGTGAATCGGAGTGGTCCGGGTCCAGGTGTTCCAGTGTGGCCCGGAAACGTGGCTTGCCCAGGCGGTATTCTTCTTTTGGCACCAGGTGCTTTGTTGCGTAGGGAAGGTCGAGGCTGTCAGCGATCCTTTTCAGCTGGGCGTTGTCACCCGGCTTGTCACCCAGCACCAGCCAGATACGGGGTCGGGGTGTCATCATCCGGCTAGCGGAACACGCCACGCCGGTACAGGTCCAGTACCAGGCCCCAGACGAAGATCAGCGGGTAACGGCGTACACGTTCCGGTATTTCGATCGGCACGCCGGAATGGCGTTCCAGCTTCCAGGCCATGTAGTCCAGGCCACCGTCGAAAGTGAACAGGGCCTTGGTCAGGCGCGCCAGTGACAACAGTTTGCCCTGCAGGGTACGCAGTTTCCAGCCGGCCCGGCCGATGAAGCGGCGGCCGGACGGGATGTGTGCAAGGTAACGGGTTTCTGCATCCTGTTCAGAGAGCTGCAGCGGAAAGTCCAGCAGGTCTGCCGCCAGCCGGGTGATTTCCCGGTAATAGGCCTGGTTGGCGGCAAACAGTTCACGTGTGCGTGCCGGTGACTCGACCCGCAGTTCGGCGCCGTAACTGAGTCGCAGTCCGTCACTCCACAGCGACTGTACATCGCCCTGTGGCGGCAGGCAGGGCAGCACCCGGTTCAGGAAGGTAAGGACGGAGCGTGCCAGGCTGTTGGCGACGCTTTGTGCGGCGGTGTTGTCCCTGCTCCAGGCAATGGCTACCGGCTGGCTGAAGCGCCCCCACAGGTAGGAATGAAACCAGCGCGGTGAAGTGCCTTTTGCCAGGTCGGCAAGCGACAGGATAGCGTATTTGCAGCGTACCATCCGCCCTTCGTGAGGGAATTCGGCGTAGAACACGTTGGGTGGCAGCAGCCAGTTCCACGCGGCCTTGAGCCAGCCGGTGTTGGCGCAGCGGTAGTGGTCGACGACCAGGTACAGGTCGACCAGGCCATCGTAGGGATCGCCGCTGCGCAGACAGGAACCGTAGAACAGGACAGAGGCTACACAATCACCATGTCGCTGAAGCAGGGACTCGACCAGGTGTTGCAGCGCCGGGTGCCGGGGCGAAGGGGAAAGCCCGAGTCGTCCGGTCACCAGTTCACGCTGTGCGCTGTCGCTGTCCACGCTATCGGCCTATGCGGATGAATTCGAGATCGCCGCCGTTGCTGACGGTGATCGGTCCCTGTGCGGCTGCGGCCTGGTAGATCTCACCGTCGAGCGCAATGGCGCCGTCCAGCCACAGCTGTATTTGCTGTACGTTATGGCTGAAATAGCCGTTCTCCTGCGTAACATAGCGGTTGGGTTTGCCGCGCAGCACGGCAAAAAAAGCACGGAATACCTTGCGTGCCGGTTTCTGCACCCAGGTGCAGTACAGCGGTGCCTGCTCGCTGCCCCAGTGTGGGTGGATGCCGAGAAACAGGCGTTGCAGGGAGTTGATGGTGATCAGTACCAGTTCGCGTACCTGTGGATCCGGTTTGCCGTCGAGTTCAATGCGCACCGGGACCGGGTCGAAAAACATCGGCTCCTTGCGCGCAATGCCCCAGATAGTGCGCAGTGTTACCAGTCCAGGCCCCAGTTCATTCCTGATGCCCAGGGTATGCACGCTGTTGTGACAGTACTCTATGCCGCGGATCACGGTGCCGGCACCGAAGGACATGCCGTAGATCGCATCGTAATCGCGTGCCCCTGCTACGCGCAGTACGGGGCGCTGCAGTCGTTCAACGCGCCCCTTTCCGGTATCGGCCCAGGCGGCCATACGATGTACGGCCTGTTGCAGGCTGCCCGGCATGCCGACATCCCCCGCATTCATGTTGGTGGTGCCGCCCGGCAGCAGGATTACGGACGGCAGGTGCAGAAACGGGCGGGTATTGAACAGGTCGGTGAAGACCCGGGAAATCGTGCCATCCCCGCCGTTGATGGCCAGGATGTTTACGTCCTGTGCCACGAATTCCTGCAGTGCAGCCGGAATCGCATCCCCGTTCGGTGTAACCCGATGGTGAATGTTCGGGTGATTTGCGACAATGCCCTGCACCGCGTCGGCGTGTGCCCGGTTGCGCCGGCTGTGCGGGTTCGTGATCAGGCCGATGCACGGAGGGGGGCTGGAATGGTGCGCTGGTTTCAAGGGACTGGCGGGGCTCTTCAGGGGATCCTCGAACGGTATCCTACAGTGAATATGGATCAATCAACAAATGCGTACAGCGATATGATGGACGAGACAAGGGCCCCGGACCCGGCCGGGCTGTGTTTTGCGCACCTGTCGGATCCACATCTGACCACGCTGCGCGGGGTACATTGGCAGCAGCTGATGAACAAGCGTGTGCTCGGTTACCTGTCGTGGTTGCACAAGCGGCGTAAGGAACACCGCAGCGAAGTACTCGATGCGTTGCTGCGGGATCTGCATCAGGTGCATCCCGGGCATATCGTGGTCACCGGCGATCTGACCCACCTCGGCCTGCCGGCCGAATTCACGCAGGCGCGCGCCTGGCTGGAACGGCTGGGCAGTGCCGGGCAGGTTACTGTTGTACCGGGAAACCACGATGCCTATATTCGCACACCCTGGTCTGCGACCTTTGCGCAGTGGGAGCCCTACATGGTATCGGATGATCGTGCCGGTGCGGTGCAGCAGTCGCTGTTCCCCAGCCTGCGGGTGCGCAATGGCGTTGCCCTGATCGGGCTGTCCAGCGCGACGGCTTCGGCGCCGTTCTTTGCGACCGGGGCGCTGGGCCTGGAGCAGCGCCGGCGCCTGACCGCCCTGTTGCAGAAAACCGGCGCGCAGGGACTGTTCCGGGTCGTATTATTGCACCACCCGCCCAGGGTGGAAGACGAGAAATGGCGCAAGCGGCTGACGGACGGTAACGACCTGTGCCGTATCCTGGGGCGTGAAGGCGCCGAACTGGTGCTGCATGGTCACAGCCATCGCCCGGTCGAATCCGGTATCCCCTGGGGAGAGCGGACCATCCCTGTATTCGGTATTCCCTCGGCCTCGGCCATCGGCCATAAACCCGGTCGGCGTGCGCAGTACTACCTGTATAGCGTGGCACGTGCCGGTGACTGCTGGTCGCTCGACATCGCTGTGCGTGGCTACCGCCTGGACAGCGATGACTTTGCGTTACAGCACGAGCATCATCTGTCGCTGCCGGTGATTTCCTCCACCAGTTCCTGATCGGCGATGGAATCCACGTCAATGGCGGCTTCCGGGAAGGGCAGGTGTACTGGCCGGATATCGACCGCCAGTCGTTCAGACAGGCGCTTCAGTGCCTGGTCCAGCGTCAGTCGTCCCAGCAGGTAAGCTAGCACTGACCACCAGCCCAGCTGGCTGATGAGCCGCAGCGGATTTTTGCGCTGTTGCTCGACTTCGCGCCATACCGATGCCACCTGCCGTGACTGCGGTGTCAGAAAGGCAAACAGGTTGCAGCCGCAGAAATCGCCATCCCTGAACCGTGTGACGGTTTTTTTCGCCTTTGGAAATTTATTCCGGATCGAGTCAAAACCGACCACTCCCACGGCGAGATCCGCCCCGGTTTTTACGGCACCATCGAGAAAATAATTGACGATATCAGCGGTCAACAAGGGGTGATCCGCCGTGGTGACCAGCACCGGGGTGGTGTCTGCCAGGCTTTGCATCACCTGCCAGGCGCTGCTGCTCGGGCTGTCGGCTGCTGCACGCCAGCCGACCTGTTGATTGTCCAGCGCCTGTGACAGGTATTCACTGCCTGCCAGGTGTTCGCGCGCCGGGCCGGAAAGCAGGATGCGTGCTACCCGCTGACTGGACAGTAACGCGGTAAGCACGCGTTGCAGCATCGGGGTGCCGTCTATTTTCAATAACGCCTTGCAGCAGACGCCGGAAGCGGCCAGCAGGGGGTCATGGGCATTGCGGTCGGCGGCCAGAACGATGGCGGTGAAAGGCTCGGCGGTCATGGTCGCCAGGGTTTACAGTGCTTTCTCATACAGGCGGAAAGTCTGGCAGGCTTTGCCGCCCAGGGATTCGATGATACTGCGCATGCCGCTATTGTGTTCCAGGATCCAGGACATTTCCATTTCCCGGATGCCGCGCGCCAGTACCGGGTAGCGGAGCGTATCGGTAAGCAGGAAAGAGAGCGCCGGACCGAACAGCGTATGGTGGTATTTTTTACGCACGCCCATGAGCGGGATGCGTGCGGTTTCGGGATAGCGCACCTTCAGGCGCCACAGCAGTTTCAGCCAGCCGAAGGGTAGCAGCCGGCCGTGCAGGTCCTGGATGGCTTCGTTGATGTTCGGCAGGCAGACAATCATGGCGGCCGGTTGGCCATCGACCTCGGCAATCTGCACGAAATCGTCGTCGATCAGCAGGGTCATGAATTTTCCGACCTCTTCGAATTCCGCCTCGGTAATCGGGACCATGCCCCAGTTCTCCGACCAGGCGTCGTTAAAAATATCGCGCAACAGTTCCAGTTCGCTTTTCAGGCGCTTGCGATTCAGCGGCCGGATGTGGATCTGGTCTGCGACCTTGCTGACCAGGCGTTGCATGACTCTGGGCACTTCGAAGTCGGGATGCTGGCGATAGGCGATCAGGTCAACGGCTTTGTGGAAACCGGCTGCTTCGACCGCTTGCGCATAAAAAGGGCGGCCATGCACCATCATGATGCGTGAGGGGGTGTCGAAACCCTCAATCTGTAATCCGCATTCTTCGTTGATCGACAGGTTGAAAGGGCCGGTGACCCGTTGCATACCGGCCTCCCGCAACCAGTTTTCCGCCTCTTCGAACAGGCGAGCAAACACCTGCGGGTCGTTTTCCGCCTCCAGGCAGCCGAAATGACCGGTCCGGTCCTGGAATTTCTGCAGGTGGAGATCGTCGATCTGGGCACTGATCCGACCCACCGGCCGATCGCCCCGCCAGGCAACCCAGGCCTGCCAGCGGGCATGCAGGAAATACGGGTTCTTCCTGCTAAAACGTTCTTTTTGCTCAAATAATAGCGGGCTGATCCAGTTCGGATCATCACGGTACAGTCGCTCGGGCAGGTGAATGAAGTGGTTCAGCTGGGCCTGGGTTTGTACCGCGCGTACGGTCAGTTCGTCCTGATTTTGCGGCATTTGCCCGTGATTTTCCTGAATTCAGCCATTGCGGGCGCTGATCATACCCGGCCGCATGACCGGCTGCCAGATGGCCCGCTGTCGGGGACCTGCAGCCGGTCGGCTCCTGCCCGGCTGTGCCGGAATCAGTGGCCCGTATATTGCTTATTGGCAGGATGGATCATCGCATTGTCGCCCGGTTCCGCCGGTTCGTCACCAGCGCGCCTTTGTAGCAAAATAACGACAAGTGCGATATTTATTCCACAGCAGAAGTGTCGGGGCGCAAAAATTTTTGAAAAAAGTATTGTATTTTTACCCTATTGTATGAATAATGCACATCCGTAACGTAGGGCGGCAGAGCAATCCGGGGCTAGTTGGGAAAATACAACGCTT
>JALSRZ010000143.1 GCA_026984515.1 Thiohalobacter sp. | reverse complement strand
TCGGTCAGCAGGCCCGGCGTAGTCACCGGGAAGGTCTGCGCTACCGGGTGCGGGGTCGGTGACTGGCCAATACGCCCGACCGAGAACTGGCGGTTCTGCTGGCCCACGGCGGTAGCGATATCGGTTGCTGTCAGGCCCAGCTGCGCCATGCGATCCGGGCGTAGCCAGATGCGCATGGCGTAATCCGGCACGCCCATGATGGCTGACTGGTTGGCACCGTTTATGCGTTTGATAGCATCCAGCAGGTAGATGTTGGCATAGTTGGCCACGTAATCCGGATCGTAGCGTCCATCCGGTGAATACAGGGCAATGACCAGCATGAAACTCTGGGTGGTCTTCTTGACGATGACGCCCTGCTCGGTAACGGCCGAGGGTAACTGCGGTGTCGCCCATTGCACGCGGTTCTGAACATCGACCTGCGCCAGTTGCGGGTCGGTACCGATTTCAAAATAGGCGTTGAGGGTGTAGTTGCCGGTCGAGGAACTGGTGGACTGCATGTAGATCATGTTGTCCGCGCCGTTGACCTGTTGCTCGATGGGCGCGCCGACGTTCTGCGCCACGGTCTCGGCGTCGGCCCCCGGGTAGGTGGCCGTCACCTGGATCTGCACCGGGGTAATGTCCGGGTACTGGGAGATGGGCAGACTGAACATGGCCACCGCACCGGCAATCACGATGACCAGCGAGATCACCGTGGCAAAGATCGGGCGATCGATGAAAAAATGCGAAAACATGCGGGGCCGGTTCCGGTCAGTGGCTGCCGGTCTTTGACTCGCCGGAGGCCGCCTTGCCTACCGCCGGAGCGATGCTGACCGGCGCATTAGCAGACAGATGGATGATCCCCTCCGTGACGACCCGCTCACCGGCGGACAGCCCGCGGGTAATAAACCAGTTGTCACCCTGCCAGCTGCCGACCTCGACATTGCGGATCTGCGCCTTGCCATCCTTATCTACAATCCAGACAAAAAACCCTTTTGCCCCCTGCAACACGGCTTTTTGCGGAACCAGGATGGCATTGGGCCGGGTCGCACCCTTGAGCCGGACGCGAACGAACTGGCCGGGGCGCAGGCTCTGGTCGGGATTGGAGAAGGTGGCACGTATCAGAAAGGTACCGGTCTCGGTACTGTAGTTAGCGTCGGTAAAAAAGATTTCCCCAGTCTCCGGGTAGATCGATCCGTCCGCCAGTACAATCTCGACCTCGTAGCGACTCTTCCCGGGCACCTTCAGCAGTCCCGTTTTTCTCTCCTTTCTCGCCCTCAGCACATCGTCTTCAGAGATGCTGAAATCCACCCATATGGGATCCAGCCGGGCCACATACGTCAACAGACTGTTGGGTGCACTGACATAGGCACCGTTCTGTATACGGGCGAAACTGGAAGCCCCGGTAACCGGTGCATAGATGGTGGTGTATCCCAGGTTGAGTTCGGCCGTCTCGACATCGGCCTTAGCCATCTCTACCGCGGCGGCGGCCGAGTTCACACGACCCTGGGCATCATCCAGGTCCTTTTTGCTGACCGCATTGGCCTTCGCCAGCGGCCTGACACGCTTGAGGTTGGCACGCGCGGTCCACAGCCTGGCTTCCTGCTCGGCCAGCGCCGCCTTTGCTGCCGCCAGCTGGGCCTCGAAAGGTTTGGCGTCCATCCTGAACATCACATCGCCCTTCTTGACGATGCTGCCTTCCTGGTACAGCCGCTCATCGAGGAAACCATCAACACGGGCACGCACCTCGACCTGCTGGGAACTGGAGGTACTACCGACAAACTCGAAGGTGACCGGGGTATCTTTGGGATGGACCTCCAGCACCGAGACTTTCGCTGCCGGCGGTGGTGGCGCCTTGTTCTGGCCGCAACCGGCCAGCAGTGACGTTAAAACGGCCAGGGCAGCGGCCAGCAACAACCCGTGGAACCCTGTGCGCCCTGCTGATACCGGGAAACCCATACCTGCTATCACTTGTTTGACTGGTTTGGGCCTGATTATTACAGGTCTCTCTGTCAAAATACAGACATCAATACGGCTGGAGCACCGGCGCGAACACGGGTACGCTGGACAGGGTATAAGCACTGAAAATGTGCATTCTGAATCACCGGTAGCCCGTTCGCCATGAAGATTGTGCTTGCCCCCAATGCCCTGAAAGGCAGCCTCACCGCTGTCGAAGCCACCGACGCGCTGGCCGCCGGTGCCCGTGCAGTGCTGCCCGATGCCGAACTGGTGCGACGGCCGGTGACAGACGGGGGTGACGGCCTGGTGCAGGTACTGGCCGATGGACTTCAGGCCGGCACACAATCCCTGCCGGTCACTGGCCCAACCGGAAAAAGGATCGCAGCCACCTGGCTCTACCACCGGGAACGCCGCATGGCCGTTATCGAATCGGCAGCGGCTTCGGGACTGGCGCTACTCGACCCGGCCGGACCGGCGCCGATGACCGCTCACACCCGCGGTACCGGAGAACTCATTCTCGCCGCCCTGGATGCGGGCGCGCAGTGCATCCTGCTGGGCATCGGCGGCAGCGCCGGCACCGATGGCGGCATGGGCATGGCGCAGGCACTGGGCGTGATATTCCGGGATGCCCGCGGTCGCCCGCTGGAGGCCGGTGGCGGCCAGCTGGCCGATGTCGCGGAAATCGACACGTCAGGTCTCGATGCGCGGCTTGGCTGCGCGCAGGTCCAGGTCCTCTGTGATGTCGATAACCCGCTGCTGGGGCCGCAGGGTACGGCCGCGGTGTTTGCCGCACAGAAAGGCGCCAGCGCCACACAGATTCAACAACTGGAAGCCGGGTTGGCGCAGTATGCCGATGTACTCGAAGCGACTTTCGGCAGGGAACTGCGCAATCAGCCGGGCGCCGGCGCAGCCGGTGGGCTGGGTGCGGGGGCACTCGCTTTTCTCGGCGCAGAACTGCTGCCCGGTGCGGAAACAGTGCTGGATCTACTCGATTTTGATAGCACACTCGAAGGCGCCGACCTGGTGATTACGGCAGAAGGTCAGCTCGATGCGCAGACCGCCTTCGGCAAGGCCCCCGCTGCGGTCGCCCGGCGCGCCCGGGCAGCAGGCCTGCCCTGCATGGTCATCGCCGGCCGCCTGGGCGAAGGCGCAGACCGGCTGGCAGATACCGGCATCACCGCCATCTACGCATTATGCGAGGGCGCGGTATCACAACAGGATGCCATGCAGAACGCCGCCCGCCACCTGCGGGACGCGGCTGCGCGTGCCCTCCAGGAATTCAGTGCCGGCAGAAAAACCGGCGTCTGAAGCGGCGCGCGTCACCGGCCGGCACGGATCATTTTTTGTGCTTGCCGCTGCCGAGGCGCTGTTCGATCTGTTCACAGATCGTCCTGAGCACCTTGACCCGCGCATAGTACTTGTCGTTGGCCTCGACCAGCGTCCAGGGCGCTACACGGGTACTGGTGTTGTCCACCATGTCGCAAACCGCCTGTGCGTACTCATCCCATTTGTCGCGGTTGCGCCAGTCTTCATCGGTAATCTTGTAGCGCTTGTACCCGGTCTGCTCGCGCGCCCGGAAACGCTTCATCTGTTCGTCCCGGTCGATCGACAACCAGAACTTGACCACGATGACGCCAGCGTCGCTCATCTCCTGTTCGAATTCGTTGATCTCACCCCAGGCCCGGCGCCAGTCCGCCTCGGAGCAGAATCCTTCCACCCGCTCGACCAGCACCCGGCCGTACCAGGAGCGGTCAAAGATGCCGATGTGGTTGCGCCGGGGCAGGCGTCGCCAGAAGCGCCACAGGTAGGGCTGCGCCTTTTCCTCATCGGTCGGTGCGGCAAACTGGTTGACCCGGTAACGGCGCGGGTCCAGGAAACGGGTCACACGCCGGATCGCACCGCCCTTGCCGGCTGCATCGTTGCCTTCAAACACCAGCACCAGCGAGTGCCTGCGGAACTTTTTCTTCCAGACCAGTCTGTTCAACCGGTCCTGGTATTTTGCCAGCTGTTTTTTGTAGTCGGGTTTATCCAGCCGCAGGGACAGGTCCAGGTCCGTCAGTACCGTGCGCCCGTCGACAGCCGGAACCTGCACCGGTGCACTGACCGGCTCGTCGGCAGCGGGCCGGGCCAGCCGCGCCTTGATCGCATCGAGTATGGTCAGCCCTATCGTGAGGCTGCGATAGTACGGGTTCCCGGTATGCACCGGGATCCAGGGCGCATGGTCGGCATGAGAGATGCGCATCATCTGCCCGGCGGCGTGTTCGACCTGCCGGTAGCGCTTGCTGCCCCCCCAGATCGACTCCTCCACACGCCAGCGTGTACGCTCATCGTTTTTCAGTTTTTTCAGGCGTTTTTCCTGCTCCTTGCGGCCAATCGTCAGCCAGAACTTGAGGATCAGCGCACCTTCTGCAGCCAGCATGGCCTCGAAGCGGTTGATTGCCTGCAAATCCTGCTCGAAGCTGACTTCATCACGCTGTTCCAGGATCCGCTCGGTCAACGGGGTGGTGTACCAGGATCCGGCGTAGATACCGATATCTCCTTTGGGCGGCAGCGTACGCCAGTAACGCCACATACGCGGCCGTTCGGACTCCTCCTCAGTGGCTGCGTCAAGCGCCCAGGTAGTAGCATGACGGGTATCCAGCACTTCACTGGCATCGGTCAATGCATCGACGACGCCGGAACCTTCCATGCCTGCAACGACCAGGATTACCGGAAATTTACGCGCCTCGATGAGATCGAACTGGGCCTCCAGCAGATCTGTACGCAGTTTCGGCGCCTGTTGCTCGAAACTGTCCTTATCAATATCGTGTGCAATCCTGGACGACTCGAACATAACTGACTCCGCGCTGTGCCCGTGCCGGCTATTCCGGCAGTTCACCGCGTTTCCTGAAACGCACCGCGATACTGTATTCCGGGCGTTCCGGCATGGTGGCCTCGCCCAGGATCGTTTTCCCCTTCTCATCCAGCCGTGCCCTGATGTCGATGGACAGCTGTTCACTTTTACGCCCGAACAGGGCGCGCTTTTTCCCGAACTGGTTGATATCGAGGTGAAAGCGGATGTGACCATCCGGTTTTTCCCGGTAGCTGCCGGACGAATAGTGGTTCCTGCCACCGCCCAGCAGCCGGCCGTTTTCGAAAAATACCGTGCCAATGGCTTCCCAGCCGTAGGCACCGCCGATATCACTGCTCCAGACTCCGTCGACCGACATGCTGCCTACCTCGCGCGGCTGTAGCACCATGCACACCGTGTGCAGGTCCGACTTCGCTCCATAGTAAATAGATGCTGCCCGCTTGTACACCGACGTTCCATCCTTCGGAGTGGCGGACAACCGTCCTCCTGCGTAGCATGATCCATGTCAATGACCTGCCCGGCGGACTGGTCCACAATGTGCCCGCCTCATCACCATGTCCACCGGGAGAAACGCTATGAGCAGCCAGCAGAAGTATGTCTTCGCCTTCGAGGAAGGTGACGGCAGCAACAAGATGTTGCTGGGTGGCAAGGGCGCCAACCTGTGCGAAATGACCCGTATCGGCATCAACGTGCCGCCCGGCTTCGTGATCAGCACAGCGGCCTGCCTGTATTACCTGGACAGCAGCGAACACGAACTGCCGGCCGGGGTCATGGACGAAGTCCGGGCACAGATGCGGGCACTGGAAGAAAAAACCGGCAGGGTTTTTGGTTCCGGCGAAAATCCCCTGCTGGTGTCGGTGCGCTCCGGCTCGGCCATGTCCATGCCGGGTATGATGGACACCATCCTCAACCTGGGACTGAACATCGAGACCCTGAAGGGCCTGATTGCGCAGACCGGTAATGAACGCTTCGGCTGGGATGCCTACCGCCGCTTCATTCAGCTGTTCGGCAAGGTCGCGCTGGGCGTAGCAGACGAAGCCTTCGATGCCGAATTCGAAGCGGTCAGGGAAAAGGCCGGTGCCCGGCAGGACCTGGCGCTCACTGCGCGAGACCTGCACGAAATCTCGGACCGTTTCCTCGACGTGGTGGAACGCGAGACCGGCAAGCCTTTTCCCGAGGACCCGATGCAGCAACTGGAAATCGCGGTCAAGGCGGTCTTCGATTCCTGGATGGGCAAGCGCGCGGTGGACTACCGGCGCGAGTTCAATATCACCCCGGACATGGCCAACGGCACTGCGGTGAACGTGGTCACCATGGTGTTCGGCAATCTTGGCGACGACAGCGCGACCGGCGTGGGTTTTACCCGCTACCCGGATACCGGCGAAAACCGCCTGTTCGGTGAATACCTGGTCAATGCCCAGGGTGAGGACGTGGTGGCCGGTATCCGCACGCCCAAACCGATCGACCGCTTGCAGCAGGAAATGCCGGACATGTACCGGGAACTGCAGACCCTGCGCGATCGCCTGGAGGCGCATTACAGAGAAGTACAGGACTTCGAATTCACCATCGAGAAAGGACGCTTCTACTGCCTGCAGACCCGTAACGGCAAGATGAATGCCACCGCCCTGGTGCGCACCTCGGTAGACATGTCCCGCGAAGGCCTGATCGACCGGCGCCAGGCACTGCTGCGCATCCAGCCCGACATGCTGGAGCAATTGCTGTTTCCACGCCTGGACCCGGACGCCCACAGTACACCACTGGCGCGTGGCCTGCCCGCGTCACCCGGTGCGGCCGTTGGGCACGCGGTATTCGACGCCGATCGCGCCGAGCAACTGGGGCGCGGTGGACAACGCGTCATCCTGGTGCGCGAGGAGACCAAACCCGAGGACATTCACGGCTTCTTTGCCGCGCAGGGTATCCTGACCGCGCGCGGCGGCAAGACCTCGCACGCGGCGGTGGTCGCGCGCGGCATGGGCAAGCCCTGCGTGGCAGGCGCCGAAGGCATTCATGTCGATGTGCAGATGCGCAAGGCCTTTGTCGGCGAACAGACCATCAGCGAGGGTGACCTGCTTACTATTGATGGCACTAGCGGTGATGTCTACCTCGGCGAAGTGGCGATGATCGAGGCCGATTTTTCTTCCGACCTGGAAACGCTGCTGGGCTGGGCCGATGACGCCGCACGCCTGCAGGTCATGGCCAACGCCGATACGCCAAAGGATGCGGAACGGGCGCTCAAGTATGGCGCCATGGGCATCGGGCTGTGTCGCACTGAACGCATGTTCAATGACGTGGAACGACTGCCCGTGGTCATCGAAATGATCGTGGCGGAAACCACCGCCGACCGGCAGGCGGCGCTGGACCGGCTGCTGCCCATCCAGCGCGAGGACTTCAAGGGCATCTTCAAGGCCATGGCTCCGCGGCCGGTGACCATCCGTCTGCTGGACCCGCCCATCCACGAGTTCCTGCCATCCGAACAGCAACTGGTGGAGGAACTGGACCGGCTGCGGCACCTGAAGGATACGGTGATGGGCATGAACATCCTGTCGGATGCCGTGCAGTTCATGTACAGCGGCCGCGAACACCCCCGTGTCGAATGCCTCACCGACCCGCACCTGGTCGACGAAGCCATCGAGAAAAAGGAAGCCATGCTGAAAAAGGTGCGGGCACTGTACGAGGTAAACCCCATGCTGGGACACCGCGGCGTACGCCTGGGCCTGTCGTTCCCGGAGATCTATTCCATGCAGATCTCCGCCATCCTGGAAGCGGCTGCTGAATGCCGCAAGGAAGGCTTCGATGTGCAACCGGAAATCATGGTGCCGCAGGTGTGTACCTCGCAGGAACTGAAACGGGTCAAGAGTTACGTCGACGCGGTGCACGCCGTGGTGGAAAACAAGTACGGTCTGGAAGTGGACTTCAGCTTTGGTTCCATGATGGAGGTGGTCCGCTCCTGCATGCGCGCCGGCAGCCTGGCGGAAGAAGCCGAGTTCTTTTCTTTCGGCACCAACGACCTGACCCAGGCCACCTTCTCCTTTTCGCGCGAAGACGCGGAGAACAAATTCCTGCCCATGTACAACGAACGCGGCATCCTGCAGGACAACCCGTTTGAAGTGCTGGACAAAAAAGGCGTGGGCAAGTTGATGCAACTGGCGGTCGAATGGGGCCGCGAAACCCGGCCGGGCATGAAAGTGGGCATCTGCGGTGAGCATGGCGGACACCCCGACTCCATCCGCTTCTGCCACGCCATCGGTCTGAGCTACGTGTCCTGCTCCGGTCCGCGTGTGCCGGTGGCCCGCCTGGCGGCGGCGCATGCGGCATTGGCAGAAACTGCACAGGCAGCGCGCACGATTTAGACGCGATGAACTTCTCACTGATCAGGAAGGCCTTCATGGACGAACTGTCCGGCAAGGTGTTACCTGATGTGCTGGAAATAC
>JALSRZ010000142.1 GCA_026984515.1 Thiohalobacter sp. | reverse complement strand
AGGATGTCGCTGGCACGCTGGTACGCTTCTACATTGTCCACCAGACCGGTGAAGTGCACCCGCCCGGGTGCACCCGAGCGGCGGATCGATTTTTCCATCCGGCGCCTGAATTTCTTCAGCTTGGGCTGTTCAAGGTCCTTGCGCGGCCCGATCAGCACCAGGTGCAGCCCGGGGAATTCGGCGGCAAGCTGCGCCCAGGCATCGATCATCAGGTCACTGCCCTTGCGTGGGCTGATGCCACCGATGCTGGTGATCATGATGTCGTCCGGGGCAATACCGAGCTGTGTTCGCAGCGGTTCCCGGTCTGCGGGGGAGTGCGCCGGGTAGAAACGCTCCAGGTCGACGCCGTTGGCAATGACCTCGACACGGGTGGTGACCCCGGTGGCCTGCACGAAATCCCGCAGCGGCGTGTTATTGGTGACAATACAGTCCAGCAGGTTGAAGAGCGCAGTCTCGTCACCCCTGGAATGCGAGCGTTTGAACCATTTTTTTTTGCTCGGGGCGGGTGGCGCAATGGTGACGGCGTACAACAGCTTGATACCCATGTCGCGCAACTGCCGCAGCAGGGGCATGGACATGGGTTTCAGTGGGCCGACCATCTGGATCACGTCGGGACGGTATTCCGGTATGCGGCAGTATTCCAGCAGCCGGTCGTTATAGGTCCGGGTGCGTGCGGTGCCTTTTTTGTCCGGCAGCTTGACGCGGTGCACCGGCACCCCTGCCACCTCGGTGGTGGGCATGAACTCGCCGGTCGGGCAGTTGCCCCATAACGCGGTTTCCCCGGTCGACATCTCCTTTGCATTGGGTGTGCCGGTATAGACGCGGATGTCCAGCCCGCGTTCACGCAGGCCCGGCAGGTAATTCATGAAACGTCGCTGGGAACCGCCGTAGGTGGGGTAGAACACCGGTGAGGCCAGACACAGGCGGTGCGTCGATGGTGCGTTCATGGGATCAGGATATAGCCGTCATTGCGAGCGCAGCGCAGCAATCTCCAGGGCCTGGCCTGAACCGAAAGCGCCTGCGCCTGCAATGACGAAAGGGCGCCTGGTGAGCGGGCTCGCGTTCACGACCCCTGTGCCATCCGCAACAGCCGTTTGCCGGTATGGGTGCCCAGGCGTGCCAGTTGCTGCGCATACCAGGCAAAGCGGCTGGACTTGACCCAGTTGACCTGGACCATGCGGCGTTCGCCCTTGAAACGTTTGTAGCCGTGGAACGAGTTTTTGCAGCGCCGGAAGGCCAGCATGTTACCCCCGACCGGGATGATCTCGGCAGCGTAATCCTCGATGTCGTCTTTGGAGCGCAGGAAGCGCAGCCGGCCGCCCTCCTGGGTCCACTCCGGGTTGAAATAGATCAGCACGGTAATGATTTTGCTCCAGTGGTCGGTGTGGATATTGCCATCGCTCATTTCCGAATACTTGCGTACGGTGATGGTCTTTTCGGTGCCTTCCAGGTCGACGCCGAACTTGCTTTCGATGATGGAGTCAAATTCCGCGCTGTTGAGTTCGTCCAGCAGCTGCCGGAAGCTGGGTCCGTACTCGAGGTCTTCGGGGCTGTAGTTGGCCGGCAGATCGATAGCAGGGTAGTCGCGGTTCAGCGCTTCAATGGCTTCCGGGCTCATCACGCCCTGCGCCACGACGAACTCGAAGGGGTCGTGTTGCAGCGGCGCGTTTTCGAAGTTTGTCAGGTCCAGAATTGCCATGATGTTTGTCCTGCGGGAGGCCATAGTCCGTGCGCGCCCACCGTGGCACGAAACAGGTGCACATTATCACACGGAAATTTCACCGGCGGTAGCATCCGGCTGCCCCGAATTGAGGAATCATTGCGATTCACTGCTGTCCCGTTAACGTTGGAGCGAGCCTGCAGGTGAGGACATGGGGCCGGTATCACCCGGTCAGGACCGTCTGCCGCAGGGATGCGGCAGTCGAGCGGCCAGGGATGGCAGGTTCTGCGTGTCTTGACCGGGTGATACCGGTCCCATGTCCGGTTTGCCCGACCTGGCTCAAAACGTACCTGCCGCTTATGTTTCAGTCACGTGGTTGGCGGGTTAACGGGACAGCAGTGATTGCGATTGATCAACAACTCATTGATCGGCTGGCCGATCCGACAGCAGGGCGCGGATACGCCTGACCACGATACTGACATCGTCGGGGTAGCGGCCGGTGGGCGCGCGCGGCGTATCCCCGAACCAGGTGGCGAGCTGCAGGTCGACCAGCTTCTGGTGGAAACCCGGGTAGTGTCGGGTATGACGGATGAAGCGCGAGTGATACACCAGTCGTGCCAGCCAGGCGCGCAGCCGGTCACGCCAGCCGTCGCCGCCAGTGCTGAACAGCCAGCGCGCCAGCGAACGGCGCAGCTGGTCCAGGCTGCCCAGCAGGCCGCAGGGCAGCGGCAGTATCGCCAGCGGTTTGCCCAGCCGGGTCACCTCTACCATCATCGAGATGCTGTCGCCGGTCACGATAAAACGGTCGGCAAGCCCCAGCAGCCCCATGTAGG
This sequence comes from Thiohalobacter sp., assembly GCA_026984515.1. GTDB lineage: Bacteria > Pseudomonadota > Gammaproteobacteria > DSM-19610 > DSM-19610 > Thiogranum. The sequence goes on along the minus strand of JALSRZ010000142.1, from coordinate 37,964 downwards.
GATTGTCGCCGGCATCGGCTGACCAGGCAAACAGCCGTGCCTCTGCGGGCAGGCCGCTTTTCAGCCGTTCGACCACGGCGGGCGGGGTGCGGCGGCTGGTGGTGAGGTAGGGGGTTCCGCCTTCTGCACAGACGGCGCGTGCGGCTTCGATCAGGCGGTCGGTTACGGCATCGTTGTAGATAAAGGGATTGGTGGGGCCGCCGACCATGATGGCGACCAGCGGGCGTGGCAGGTCGGCGAATCTTTCCGTCCACTCCCGTGTGGCCTGTTGCACAGCGTCTGCATCGATGCGCATCAGCGGCATCGATATGCGCAGTACATTGGGATAGGGTGCAAGCAGGATTTCCGTGCTGATGACAATCAGGTCGAAGCGCTCCATCAGGCCGGAGGGTTTGCCGACCAGCACGATTTTGCTGTGACCGCCGGACTGCTGCTGAACCCAGAGGGCCACGTTGGCCGGGCTGCGGCCGACCGTGATGACCAGGTCCGGCCAGGGTGCCTGCAAGGGGTCGCTGTGTTCGCGGTCGATGTGGTAGAGCGTCGGCCCGACCCTGGCCTTGCCGAACACGAAGGGTTCCAGCACCTTGATGCGTTTCAGTTCGCAGTGCCAGCCGAGCACGGACTGCAGGGCTTCGGCGATGGTCTCTACCTGGCCGTTGTCGCCTTTTTTATCGCCCAGCAACAACCAGATGCGGGGCTGTGATTCAGACGGCGGCACTGCTGGTCTGTGCGCCCGGGTGGTCGTGGTAACCGAGCGCGGGTGACAGGCGGGCGCGCACCAGGGCTTCCAGTTCGTCTGCCTGTTCGGCGCTGAAGTAGTCGCGGTAACCGCCGACCTTGGCGCGGCGCACCTTGAAGCTTTCCGGGTCCTTCGGGTTGCGCAGGGTGAGGCCGCCGGAGCGGAAAAAGCCTTCGCTCTCCAGTTTGCGCAGGTTGTCGAAAGAACCGAACTCGACCGCCTGCCGGATTTCCTCGTCGCTGAACCGGTCACCCATCAGTGTGGTGATCTGTTTCAGTACTGCGGCCGGGTCGGCGCGCAGGGCTTCGTAGCTGGTGAGCAGGGTGTGATCCAGCGCGGCCAGGTTGTGCACCCAGTAGTTCAGGAAATCGATCAGTGACGGCAGGCCGATATCGCTGTGGCGTACAAAATCCCACATCTCGATGCGGCTGCGGTCGACCGGGTGTGCCAGGGTGGCGTTGATCAGTTCCTGTTTGTGTGCCGACTGGCGTTTGGTGAACTGAAAATACCAGGACACGGCGATATCGAGCGGGTTACGCGCCAGCAGCACCACCGGCTTGTGCCTGAGTTCCGAGTCCGGGGCTTCCGGTGTCAACAGATCACCCACCGCGCGTTCATAGCTGTACCAGCCGTTGGTGGCAGCGAAGCGCGGGATCTCCGGGTTGCGGTCGGCGAGTGCCGGGTAGCGGGCAAAATCTTCCGGCGCGATGCCGTGACGGATGCCGTACAGGCGTGTGAGCATGACCTTGAGCCAGGTGTTGCCGCTCTTGGGGTGCGCGACGATGATCAGCCGGGAACGGCGGGCGATGTCGACTTCCAGGTTGCCGAGCAGTTTGCGTCGCAGCGCTACGCGCAGCGGGCGTGGCAGCACGGCCGTGGGGCCGATGATCAGGGCTTTTCTGGCGTTGTCTTTGTCGGTGAATAACACTCGGCGGGTCCAGGGGGCGTATACGGCAGCGCATTATATAGGGAAGTGGCGGTGAGTTCATTTTTGAACATCCAGTGATTTACCCTGCAGCCGGGCTTCAGTTGCTCCCGGGATGTTGCCGGTCCTTTGGCCAGCGGCGCTTGGTGCACATCCATTCCTGTGGTCGCTCGCGGATCCAGGATTCAAACAACCTGTTGATCTTCCCTGTAATTTCCAGGATTTTTTCGGCGTTCCCGGCATCGTCACGCGTGGCGACGACCGGCTTGTGAAAGATTACCCGGTAGCGTGCACCGTGCAGACGCTGGATCTGGATCGGGATCAGGTCACAATCAAAGCGCAGCGCCAGCAGGGCCGGGGTGGTCGAGGTCAGCATATCCCGGCCAAAAAAGGGCACCGGCTCCCCCGTGTCGACGCGCTGGTCGACCAGCAGACCCACGGAGGTGCCTTTTTTCAGGCAGCGCAGCAGTTCACGCGCAGCCTGGTCGCGTTCCACCAGCCCGCATCCGAGGGCTGTGCGGGCCCGGTACAGGAGACGGTCCATCCAGGGATTCTGCAGGCGGGTGTAGACCACACTCAACGGCACGCCCTGCTGCACGACGGCGCCCGCGGCGAGTTCCCAGTTGGCGAGATGGGCCGTAACGAACACCGCGGCTCGGCCGCTGTCGCGGAACACGGCCGGGTCGCCCTCGATCACACAGTCCAGCCGCTGCCCCGGTCCCTTGCGGCAGATGCGGCCGAGATGGGGGTATTCGGTGAGTATGGAGCCGATGTTGCCCCAGATCGCGCGCACCAGTCGGTCGTTCTCCGCGGCACTGTTTCCCGGGAAGGCGATGTTCAGGTTACGCCGTATATGGCGTGTCTTGTCGAGGCGCGGACCCAGCCGGGACAGGATAGCGCGCCCCGTTGCAGAGGCGGCATCCGGGGGAAGCAAGCGCGCCAGTGCCCCGAGCAGGCCGATGACACCGGCTTCCAGTGCCCACAGTAGCCGCAGCAGCCGGGGTGACCAGTCGGTGTGCTTGCTGCCCAGAAAGAGTTTCGCCAAGCTGGATAAATCCTTATAAACCGTGGTTCTTCGCAGGCCGCCATTTTGCGGCATGCGAGGGGTATTGACCAGACCGTGGTGACGGGCTTTGTTGGTAAAACACGGCCCGCAGTTTAGAATGAGGCGATCTTGCAGGAGGACAGCGGCAGTGGAGTACTGCGTATACATTCAGGCTAACGACAAGCAGTATCTCGGCGCACTGGTCGCCGAGTACGCCCTGCGCCGCTATTCCACGCACAACGACCGGTTTGCCGTCCGCATCATGAATTATGCCGATTTCCCTTTTCTGCGCGCCCAGGAGGGAAATACCTATCTGCGTGACGGTGGCAAGCGCGAGTGGGTGAAGGATGACCTGCAGTCGTTTACACCGATGCGTTTCCTGCCGCCGCAGCTGATGGAATACCAGGGCCGCGCGGTGGTGATCGACCCGGACGTGTTTGCGCGCGCGGATATCTGGGAATTGCTGTCGCGCGATATGCAGGGCAAGGCGATCCTGTGCCGGCCAAAATCAGGCGCCAAGGGCCGGCGCGGCTGCCTGGCCACCAGTGTGATGCTGCTGGATAACGCGAAGCTCACCCACTGGAAGTTCGAAGCGCAGTTCAATGCCATGTTCAGCTTCGAGCGTGACTACATGAAGTGGGTATGCCTGAAGTACGAGGATCCCGACACCATCGGTTTTTTCGAACCGGAGTGGAATGACTTCGACCGCCTGACCGGGCAGACCAGGATGCTGCACACCACCAAGCGCAAGCACCAGCCCTGGAAAACCGGGCTGCCGGTGGATTACCGTGCGGCGGATACCTTCCGCCTGTTCCCGCCGAAGCACTGGATACGTCGCGCGCGGCGCGCGCTGTTCGGCGATTACCGGTTTGCCGGCCGCTATGGCCGGCACCCGGATCCCAACCAGGAGCGTTTCTTTTTTGGCCTGTTGCGCGAGTGCCTGGAGCAGGGCATCGTCACGGAGGACATGCTGCGCGAGGAAATGGCCAAAAACCATATCCGGCACGATGCTTTTGAAGTGCTGGAGCGGACACCCTCGCTGGCAGCGTGATCGTTGCAGCAGGCTTTTGTGAACAGGCGGCCGTTCCTGCAGGTGCTCCGAAGGGTGAGTACGCCACGCGCTTCGCCCACGCTTCGGGCCGCCTGCGGCGTTCAACGCGCAAGCGCTTTTGTCCGGCCTGCGAACGAATTACTCTGCGCGCGTGTAGCCGAAAAAAGGCAACAGCCTTGCGGACACCAGTTCCTCGATCTGTTCCACCTGCTGATCGTCGAAGTAATCCCGGTAGCCACCCACCTTGGCACGGCGGACCTTGTAGCTGTCGGGGTTGGAACGGTCGCCGGGGGCGAGGCGGCCGCCGCTCAGCCAGAAGGTGTTTTTCGCTTCCATTTTTTTCATATTTTCGTAGGAGGAAAATTCCACCGCTTCGCGGATTTGTTCCTCCGTTGCCGGCGTGCCCATGAATTCCGCCAGTTTCTTCAGCATCTCCTGCGGACGCGACTTCAGGTCCTCGTAGCGCAGCAGGAAAAACTGATCGATCTTCCCGGCTTCCCTGGCCCACACATTGAGGAAATCGATGACCCACACCAGTCCGGCGTCGGACTCCATGACGAAATCGAACACAGAAACATCGGCGCCGCCTTTGGGGTACTTGTTGATGGCGCGTTTGTGCTCCTTCATGCGGTGTTTCCACTGGAAAAACTGGGATACGGCTACATCCCTGGGGTCGCGTACCAGTAGCACGACTTTCTTGTCGTAAAAGGGCGCCTTGGACTCTTTCTGACCGGTGTAATCGCCGATATAGGTATCGTGAGTGAAAAAAATGCGCGGGATGGCGCGGTTCATGCGGTGAAAATTGTCAAAACTGAGCATGGAACGTTCGGGCAGACCGTGCATCTGCTGGTACAGGCGCGACAGCATGACGCGCAACCAGGTGCGGCCGCTCTTGCCGAAGGAGACCACCGCGACGTCGGCCTTCTGCAGGCGCCGGTACTGTTCGCGACCGCGCAGCCGGCGTTCCGCCAGCAGTTTGCGTTCTTCGGACTGGAAGAACATCAGGGTCCTGAGCAGGCGCCGGGAAACAATCTTGCGGAAAGAATGCAGGGCCTGGGTTCCGGAATGGAGGAGGTGGGACATGGGTAGACCGTGTAAAAATACCGCGTGGAGACTACGCGCGCACCTGCCTGAATTCAAGTGGCGGGCTGTCGTCCGGTCTGCGCCCCGGGGCGTGCAAGCGTCAAAATCCTGCTGTTTGCACGGGCTTTTTTTATGGCCCCAGAAGCATAACTTAAGCTCTTGATTTTGGGCCGGAATCAACAACCGGCCTTGCTTGACTCTGTTCCGCCAACTGGCCTAGACTGCGGGGCGGCTCGCATGAGTGCGGCCAGATAAAAATACCACCCGGCATCGACCGGGCGCGTCGGAGAAGGCTGGCATGCTGGAAAACTATTTACCGGTTCTGATCTTCATCGCCATTGGCGTGGGCACAGGGCTGGTGATGACGCTGATGGGCTATATGCTCGGGACCCAAAAGCCCGACAGCGAAAAACGCTCGCCCTACGAATGCGGCTTTGAAGCCTTTGAAGACACGCGCATGCGTTTCGACGTGCGTTACTACCTGGTGGCTATCCTTTTTATTATCTTTGACCTGGAGATCGCGTTCCTGTTTCCCTGGGCTGTGGTGCTCGATGACATCGGCTGGTTCGGTTATATCGCCATGATGATGTTCCTGGGCATCCTGGTGATCGGCTTTATCTACGAGTGGAAGAAGGGAGCGCTGGAATGGGAGTAGCTGCCTGATGGGTGTGGAAGGTCTTCTCGAAGAAGGTTTCATTACCACCTCGGCCGACAAGCTCATCAACTGGGCGCGCACCGGCTCGATGTGGCCGATGACCTTCGGTCTGGCCTGCTGCGCGGTCGAGATGATGCAGGCCGGTGCTTCCCGTTATGACCTGGACCGCTTCGGCGTGGTGTTTCGTCCCAGCCCGCGGCAGTCCGACGTGATGATCGTGGCGGGAACGCTGTGTAACAAGATGGCGCCGGCGCTGCGCAAGGTCTATGACCAGATGTCGGAGCCGCGCTGGGTGATCTCCATGGGATCCTGCGCCAACGGTGGCGGTTATTATCATTATTCCTATGCGGTGGTGCGCGGTTGCGACCGCGTGGTTCCCGTCGATATTTATGTGCCCGGTTGCCCGCCGACCGCGGAAGCCCTGCTGTATGGCATTCTGCAGTTGCAGAATAAAATTCACCGTACCAACACCATCGCGCGGTAAAAAAGGGTAATCGATGCAGGCGCAGGAACTTCTTGAGCAGTTACAGGCACGTTTCGCTGACACGCTGCAGGCTGCGGTGGTGGCACAGGGTGAAGTGACCATCGAAGTGGCGCCCGCTGATCTGCCGGCAACCTGTACGGCGCTGCGCGACGAAAAGAATTTTCATTTTGAACAACTGATCGACGTCTGTGGCGTCGATTACCTCGCCTGGGGTGAGACCGAGTGGGCGACGGAGGAGACAACCGGGACAGGGTTCAGCCGTGGCGTGGACGCCAGGACGGCCGGGCGCCTGCCAGGGTTGGAGGAAGAACTGTCGACAGAGACGCCGCAACAAGACCGGCGCTTTGCGGCGGTGTATCACTTGCTGTCTATAAAAAACAACCAGCGCCTGCGTATCCGGGTATTTGCCGTCGACGATCAGTTGCCGGTGATCCCTTCGGTGCTGGATATCTGGAGCAGTGCCAACTGGTTCGAACGCGAAGCGTTCGACCTGTTTGGCATCCTGTTCGAAGGGCACCCGGACCTGCGGCGCCTGCTGACCGATTACGGTTTTATCGGTCACCCGTTCCGCAAGGATTTCCCGCTCAGCGGGAACGTGGAAGTCCGGTATGATCCCGGGCAGAAGCGCGTCATCTACCAGCCGGTCAGTATTGAACCGCGCGTGCTGGTGCCGAAGGTGATTCGCACGCAGGCCGGTGAAGAAACGACATCCGATGAATCAGACAGAAGGGGACAGATTTGAAATCTGTCCGAAATCTGTCCCCCGATCCCCATGCCTGAAATAAGAAACTACACCCTGAACTTCGGTCCCCAGCACCCCGCTGCGCACGGTGTGCTGCGCATGGTGCTGGAACTGGATGGTGAAACCGTGCAGCGTGCCGATCCGCACGTCGGCCTGCTGCACCGCGCCACGGAAAAGCTGGCGGAGAGCAAGCCATATAACCAGAGTATCGGTTACATGGACCGGCTCGATTACGTGTCCATGATGTGCAACGAGCATGGTTACGTCATGGCCATCGAAAAACTGCTGGGCGTGGAAGTGCCGGAGCGTGCTCAATACATTCGCGTCATGTTCGACGAGATTACCCGTATCCTCAACCACCTGTTGTGGCTGGGGGCGCACGGACTCGACGTCGGCGCCATGACCGCGTTCCTGTATACCTTCCGCGAACGCGAAGACCTGATGGATGCCTACGAGGCCGTGTCGGGCGCGCGCCTGCACGCCACCTATTACCGGCCGGGCGGTGTATACCGCGACCTGCCGGACCGTATGCCGCAGTACCAGTCGTCGCGCTGGCACAGCCAGGGGGATGTCGATCGCCTCAACCGTAACCGCCAGGGTTCCTTGCTGGATTTCCTGGACGATTTCGTGGCGCGCTTCCCGGCCTGCGTCGACGAGTACGAGACCCTGCTGACCGACAACCGGATCTGGAAGCAGCGTACTGTCGATATTGGTATCGTTACACCGGAACGCGCCCGGCAACTGGGCTTTACCGGCCCCATGCTGCGCGGCTCGGGTATCGCCTGGGACCTGCGCAAGAAACAGCCCTACGAAGTCTACGACCGCATGGATTTCGATATTCCCGTCGGCACCAACGGCGACAGTTATGATCGTTACCTGGTGCGCATCGAGGAAATGCGCCAGTCCAATCGCATCATTAAACAGTGCATCGACTGGTTGCGCGTGAATCCCGGCCCCGTGATGGTGGGCGATCACAAGGTGGCACCGCCGCCACGTGAGGAAATGAAGCAGGATATGGAAGCCCTGATCCATCACTTCAAGCTGTTTACCGAGGGCTATTGTGTTCCGGAAGGTGAAGTGTACGCCGCGCTGGAACACCCCAAGGGCGAGTTCGGTGTGTATCTGATTTCGGATGGCGCCAACAAGCCCTACCGTGTGAAGATCCGCGCGCCGGGTTTTGCGCACCTGTCCGCCATGGACGAAATGGCGCGCGGCCACATGCTGGCCGATGTGGTGGCGATCATCGGCACGATGGATATTGTATTTGGTGAGATTGACCGCTGATGAGTACCCCGACACCCGTAACCGAAGACCGACAACTGCCGCAGGCCGTGCGCGACGTGATCGATGCCTGGTTGCAGAAATACCCGCCGGACCAGAAGCAGTCGGCGGTGATTACGGCGCTGTTCACCGCACAGGAGCACGGCGAGGGCTGGTTGACCCGGGAAATGATGGACAGCGTGGCCGAGTACCTGGATATGCCGCCGGTATCGGTGTACGAGGTCGGTACTTTCTATTCCATGCTGGAACTGGAGCCGGTGGGCCGTAATATCGTGGCGGTTTGCAACAACATTTCCTGCATGCTGTGCGGTGCGGACGATATCATTGCCCACATCGAGAACAAGCTGGGTATTCAATGGGGAGAGACCACCGCCGACGGGCGCATTACCCTGAAAAAGGAAGAAGAGTGCCTGGCGGCCTGTATCGGCGCCCCCATGATGACCGTGAACGGTCACTATCACGAGAACCTGACCCTTGAGAAAGTGGATCAGATTCTGGACGGGCTGGAGTAGACCATGACCAACCAGGTCTGTTTTACCACACTGAAATTCGACCAGCCGTGGACGCTGGAGAACTATCTCGGCATCGGTGGTTATGATGCCTGGAAGAAGATCCTGGCGGAAAAAACACCGCAGGAAGAGATTATCGAGATCGTCAAGAGCTCCGGCCTGCGCGGTCGTGGCGGTGCGGGTTTCCCCACCGGCCTGAAGTGGAGTTTCATGCCGCGCACGGCGCCGGGCCAGAAGTACATTGTCTGCAATTCGGACGAATCCGAACCGGGCACCTGCAAGGACCGCGACATTCTGCGTTACAACCCGCACGCGTTGATCGAGGGCATGGCCATTGCCGGTTACGCGATGGGCGCAACCGTTGGCTACAACTACATGCGCGGCGAGTTTCACCACGAGCCATACGAACGTTTCGAACAGGCGCTGAAGGAAGCCCGCGAGGCCGGCCTGCTGGGCCGGAACCTGAAAGGCTCCGGTATCGATTTTGAGCTGCACAGCCACCTGGGTGCAGGCGCCTATATCTGCGGTGAGGAAACCGCGCTGCTGAATTCCCTGGAAGGTAAAAAAGGCCAGCCGCGTTTCAAGCCACCGTTCCCCGCCAACTTCGGCCTGTACGGCAAGCCGACCACCATCAACAACACTGAAAGCCTGGCGTCTGTGCCGGCCATACTGCGTAACGGCGGCGAGTGGTTCCTGAACCTGGGGCGTCCCAATAACGGCGGTGAAAAGATCTGGTGTGTTTCCGGCCACGTCAACAAACCGGGTAACTACGAGATCCCGCTGGGCGCGCCGTTCAAAGACCTGCTGGAACTGGCGGGCGGTGTACGCAGCGGTCACACGCTCAAGGCAGTGATACCCGGTGGCTGTTCCATGCCGGTGATGACGGCCGAGCAGATCATGGATACGGACCTGGACTATGACTCGCTGTCGAAGGCGGGCTCGGCGCTGGGTTCCGCCGGGATGATCGTGATGGACGACAGCACCTGCATGGTGAAAGCACTGATGCGCATTTCGCGCTTCTATTACGCGGAGTCCTGCGGTCAGTGCACACCCTGTCGCGAGGGTTGCGGCTGGATGTACCGTGTGATCAAGCGTATCGAGGAAGGGCAGGGCACGATGGAGGACATCGACCTGCTGGCGAGCGCGGCGGGCCAGATCGAGGGACATACCATCTGTGCCTTTGGTGATGCCGCAGCCTGGCCGGTACAGAGTTTCATCAAGCACTTTCGCCACGAATTTGAATACCACGTGCAGCATAAAAACTGCATGCCCGGCACCAGCAGCCACCGCAGCGTCGCCGGCAAGGGGGCCGCTGCATGAGCGCCAAACCGGACACGGTAGCCGAGGACATGGTGACGGTGGAGATCGACGGGGTCGAGTACCCGGCGCGCAAGGGTGCCATGATCATCGAGATCACCGACGAGAACGACATCAGCGTGCCGCGTTTCTGCTACCACAAGAAGCTGCCGGTAGCCGCCAACTGCCGCATGTGCATGGTGGAGGTGGAGAAGGCGCCCAAGCCCCTGCCGGCCTGCGCCACGCCGGTCATGGATGGCATGAAGATCCGCACCCGTTCGGATTTCGCCAAACAGGCGCAGCGCGCGGTGATGGAGTTCCTGCTCATCAACCACCCGCTGGACTGCCCCATCTGTGACCAGGGCGGGGAATGCGAATTGCAGGATGTCGCGCTGGAGTATGGCCGCGGTGTGTCGCGTTTCAGTGAAAAGAAGCGTGTGGTCAGGGACAAGGACTTTGGCGCCCTGATCGCCTCGGACATGACGCGCTGTATCCACTGCACACGGTGTGTGCGCTTCCTGCAGCACGTAGCCGGTTTCAAGGAGATGGGCGGCCTGGGACGTGGCGAGAATGTCGAAATCGGCACCTGGGTCGAACACCATATCGGTTCGGAGCTGTCGGGTAATATCATCGACGTGTGCCCGGTCGGCGCGCTGACCTCCAAACCGTTCCGTTTCTCGGCGCGCGCCTGGGAGATGGTACAGGCGCCTTCGGTTGCGCCGCACGATTGTGTCGGCTCCAACCTGTACCTGCATACCCGCAACGGCAGGCTGATGCGTGCTGTACCCCGCGAAAACGAAGCCGTGAACGAAGTCTGGCTGTCGGACCGTGACCGGTTTTCCTACCAGGGTGTCAACAGTGACGACCGCCTTGATGTACCCATGATCAAAAAGGCCAATGGCTGGCAGAGTGTGGAATGGGAGGAAGCCCTGCACGTGGTGGCGCAGGCCCTGCGTGAACGGGTCGACAGCCAGGGAGCGGACCAGCTGGGCGTGCTGGTGTCACCCAGCGCGACCCTGGAAGAACAGGTGCTGGTCAACCGGCTCGCCGAGGGACTGGGCGTCAGCAATATCGATCATCGCCTGCGGCAGACGGATTTCTGCGGCCAACAGGCGCAGCCGGTATTCCCCTTCCTCGGTCAGACCATCGAGGAACTGGAGAACGCCGACGCACTGCTGTTGGTCGGTGCCAATCCGCGTAAGGACCAGCCAATCATCGGTCACCGTATACGCAAGGCCGCCCAGGCCGGCGCCCGTGTCATGTTGATCAATACGGTGGATCATCCCTATACCTTTGCCGTTGCGCACAAGGCGATCGTGGCCCCGTCACGCCTGGTGCAGTCACTGGCAGGGGTGGCGGCCGCCCTGCTGCAGAGCAAAAAGGCGCGTGCGCCGCAGGATTTGCAGGCCGTCATCGACCAGACCCTGCCGGATGCCACCGAGCAGGCGATGGCAGCGACCCTGAGCGAGGCCGGTCAGGCCACACTCCTGTTGGGGCTGGAAGCCGGCATGCACCCGGCGTTTTCTGCGTTGCGCGCGCTGGCGGTGTTGATCGCAGAGCTGAGTGGCGCCCGTGTCGGTTTCCTGTCGGATGGTGCCAACAGCGCGGGCGCCTGCCTGGCCGGTGTATTGCCGCACCGCAGCGTGGCGGGCAAGGCCAGGACCCGGGCCGGCCTGAGCGCTGCGCAGATGATCGACCAGCCGTTGAAAAACTATTTTCTGCTGGGCATCGAGCCGGAACTGGATTGCGCCAATGGCGCGCAGGCGCTGGCCGCGCTGCAACAGGCAGAGTTCGTGGTAGCGATGACGCCCTTTGTAACGGAGCGTATGCGTGACTATGCCGATGTGCTGCTGCCCATGAACAGTTACGCGGAAACCTCCGGTACCTTTGTCAACTGTGAGGGGCGCTGGCAGAGTTTTGCCGCGGTATCGCGTGCGCCGGGCGGCAGTCGGCCCGGCTGGAAAGTGTTACGCGTGCTGGGCAACCTGCTGGAACTGGAAGGTTTCGGGCAGACCTCGTCGGAGCAGGTGCGTGATGCCCTGGCGGACCAGATCGGTTCGGTGCAGGTGGACAACACGCAGGCGGGGGAGGCAGGCGACTTACCGGCTTTCACCGAGGGTCTGCAACGCATCGCCAGTCTGCCCATGTACGCGGTCGACAACCTGGTGCGCCGGGCTGTTGCGCTGCAGCATACCCCGGATGCCGATGTCGCGGCCGTGAGCCTGCATGCTTCCGAGGCGGCTCGACTGGGGCTGGCCACGGGTGACCGGGCCTCGGTGCGGCAGGGCGATCAGGCGGTCGAGCTCGACGTGATCGTCAGCGATCGTGTGTCCGAAGGCGCCGCGCTGGTACCGATGGCGATCGAAGCCACCCTTGCACTGGGCGCACCCTTTGGCACACTACAGGTAAAAAAGGCATAACAACGGGCCATGGCTGAGACAAGCTATATCGACTGGATCCTTACGGGTGTATTCATCCTCGCCAAGATCCTGATCATCGTGATACCCCTGATGCTCAGTGTCGCCTACCTGACCTATGCCGAGCGCAAGATCATCGGCTACATGCAGTTACGCATCGGCCCCAACCGCGTCGGACCGCGTGGCTGGCTGCAGCCGATCGCAGATGCCGTCAAGCTGATGTTCAAGGAAATCATCGTTCCTTCGAAATCCAACCCCTACCTGTTCGTGATCGCCCCGACCCTGGTGATTGCGCCGGCGCTGGCGGCCTGGGCCGTGATCCCGTTTTCGGACGGGCTGGTGCTGGCGGACGTGGATGCCAGCCTGCTGTACATCCTCGCGCTGACCTCCATCGGCGTGTACGGCGTCATCATTGCCGGCTGGGCATCCAACTCAAAATACGCCTTTCTCAGCACCATGCGCAGCGCGGCGCAGATCGTCTCCTATGAAATTGCCATGGGTTTTGCGCTGGTCGGTGTGCTGATGGCGGCCGGCAGTATCAACCTCGGCGACATCGTGCGGGCGCAGGAAGGAGGTTTCCTGCACTGGTACTGGTTGCCGCTGCTGCCATTGTTTGTCATCTATTTTGTTTCCGGCGTCGCCGAGACCAACCGCGCGCCCTTCGACGTGGCGGAGGGCGAGTCGGAAATCGTCGCCGGTTTCCACGTGGAATACTCGGGCATGGCCTTCGCGGTGTTCTTCCTCGCCGAATACGCCAACATGATCCTGATTGCAACCCTGGCTGCGCTGATGTTCATGGGCGGCTGGCTGTCACCCTTCCAGGGCATCCCGGTGCTGGAGCCGATGTTCAACTGGGTGCCGGGCCTGTTCTGGCTGCTGGCGAAGACTTCGCTGTTCCTGTTCTGCTACCTCTGGTTCCGCGCCACCTTCCCGCGCTACCGCTATGACCAGATCATGCGCCTGGGCTGGAAGGTGTTCATTCCCATCACCATCGTCTGGCTGGCGATCGAGGGCGCCGCGGTGGTGGGCGGCCTGGGGCCGTGGTTCGACTGAGGCGAATGATATGATTCCTGCCATCAAGCACCAGGTAAAAAGCCTGTTCCTGTGGGAGCTGCTGAAAGGCATGCGCCTGACCGGCAAGCACCTGTTCTCGAAAAAGATCACCGTGCAGTACCCGGAAGAGAAGACGCCGCAGTCGCACCGCTTCCGTGGCCTGCACGCGCTGCGCCGCTATCCCAACGGCGAGGAACGCTGTATTGCCTGCAAGCTGTGCGAGGCGGTCTGCCCGGCGCTGGCTATCACCATAGAAGCCGCGCCGCGCGAGGACGGTACGCGCCGCACCACGCGCTACGACATCGACCTGTTCAAGTGCATTTTCTGCGGCTTCTGTGAGGAGTCCTGCCCGGTGGATTCCATCGTGGAAACGCGGGTGTACGAATATCATTTTGAAAACCGTGGTGAGAACATCATGACCAAGGACAAATTGCTGGCCATGGGTGACAAATACGAAGCGCAGATAGCAGCGGACCGTGCTGCCGATGCCATCTACAGGTAAGCCATGATCGCTTTCGAGAAAATCGTTTTCTACCTGTTTGCTGCCATCCTGGTGTATGCCGCCACGCGCGTCATCACCGTGCGCAACCCGGTGCACGCGGCCCTGCACCTGGTGCTGGCGTTTTTCACCTGCGCTGCCCTGTGGTTGTTGCTGGAGGCCGAGTTCCTCGCCATTACGCTGGTGCTGGTGTACGTGGGGGCTGTCATGGTGCTGTTCCTGTTCGTGGTGATGATGCTGGACATCAATACCTCACCCATCCGGGAAGGCTTTATCAGGTACCTGCCGGTGGGTCTGTCGGTGGCTGGCCTGATGCTGTTCGAGATGTACCTGGTGGTGCACAGCCGGTATTTCAGTGCCGGGCAGATGCCGGCACCGGTGCCGCACGCGGCGGACTACAGTAATACCCGCGAGCTGGGCAGTGTGTTGTACACCGACTATGTATATCCATTCGAAATTGCCTCGGTGATCCTGGTGGTGGCGATCATTGCCGCCATTGCCCTGACCATGCGCAAGCGCAAGGGCACCAAGACCCAGAATCCTGCCGAGCAGGTCAAGGTGCGTAGTACAGACCGTGTGCGCGTTATCAAAATGGAGGCGGAAACGAAGGACTGATCCGGTCACTTCCGTAAAACGCTATGGTACTTGCTGACTATCTGATACTGGGTGCGGTGTTGTTCGGGCTGAGCGTGGCCGGCATCTTTATCAACCGCAAGAATGTTATCATCCTGCTGATGTGCATCGAGCTGATGCTGCTGGCGGTGAATACCAACTTTATCGCCTTCTCGCATTTCACGGGTGATATCTCCGGCCAGGTGTTTGTGTTCTTTATCCTTACTGTGGCCGCGGCGGAATCAGCCATCGGCCTGGCCATCCTGGTGGTACTGTTCCGTAACCGTCACACCATCAATGTCGACGACCTGGACAGCATGAAAGGATAAGCGCCGTGGAGAATATCTACCTCACTATCGTTCTTGCACCCCTGGCCGGTGCCCTGCTGGCCGGCCTGTTTGGCAAGGTGATCGGCCGCAGCGGTGCGCACTGGGTGACTATCCTCGGCGTGGCCACCTCGTTCGTGCTTTCGGTCGTGGTCTTCAAGTATATGGTGATCGACGGTAACGAGCCGTTCAACGGCCCGGTGTATACCTGGATGGTATCGGATGGCATCCACATGCAGGTGGGCTTCCTGGTCGACCGGCTGACCACCCTGATGCTGCTGGTGGTGACCTTCGTCTCCCTGATGGTGCATATCTACACCATCGGCTACATGAGTGACGACCCGGGTTACCAGCGTTTTTTCAGTTATATCGCGCTGTTTACCTTCTCGATGCTGATGCTGGTCATGTCCAACAACTTCCTGCAGCTGTTCTTCGGCTGGGAAGCGGTGGGCCTGGTGTCCTACCTGTTGATCGGGTTCTGGTACAAGCGGCCCTCGGCCATCTACGCCAACCTCAAAGCGTTCCTGGTCAACCGCGTCGGCGACTTTGGTTTCCTGCTGGGTATTGCCGCCATCGTCATGTATTTCAACACGCTGGATTATGCCGGGGTGTTTGCCGCGGCGCCGGCCATGGCCGGCAGCACCATGCAGATTTTCCCCGGCAGTGACTGGTCCGTAATGACCGTGATCTGCATCCTGCTGTTCATCGGCGCCATGGGTAAATCCGCGCAGGTGCCCCTGCACGTGTGGCTGCCCGATTCCATGGAAGGCCCCACGCCGATTTCCGCCCTGATCCACGCCGCCACCATGGTCACGGCCGGTATTTTCATGGTGGCGCGCATGTCGCCGTTGTTCGAGCTGTCCGAGACCGCGCTGAGCTTCGTACTGGTGATCGGTTCCATTACCGCCCTGTTCATGGGTTTCCTGGGACTGGTTCAGAACGACATCAAGCGGGTGATCGCCTATTCGACACTTTCCCAACTGGGGTATATGACCGTGGCGCTGGGTGTGTCGGCCTACTCGGTGGGTATTTTTCACCTGATGACCCACGCGTTCTTCAAGGCGTTACTGTTCCTTGCCGCCGGTTCGGTGATCATCGCCATGCACCACGAGCAGGATATCCGCAAGATGGGCGGACTGAGGAAGTACCTGCCCATCACCTACTGGACCTCACTGGTCGGTTCGCTGGCGCTGATCGGTTTTCCGGGGTTTGCCGGGTTCTTTTCCAAGGACACCATTATCGAGGCGGTGCATGCCTCGCACATTGCCGGTTCCGGTTTTGCCTACGTGTCGGTCCTGTCCGGTGTGTTCATTACCGCCCTGTACAGTTTCCGTATGTTCTTCCTGGTGTTCCATACCCATGAGCGCTTTGACGAGCACACCCGTGCGCACCTGCACGAGACGCCGGCGGTCGTGACCGTGCCGCTGATCATGCTGGCGATCCCGTCCGTGGTGGCGGGCTACTGGATCGACCCGGTGGTGTTTGGCGACTACTTCGGTGATGCGATTTTCGTCAGTCACGCACACGATGTCGTGGGCCACCTGGCCGAGGAATTCCACGGCACCAGTGCGTTCATCCTGCACGGCCTGACCGGCCCGGCGTTCTGGCTGGCCACGGCGGGCCTGGGCACGGCCTGGTTCATCTACACGCAGAAGCCTTCGATTGCGGAGCAACTGGCGCAGCGTTTCCAGCTGGTCTACCGCATCATGCTCGATAAGTACGGCTTTGACCGCTTCAACGAGATTTTCTTTGCCGGCGGAGCGCGTGGTACCGGCTGGACGCTGTGGAAACTGGGTGACGTGCTGCTGATCGACGGCCTGCTGGTGAACGGCAGCGCCAGGCTGGTGGGATGGGTGTCCGGTGTGGTTCGGCACGTGCAGACCGGTTACCTGTATCACTATGCCTTCAGTATGATTATCGGCCTGCTGCTGTTGCTGAGCTGGTTTCTCTGGTTGGCTCCTGGAGCATGATACATTTATATTTTTGGGGCGGTATTCTCCACTGCTTGCTGCAAACGGGTGCACTGTCGGGCAGTTTATTGAAAGGGTTTATTGATGGGTGAGTTTCCGTTGCTCAGTCTGGTGATCTGGATGCCGATAGTCGGCGGCCTGCTGGTGCTCGCGACCAGCCAGTGGCCGAGCCTGAACCCGCGTCCGCTGGCACTGGCTGTGGCCGTGATTACGTTCCTGACCAGCCTGTTGCTGTACACCGGCTTTGACGTCAGCACGGCGGACATGCAGTTCCCGGAAAAGGCCTCCTGGGTGCCGGCGTTCAATATCTATTACCAGCTGGGTATCGACGGTATTTCCATGCCGCTGATCATCCTCACCACCTTTACCAGTGTGCTGGTGATCCTGGCGGGCTGGGAAGTGATCAAGGAGCGTCCGGCGCAGTACATGGCGGCCTTCCTGATCATGGAAGGCCTGATGAACGGTGTATTTGCTGCCCTGGACGCCATGCTGTTCTACGTGTTCTGGGAAGGCATGCTGATCCCGATGTTCCTGATCATCGGGATCTGGGGCGGGCCGCGCCGTGTCTACGCGACCATCAAGTTTTTCCTGTATACCTTCCTGGGCTCGGTGTTCATGCTGGTGGCGCTGATCTACATGCATACCCTGTCGGGCAGTTTCGCGATCCTTGATTTCCACGTGCTCAGGCTCGGCCTGACAGAGCAGGTGCTGATCTTCCTGGCCTTCCTGCTGGCGTTTGCGGTCAAGGTGCCCATGTGGCCGGTGCATACCTGGTTGCCGGACGCCCACGTGGAAGCGCCCACCGGCGGCTCGGTGATCCTGGCGGCCATCATGCTGAAAATCGGCGGTTACGGTTTCCTGCGCTTCAGTCTGCCCATTACGCCGGATGCCAGTCACGAGCTGGACTGGCTGATCATCTTCATGTCGTTGACCGCGGTGGTATATATCGGTTTTGTGGCGCTGGTGCAGCAGGATATGAAAAAACTGATTGCCTATTCATCGATTGCACACATGGGCTTTGCCACGCTGGGTTTCTTCCTGGTGTTCACCATCATGGATAACAACGCCGGTAGCAGCCACGGTTCGGTGATGGCCATGGAAGGCGGCATGGTACAGATGGTGTCGCACGGCTTCATCTCCGCGGCCATGTTCCTGTGCGTGGGTGTACTGTATGACCGCATGCACAGCCGCGAGATCGCAGATTACGGCGGTGTGGCAAATACCATGCCGGTGTTTGCCGCCTTCATGATGCTGTTTGCCATGGCCAATGCCGGGCTGCCGGGGACTTCCGGCTTTGTCGGCGAGTTCATGGTGATCCTCGCCAGCTTCAAGGCCAGTTTCTGGATTGCCTTCCTGGCGGCGACCACCCTGATACTGGGCGCGGCCTA
Source organism: Thiohalobacter sp. (assembly GCA_026984515.1). Taxonomy (GTDB): domain Bacteria; phylum Pseudomonadota; class Gammaproteobacteria; order DSM-19610; family DSM-19610; genus Thiogranum. The sequence continues at coordinate 19,889 of JALSRZ010000142.1, read as the reverse complement.
TACCCTGTGGATGGTCAAACGCGTGATGTTTGGTGAAGTCGCCAACGACCGTGTAGCGGCGCTGCAGGATGTCAACGGGCGCGAAATCGTCATTCTCGGCAGCCTGGTGTTCATGGTGCTGCTGATCGGGTTATGGCCGGCGCCGCTGGTGGAAGTGATGCAGGTCAGTATCCAGAACCTGGTCGCTCACATTTCGGTATCGAAGCTGTAAGGGAAACTCATGATCGTTGCGCCTGCTGAATTTATGCTGATCCTGCCCGAAATCTTCGTGCTGTCGATGACCTGCGCGATCCTGGTGCTGGACCTGTTCCTGAAGGACCGGGAGCGCGCCATCAGCTACTGGCTGGCACAGTTCACGCTGGTATTTGCCGCGGTCATCACCATGACGACCGGGAGCGGGCAGGGCGAGCTGGCGTTCTTCGGCACCTATATCGCGGATGCCATGGGCAGTACACTGAAGGTGTTTATCTACCTGGTCACCTTCCTGGCATTCCTGTACTCGCGACATTATCTTGCGGAACGAAAACTGTTCCGGGGCGAGTACTATGTGCTGGGCCTGTTCGCCATGCTGGGTATGATGATCCTGGTCTCCGCGCACAGTCTGCTGACCGTCTACCTGGGCCTGGAACTGCTGTCGCTGTCGCTGTATGCGATGGTGGCCTTCAACCGCGATTCGTATCCCTGTTCCGAAGCCGCCATGAAGTATTTTGTGCTGGGCGCACTGGCGTCCGGCATGCTGCTGTATGGCATGTCGATCCTGTACGGCCTGACCGGCACGCTGGATATCGGCCTGATTGCAGACAGCCTGAAAGGGCAGGAGGCCAGCGTCCCGCTGGTCTTTGCCGCGACGTTCATCGTGGTCGGCCTGTCCTTCAAGCTGGGTGCGGTGCCGTTTCACATGTGGGTGCCTGACGTCTACCAGGGCGCCCCGACCCCGGTTACCCTGTTTATCGGCAGTGCCACCAAGATCGCCGCGTTTGCCATGGTGATGCGACTGCTGGTGGAATCCATCGGTGCCCTGCAGTCCGAGTGGCAGGGGATGCTGGTGGTGCTGGCAGTATTGTCGCTGGCCATCGGCAACGTGGTGGCAATCGCACAGACCAACCTGAAACGTATGCTGGCCTACTCGACCATTTCGCACGTGGGCTTCCTGCTGCTGGGCATCCTGTCGGGTACCCAGCAGGGCTATGCCGCGGCCATGTTTTACATCATCACCTATGCACTGATGGCGGCCGGCGCATTCGGCATGATTATCCTGCTCAGCCGGGCGGGTTTCGAGGCCGATGAGATCGACGACTTCAGGGGCCTGAACCAGCGCAATTCCTGGTTTGCGTTCATGATGCTGATCCTGATGTTCTCGATGGCGGGTGTGCCGCCGACCGTTGGCTTTTATGCCAAGCTGTCTGTGCTGCAGGCCGTAGTTGATGTCGACATGATCTGGCTGGCTGCCGCAGCTGTGTTCTTCTCCGTTATCGGCGCCTATTACTACATTCGCATCATCAAGGTCATGTATTTCGACAAGGCGGAAGACGATCAGCCGCTGGCGCCACATTTCGACCTGCGCCTCGGCCTGACGGCCAACGGTCTGGCGATACTGTTACTGGGCCTGTTCCCGGGCGGTTTGATGGCGCTCTGCGGCCGGGTGATTTCCTGAGCGCTCGTTCCCCGGGGGCGGCACGTCTACCAGGGCTCAGGATTCCTGCGTAAACAGGTATTCCTGTTCGGCAATCAGGATGTGATCTCCGAATGCCAGCCTGGTCGGTTCTGCTACTTTCTTTCCGTTTAACCAGACGCCGTTACTGCTGCCCTTGTCCACAATATAATAGGCCTGCCCGCGTCTGGTAATTTCGGCGTGCCGACGACTGATCCTGCCGTGTTCTATAACGATGTCATTTTCCTGGCTTCTGCCGATGCGGGTGCATTCCTTGTCCAGCATGAATCGCTGCCTGTCAGCGGCAGATACCAGCAAGGGTTGCGGCTGTCTCGATGGCGGGTTGCGCTTGCCCGACTGAACAAACTCGTTCGGCAGGTTCTTGAGTATCCGGGTCCGGGTATGCTCCTCCCGCATGAGGCGTTGCACGTCGGCCGACAGGGCGAATTCAGTCAGCTTCCGGACCCGGTGTGTCAGGTAGGGCTGGCCTGCAACCAGCGCCGTCAGGCGGCTGCCTATATTGTCCACATCGTGTATCTGGTCAAGAAATTCCTCGATGTCCATCTGGTTAAACAGATTGACGCCCACGGCAAACTTGAGCATGGCACGGATGGAAGTGGTCAGTGATTCACAGACTATGAACGCGCCCCGGTCGGCAGTCAGTTCCGAGCGGTTCACCCAGTCGCCGAAAATCATGGTGTTGAGCAGTCTCCCGATGACCGCCACGTCTGAACCTACCGGTTTCAGCAGCACCCTGAGCCAGGTATGCCCGGCGTGGATATGACTCAGTTCACGCGCTATAAAAAATTGCAGCTCTTCTTTCTCCAGGTGATCGACCATCGATGAGGTAACCACGATCAGCGGTTTGCTCCACAGCCCCAGCGGGTACACTTTCATCCCCGCCGCACGCTTTACATACACACGCACCGGTCGCATGGAAAGCCGGGCGGCTGCTTCCATCGACAGGTCATGCAGTTCGGGAAACTGGCGCGGGCTGGCGCGTACCAGGGTACCAGTGGCTGCGCGCTGCTGGATCAGGACGAAAAGCACGTATACGGTGATACCGGCCAGGGTAAACGCCAGTGCTTTCCCTATCTGGCCGAGGTCATTCGGGAATATCCAGATCAGCAGGGCATAGACCAGGGTGATCAGTGTGAACGTGATGATGAGGGACCATAGCTCACCCGGGTAGCGGTAGTCGCTCAGTCTTACCGTTCCGGGACTCGGTTTTGCTCTTTCCATGGTTTTCGTTACAAGATGGTACGCCGTGCTCAGTGCCTGACTGCATACGCTTCCCTGCGTATATCCCGACCACGTCTGCTACTCGCCCTGGAAAGCTCAATGCCGGTAGTAAATCGGCGGCGTTTTGCTGACGATAAAATTGACTGCTTCATTAATGCAGATTCGCAGTGCTTTCTCGTTGGGCGTGTTTTTCCAGCTCCTGAGGCCGCCCGCCAGTGCGCTGGTGGATCCGCTGGCCCGGAACAGGCCGCCCGCCAGTGCGCCGACATCAACGTTGGATGCTGACCCTTCAACACTGGTTGCCAGCAGCACGCGCGATGTTTTGGTGTCAATGACGCGGATATCGATGGCCATATGCGCCTTTTTTACTGAACCGGTTACCGCGCCCACTACGCTGCCCAGCAGCCCGCCTCCGGTCGCTCGTGTACCTTCGGAGTTGCCTTCAAATTCGGTGACGGCGCCGGTGATCAGCAGTTCGGCGCCTTCGATCTGACCGATCGGGGCCGCCGTATCGCCGCGGATACGTCCGGTGGCGCCCAGGTCCTGTTCCGCCATGACATCGCTGAGCTGTTGACGCTCAAGAACGATGAAACGGCCGCTGTTGACCAGCGCCGTGGTCAGCTGGTCGGCCATGCCGTCACCGATCTGGCTGTTGTACCAGCCCGCGCCGTGCGACTTGTTGGTAAAGCGGGATACGGCGACCCTTGCCTTCGGGCCATTGTAGGCCTCGTTCTGGGCATCCTGGATGCCTGGTGCGTCTGCGCCCGAGGTGACCTTGGTCTCTGTTTTGGCTTCGAATGGATTCCAGCCTGCTGATACCGGCAGGGAAATGCATGCGCTTGCGAGAAGTAAGTGCCGGAAAATTCTGTTCACTCGATTTTCTCCCTTTGGTGATCTTATGTTTTTGATGCCCGCTGTGAGGGGGCGCTGGCGTGAGCCAGTATCTGGACTATACTCCTATCTACCCACTGTTTTCTACATGGGCTGTGGCAGAGGGTTGTAGTAAAAGGGGTTTTCGATGTTTGAACCCCGCCTGTACATCACCTCAGCCAGGAGTCCGGTGCACGGTGGGCAAAGATCCCTGCCCGGGTTATGAGGAAGGACTCTTTGGCGGGCGGGCCCATGGGTGCTGCCCTGAACAGTGGCGGGGTCAGCCGGGCGGAGCTTGATTTATCGAGGGTATTCGCTACGATGCCCGCTCGGGCCTGTTCGCCGGATGGTGAAAACAAGTTGATATATAAAGTAGCGCAGACCCGCTTTCCGCCCAGGAGAAAATCAAGTTGCTTCGCTGCCGATATGCCCTGTACCTGCTTCCCCTGCTGCTGTCACTGACCAGTTTTGACGCGCTGTCCGAGCAGGTGACCGTTGAGACTACCGAGTGCTACGGAGGCAACGGCTTCAGCAGTTTCGAAGAGAGCCGCCTGTTCAAGATCCAGCAGGGCGACTGCGACCACCCGGACCGGCCCGGCGAAAAACTCTACCAGATATTGCTCAGGTCCAGTTCTTCGCTCACCCGTTATGAAGTGTTGTGGGTGACTCGCGAAGAGGCAAAGTCGGTGATGGCGCAAACACGGGAGAACCGTGATTACCGGCGCCGGCGTGATGATATCAATATCCGGGTTCAGCCCGCTGTGCAGGCTCCCGTAGCGCCGCCTGCTGCCGCGCCGTCACCCCCACCGGCGGCACCGGCTGTTCCGGCGCCTTCCGCACGCCCGGTCCCGGTGGTTGCCAGACAGACCGTTGGCGAGCTGTTGATTGACATACTCGACCCGCCGCTGACGCGGTCTGCCAGCCAGGTGCTGTCCGACAGGGATACCGACCAGCGACTGATTGTCGGCAAGGTGAGCGGCCCGGCAAAGCTGGTTTCGCTGAGCCTTAACGGGCAGCTGCTGGAAACGTCTGACCAGGGCGTATTCAAACATGCCGTACCCATAGACAAGCAACGCACCCATGTTGAAATTGTGGCCGTTGATGTAAACGGCAACCGGGACAAGCGTGATTTCTGGCTGGTTTTGCCGCCGGACGATGTTGCATCTGCGCCGCCGGGTGGTGCAGTGGATTCCGGTTCAGATTTTGGCCGGTACCATGCGCTGGTTATCGGCATCAATGATTACGCCCACTATCGAAACCTGGAAACCGCGGTGACCGATGCACAGGCGGTTAATAAAATACTCAAACAGCAATACGGTTTTTCCACGCGACTGCTCATGAATCCCACCCGTTATGAGATCCTGAAAACACTCAGCGAGTTGCGAAAGGAGCTTACCGAGAAGGATAACCTGCTGATCTACTATGCGGGTCATGGTGAGTACGACCGGCTCAATATGCGCGGGCACTGGCTGCCCGCGGACGCAGAGCCGGATACTCCCGCCAACTGGATCTCCACCGTAGATATTACCGATGCGATCAACCGCATGTCCGCCAAACACATCATGATCGTCGCGGATTCCTGCTACAGCGGTGCCATGAACCGGGCAGCCACTTCGGATCTCGATCCTGGTATGTCAGAAGACGCGAGGAATCGCTGGTTGCAGGTAATGGCGGCCAACCGGGCCCGTATTGTGCTGACGTCGGGCGGACTGGAGCCGGTGCTTGATGGCGGCAGCGGCGGCCATTCCGTATTTGCCAGTGCCTTTATCGAGGCGCTGGAAGCCAACGATTCGGTGCTCGATGGCGGTCGACTGTTCCAGCAGGTGCGGGAGCAGGTTACGCGCAGGGCCAATGAACTGGGTCTCGACCAGGTGCCGGAATACGCTGCCCTGAAAGGCAGCAACCACGAGTTCGGGGATTTTCTGTTTGTCGCGAAGACTGCACAGGATTCGAATTGATGCATGTGTGCTCTGACCCGCGGGATCCAAATACCCGTAGCGGGTGAGTAGTGCACGCAGCGCGCCACTAACCTTTTCAGGGCGCAATGCCCGCCTGTCCCACGCGAAGCCGTCGTAAAACTTGACAAATAAACGGCAGCAGCCAGAATGAGTTAACTGCCCGCAGAGCAACGGGCAGGTAAAAAATGAAAATAAAGGGAACCCCTGATTCATCTGTCTAACCGGCACTGTCCGGGAGGACGGGTAACAAACCAGTCAGGGATTCTATAAGAGTATAAAACGGGATAGAGGAGTCAGGCAGCGATGATTGATCACGCAGGTTTTCTGGTCGACCGAAAGTACAGTCCTTCCGTAAGATGCAATCCACACCGGGTCCTGGGTGCAGGCGTGGTCGCCGCGCTACTGGTTCCGGCTACAGTGAGCGCTGCGCTCAGTAACCGTCCGGGGCAAAGCGAGTTGCAGTCCAATACGGGAACGGCGATCAACGTGCTGTGCCCGCAGATGGGCGCAGCCGGTGGCGGGGCGGGCACGTTGCCCCCGGACCAGCAGGCCCTGTTCGAGGCCTGTCGCCGCCTGGTGCAGACTGCCAACGACAACGATGGCACCGGGAGTTCCAACTTCAGCCTGGGTCTGTCCGACAGTGACCTCAATGCCGCGTTGCAGCAGGTGTCCGGCGAAGAAGGACTCACTGCGCGTTCATTTACGACGGAAACCTCCAGTGGACAGGTTGCCAACGTGGGCTTGCGGCTGACCGAGTTGCGTACCGGTGTAAGCGGGGTCAGTCTTGCGCACCTGCAGTTGAAGGGCAACGAATCGTCCCTGCTGGCCTACGACCGGATGGCCGCCCGGGACGGACGGCGCGGTGGAGGCGCAGCCGGTGACGACAGCGGTCTCCGGGTCAGCAAACTCGGTGCATTTATCAACGGCCTGGTCAGTACCGGCGACAAGGACGGGACGGACAAGGAAGACGGCTTTGATTTCGACACTCTGGGTATCACTGCCGGAGTGGACTACCGCTTTACCGGCAACTTTGTAATGGGTGTGGCCGGCAGTTACAACCGGGTCAAGGCAGACTACGACAAATCGGCCACCGTGGCCGGCGGTGACGTGGACCTGGACGGCTATGGCGTCACGCTTTACAGCACCTATTACCTGGACAGTTTCTACCTGGAGGGGATGGCCGGTTATGTCAGCAATGACTATGACATCAAGCGCCGGGTCCTTTATACCTCCAACACGGCGCAGCCCGGCGAGAACGCAACGGCAAAGGCGAATACCGATGGTGACGCGGTTACTCTCAGTGGCGGTGCCGGGTATACGTTCAATCACAGGGCATTGTCCTATGGCCCGTACACACGGGTGACCTATGTGGACCTGGACGTTGACGGCTACCAGGAAAAGGGCGCGGGCGGGCTCAATATTGCTGTGGAAGACCAGAGCGCGGATTCACTGACCGGTGTGCTGGGCGGGCAGATCGCCTATGCGATGAGCCAGAGTTTTGGAGTGCTGGTGCCGCGGGCCAGTCTGGAGTGGATACACGAGTTCAGCAGCGATGCGGATGTGGTCAAAACGCGCTATGTCAGTGATTTTACCGGTACACCGCTGATTACCCGCACGGATTCACTGGATTCTGATTATGGTTCGCTTTCACTGGGGATTTCGGCGGTATCGAAGGGCGGGCTGCAGGGCTTCCTGCAATATGAAACCTGGCTGGGCCTGGAGGATATCAGTGAGCATATCTTCACGGCCGGGGGGCGCTGGGAATTCTAGCCCGCAGGACATCGGGCCAGATCCTTTCCCAGCAGCAGGTGTGACTGAAGCCCGGGATGACGACCAGGCGGGCGCCGGGCTGTCGCGCGACTACCGCTTCGATCAGGGCGGGCGGGATGGCCCGGTCATCGGAGCCGGCCAGGTGTAACTGGTAGATGGCCGGGGAAAGCGGCTCGCGGGTGGCGGGGTTCAGCGACTCGTGCAGCGGCAGCCAGCCGTGCAGTTCGGTCCAGCCGTCGATGTCCAGGTTGCCGGCAAGCGTTACCAGTGCGCGCGTTTGCGGGAATCGTTCGGCCAGCAGCATGGCCAGGGTGCCACCGCCGCTGTGCCCCATAAAAACCAGCTCGCCGGCACCGGTCTCGTCGATGATCCGCTGCAGCGCCTGTTGCAGGCTGGCTACGACCGCTTCCGAGTACCTGGCGCCGGTCCAGTAGCGGGCTTCACAGACCGGCTGTTTTGCCAGGCCGAAATAACAGGGTCGGCCCAGGTACACACTGCGGACATCGTCCATCCGCATCAGCCTCAGCATGAGTGGTCGTTCCGGGGTAGGATCGGAGGCAACCCACACCTGCCGTATCCAGGGACTGCCGTCGCCCTCCAGGTAGACATGCAGCACGTCACCGGGCCGGGCAGGCCGGTTCAGCCATATTACGTGTTGAAAACGCTTGCCCTGCACCACGCGGCGTTCAAACCCCGAGGCACGGGCCGTTTGATCGATGTCTCTGTGCTGCGAAATCGCGCAACCCGTCAGTACGGCAGCCAGCAGTGCCCACAGCAGGAAACCCGGGTACGGGCTGTACGCCAGGCGCCTTCCCGGTCTCACGTGCAGGGGAATTGCCGGGTTTGTTTGAGTTCCGGGTTTGCTTTCCATCTATAAACAGTGGGTTAACTTGTTATACTGGCCGACATGACGGATTCCCTGGAAATTCCCGGTTACCAGATTCAGTCGGTGCTCGGCGAAGGGGGCATGGCCACCGTGTACCTGAGTATACAGGAGTCGCTGGAGCGCCAGATTGCGCTCAAGGTCATGCATTCCGCGCCGGTGATGGACAAGACATTCTGTGCCCGCTTTATCGAAGAGGGTAAAACCGTTGCCAGGCTCAGGCATCCCTCCATCGTCAATATCTACGATATCGGCTGCCATAACAACACCTACTACATGGCCATGGAGTACGTCGATGGCGGCAGTCTCACCGATCGTCTGAAATCACCGCTGGGTGCACAGGAAGCACTGACTATCATCCGCAGTATCGCCGGCGCGCTGGGCTACGCGCACGAGCACGGTTTCGTTCACCGCGATATCAAACCGGCCAATATCCTGTTCCGGGAAGGTGGCGAGGCTACGCTCACGGACTTTGGCATTGCCAAGGCACTGGAATCGGACAAGCAGCTCACGCAAATGGGCTATGCCATCGGTACCCCGGAATACATGAGCCCAGAGCAGGCGCGTGCGGCAAAACTGGACGGGCGCTCCGACCTGTACAGCCTGGGTATCGTCCTGTACGAGCTATTGACCGGCAAGCGTCCGTTCAGCAGTGATGATGCCTTTGCCACTGCCCTGATGCACCTCAATCAGCCGGCACCGCCATTGCCCGAACACCTGTCGGTTTATCAGCCGATCGTGGATCGACTGCTTGCCAAGAACCCGGATGAGCGATATGCCGATGCCCGGCAGCTGATCCAGGCCCTGGACAACGTGATGGGGAACCGGGCCGTTGAGTACGGCCCGGGTTCCGACGACCGGACGGTGATGGCGCCTTCTTCCAGGGTCTACGATCCGGGTAACCGGTCAGATAGCAGCGTGGAGGCTGCTGCCGGCACCTCCGCAGCGCAAACGCCGGTAAACAGCGCAGAAGCCCCGACCGAGATCGGGGTGCCGGGAGGAGCGGGTGACCTGGCTGCTGAACCTGTGTTACCTGGTGGAGCGCAAACAATACCGGGCAAGCGGTGGTTCGTGGCGTTACTTGTCCTGGTCCCGGTATTTGCGCTGGCGGGCCTTGGCTATTATTTCTATGCGGACAGCTGGCGCTCCATACAGGAACCGGAAAGCGCAGCACAGGTAAGCGGAAAAAAAACAGGGGTTGAAGTCCCGGTTGCGGCGGATCCACCGCGGCGTGACGCCGCCAGCCAGGAGAGGATCAATCGCCTGTTGCAGGGTGCCGAGGCGCACATGGCCATCGGGCGTTTGAAGGAACCACCCGGGGCCAATGCCTGGGACGCCTACCAGATGGTGCTGAGCATGGACCCGGATAACCAGGCAGCGCGGCAGGGGATCCAGGAGATCGAGCGCCTGGAGTCCTCCGAATAGATCCGGCAAGCAGCCGGTTCATTGACTTGTTGACGGGGTGTGCTAAATTTATGGTCTACCGGTGAAAAATCCGGGCAAGAATAAATAGCAGGAAAAACAATCGCGTGACTGTCGACTTTGGTCCGATTGTCGCAGCGGATAATAATACCAGTCGGGACGAGGAGCGGGAGATGCCAGTATCCGGTGACGAAGCGGGTGCGCTTTGTCGTTATGGTCAGGGCTGTTTGACGGCCCGACCGGAAGGCTGGTGAGTCAGGTGCGCGTGTTGCCCGTCAAACGGTTTGTACGGTCAGCCAGCGCACTGACCCTCGCTCTTTCTGTTTTTAGTTGCAGCACCACCGGTGACCGGGCGGACAGTGCTGCCGCCGCCGGCGATCCCGATCAGCTGCTGGTGGTTGATTGTCTCCTGCCAGGCCAGCTGCATAAACTCGGTCAGCAATTTACCTACCTTACGCAACGACGCGCTATCAAAACCACGGCCGTGGATTGTGAGATCCGCGGTGGCGAGTACGTGGCCTATGACCGGGCCAGCTATTCCACTTCCCTGAAAATCTGGTTGCCCCGTGCACAGGAAGGTGACCCCGCGGCGCAGACCTACGTCGGGGAAATCTATGAAAAGGGCCTGGGCGTATTGCCTGATTACCAGGTGGCCCTGCAGTGGTACCTGAAAGCTGCGGCACAGAATTATTCGCGCGCGCAGATCAATCTGGGTTACCTGTATGAAAGCGGACTGGGTGTCGAGCAGGACCTGGTGAAAGCCATGAACTGGTACCGTAAGGCCTCCGGCCTGTCCACGGGTGAGCTGGAGTTTGTCTCGTCGATCGAGGCGGCCCGGCGCAAATCCGCAGCGGCCGAGACGGAGCAGTTACGCACCGAGGTCAGCGGTTTACGCAGCGAAACCGCACGTATGCAGCGCGAAATCAGGGAACGCCAGGCGCGCCTGCAGGCGTCCGAGGCGGAAGTGGTGCAGCTGGCAAAGCAGATCGAGGTGCGTAAACAGGCCGGAGCGGAAACGACTGCGGGCGCACCGCTTGCGGCACCTGCCGGCAGCGAGTCAGCGGATGAACTGCAAAAACGGCTGGACCAGCTGACCAGCGAACGGCAGCAGCTGATCGCGAAGATGGCGGCACAGCAGCAACACATCGAGCAGTTGCGCAGTGAACTGCAGCAGGGGCAGGCCGGTGTGGTACAGCGCAACCGGGATGTGGCAGCCCTGCAGAAAGAACTGGAGAAGACCCGCAGTCAGCTTTCAGTCAGCCGCGCCGGTGGCGAGGCGGCAGAGCTGGAGAAAGTGCGCCTTCAGACCCGGAGTGACAGCCTGGCAAGCGAGATCGACAGGCTGAAGGGTGACATTGCCAGGCTGGAGCAGGCCAACCGCAGCATGCATAGCGAGTTGCAAGGTGCTCAGGCATCCTCGGGTGACAGGGACCAGGCCCTGCGCAGGCAGCTCAGGGAGCGGGACCGGGAACTTGCCGCCTTGCGCGTGCAGATCGAGGAGCGTGGTGTAGCGGTATCGTCACTGCAGCGTGAGTTGAGCGATACGCGCAGTGATCAGAAACGGCTGGGCACCGAATTACAGCAACAGCAGGAAGAGGCAGGGCGCTTGCAGGCAGCGCTCGAGCAGTCCGGTCGATTGATGGAACGACGCAGGATCGAGCTTGACAGTACGCGCAACGAACTGGCGATGGCAAAGCGCGCCCTGTCGCAGCAACAGGACCGCGATGCAGCCCGCGCAGCGCTGTGGTCGAGCCGGGTTCAGGAGCTGGACGCGGCAGTGAAAAACCAGCAAAACGAAATCAGCCGACTGGAAGCACAGACACGGCAACGGGAGGCGCAACTGAACAAACAGCTGCGCGACGTACAGCAGAAGCGTTCGCAGCTGGAGCTGGTGCTGAACACCCGCAACCGGGAGATTGAGTCGCTGCAGTCCCAGCTGGAGTTATCGCAACAGGCGCTGGCGGTACAGGGCGCTGCGTCGGCAACCAGCATTGCCGCGCTGGAAAAGGAGTTGCAGAACCGGCAGGCGGAGATTGACAGGCAGAAACAGGAGATCGAAAAAATGCAGGCGGCAGCTGCCCCGGCGTCGGTCGGTACAGCAGCAGTCACTGACGTGTCGGAATTTGCAGCGGTAGAGATTCCGGTAGCGCTGGGTCCGTCCATCGAGATCATTGAGCCACCGATTGCACTGACGCGCGGTACCCCGGTGATACGCCTGCGCTCCATCGTCCCCGAGATCGAGATCATCGGCCGCGTGACACCGGTCGAGGAGCTGCTGTCGTTCCGGGTCAACGACGTGTCCCAGAAGGTTGACGAGCAAGGCCTGTTCCAGTCAAGCATCCGCTTGCAGGCCGCTGATGCCCCGGTCCATGCTGTGGCAGTGGACCGGTCAGGGCAGCGCACCAAACTCGATTTTGTCATCCAGCCCGCCAAAGAGAAGAAAGCAAGCCCTGCTGCAGAGCCCGGCCACGGAAAAGCCCGTATGGCAGGCGTTTCATTCGGAACCTTTCATGCACTGGTGATCGGCAATGACCATTACCGCAATCTGCCTGACCTGGGCACTGCGCGCAGTGATGCCAGTGCCGTTGCGGCCGTGCTGGAGAAGCGGTACGGCTTTAAAACGACGCTGTTGCTGGACGCGGACCGCTACACCATTCTTTCCGCCCTGAACCGGCTGCGAAAGGAGCTGGATGAAGATAGTAACCTGCTGATTTACTATGCCGGCCACGGTGAGCTGGACAACCGGAACCTGCGCGGTTACTGGCTGCCGGTCGATTCGGAAACCGACAGCAGCACAAACTGGATATCGAATGTTGCGATTACCGATATCCTCAATGTAATGGCAGCAAAACATATCCTGGTGGTGGCGGATTCCTGTTATTCAGGCACACTGACGCGCTCTTCCGTGTCACGCCTGGATACCGGCATGACAGCGAACAAGAAACAGAAATGGTACGCGGCGATGTCCCGGGTACGGGCTCGCCTGGTGTTGAGCTCGGGCGGGGTGCAGCCGGTACTGGATTCAAGTGGCGGGGAACATTCCGTGTTTGCCACCGCTTTCCTGGATGTATTGCAGAACAATACCGGCATCCTGGAGGGGTTCACCCTGTATCGTAATGTGCAGGCCAGGGTGAAGAGCGATGCCGCGTCTGCACGTATTGCGCAGAACCCGCAATATGCGCCTATCAAATATGCCGGGCATGAAGCCGGTGAGTTCCTGTTCCCGCCGGTGGTCGGCGGCAGCGCACGGTTGCCTGTACCTGGCGGGATGCGCGCAGCACTGGCGAGCAGGTAATGGGGCCGCGTTTAAACCGTACGATATTGTTTGTAATCAAGCGCTGGTGCTGACCGGTGCCGGGACGGAACAGGACATGACTCAGGAAGCAGTCACAGTGGCTATCGTAGGCTCGGGTCCCGGCGGCCTGAGTGCAGCCGTGCACGCCGCCGAACTGGGCCAGTCGCACATTCTGCTCGAATCCACCGGGACGTTTTCCAATACCATCCAGCGTTACCAGAAGGGCAAGCTGGTGATGGCAGAGCCATCCTACCTGCCGCTGCGCAGCGACATCGGCTTTGATGTCGGAACCCGGGAGCAGGTGCTCGGCGTGTGGGATACCGGTCTCCGCGAACACGGGGTGAATATCCGCTACCAGGCGGAAGTCACCGCCATCCAGGGTCAGAAAGGCGACTTTACCTTGACCCTGGCGGACGGCGACACGGTTCGGGCGGAGCAGGTGGTGCTGGCAATCGGCGTGCAGGGCAACCCGCGCAAGGTGGATGCGCCCGGGGGTGACCTGCCTTTTATCCAGTATACCCTGGATGACCCGGACGAATACCGGGATGAATCCATCGTCGTGATCGGGGCGGGTGATTCGGCCATCGAGAATGCGCTTGGGCTGGCCAGACAGAACGAAGTGTTCATCGTCAATCGCCGCGATGAATTTGCCCGCGCCAAACCGGCCAATATCGACAAGATGCTGTCGGCGATCGAGGAAGGATCCATCCAGTGTTTTTACAAAAGCACGGTGGCCAGGGTTGAGACCGGCAAGGCAGCGGGGAAACCGGGTCTGCTGGTGCTGAAGACGGAGAACGGCGAAGCCGAGGTGGCCTGTGACCGCATCATTGCGCGCCTGGGAGCAATCCCCCCCAGGCGGTTTGTCGAATCCTGCGGTATCGAATTTCCCAATGACAAGCCCACCGCGCTGCCCACCCTCAGCACCCGTTATGAATCCTCCGTACAGGGCCTGTACGTGGTCGGCGCACTGGGTGGCTACCCACTCATCAAGCAGGCAATGAACCAGGGCTACGAGGTCGTTGAATACCTGCTGGGGCGGGACATCAAACCCGCGGATCACGAGTTGCTGGCGGAACGTCTGCAGCGCCTGCCCTACGAACTGGATGTCGATGTCTGCATGAACCTGCTGCAGCAACGCGTGCCCATGTTTGCCGAGATCAATCCGCTGATGTTCCGCGAGTTCATGCTGGAGAGTGATATCGCGACCTTCCGTGCCGGTGATATTATTTACCGCGAGGGTGAATACACCAACAGCTTTTTTACGGTCATCGATGGTGAAATCACAATCGGGCTTTCTTCAGGGGAGGGTTATACCCACCTGGTACGACAGGGGCAGTTTTTTGGCGAGATCAGCCTGATATCCGGACGCCGGCGCAGCAATACCGCTACTGCACAGAGCGATTGCCTGCTGATCGAGACCCCGCGGCGGATCATGAACAAGCTGCTTGCCAGTATCGATTCCGTCCGCGAGGGTATAGACCAGCTGTTTATCGCCCGGGTGCTGCAGGAGGTATTCACTCCCTCGTTGTCCGTCGAGGAATTACTCGGGATCGCCGCACGGGTGGAACTGAAACGTTATGCCCCCGGGGAAGCGGTGTTCAGCGAAGGCGAAACCGGCGAATGCCTGCATGTCATACGCTCCGGTTCCGTAACCCTGCACCGGGAAACCGATGATGGCCCCGTGATCGTCGGTTATGTACATTCCGGCGGCTATATCGGCGAAGCCTCGATCATGAACATCGGCCGCTATACCGAGACGGCCTGCGCGGAGGTGGCGCTGGAAACCATCAAAACAGGTCGCAGCGAACTGCTGGAACTGATCCGGAAAGACCCGTCGCTGGTCGGGCGGATGCAGGAGCGCTTGCGTGCCGGGATGGCTACCTACATCGACATGGAATCCGTGCCGGCGCGGGGAAAGATTGTGCGTTTTCTCATGGATCACGGGCTGGGTGAGGCCACGGATGCCCTGATCATCAATGAATCCCTGTGTATCGGCTGTGACAACTGCGAGGCCGCCTGTGCGGGTACCCACCAGGGTGTTTCCCGCCTCAGGCGCGAGGCGGGCCCGTCGTTTGCCGGTATCCATGTGCCGGTCTCCTGCCGGCACTGCGAACAGCCTCACTGCATGAAGGACTGTCCCACCAATTCCATTTTGC
The DNA here is from genome assembly GCA_026984515.1 of Thiohalobacter sp. GTDB lineage: Bacteria > Pseudomonadota > Gammaproteobacteria > DSM-19610 > DSM-19610 > Thiogranum. Next base: position 4,642 of record JALSRZ010000142.1, on the reverse strand, counting down.
GCACCCAGGGCGGGGAGGTCTTTATCGACCATACGACCTGCATCGGCTGCGGCAACTGCTACAACAACTGCCCCTACGGGGTCATCAGTATGGCGTCGCTGGCAAAACCGGCCGGTAACGGTTTTCTCGGACGCCTGTTCGGCGGCAGGCGGCGTTCTCCGGCCGGCAGCAGCGCCGGTGGCGCCGGGAAAAAGGCCGTGAAATGTGATCTGTGCAAGGATCTGGATAGCGGTCCGGCCTGTGTGCGGTCCTGTCCTACCGGTGCGGCGTGGCGGGTGAAGCCGGAGGCATTCAGCAAAGTGGCCAATCGACATGTGCTGTTCTAGCCCGCATTTCTCACCGACTTCCTGCTGCGGCGGCGTCATGCCGCGCGCTAAGCGGCGTTCACTCGGTCGGGCTGCTCGACATCGTGTCGACTATGCCTGCGCGGCCCTCGGTCGCGAACGCCGCTTATCACACGACCTGCCACCGCCTCGCTACGGAACCCGGGGAGAAATGCGGGCTAGACCGGCCAGCAGCGGGTGTATGGATAATGTACCAGTCCTTTCTTGAATTCGGCAACGCAAGATACCTGCTGCAGGCGTTCTCCCTGACCGCGATTGCCGTGCTGTTGTTCCTGCTGTATGACTCGCCGGAGGGGGCGAACGGCGGCACCTGGTACGGCTATGCGACCGGAACCATTGGTGCACTGCTGATTGTCTGGCTGGCCCTGTTCGGGGTTCGCAAGCGCGCTTACGAATCCGGTGCAGGCACTTTGCAGGGCTGGTTGTCCGGCCACGTGTATTTCGGTATGGCGCTGCTGGTCGTCGCTACCCTGCATTCCACCGGCGAGCTCGGCTGGAACGTGCACTCGCTCGCCTACCTGCTGATGTGTGTAGTCATTTTCAGCGGCTTCTACGGCGTCTACCTGTACCGGGTGCTGCCGCAGAAGATCGCCGCCAATCTTGCGGGACAGGGTCGTAACGAGATCTATACCCGGATCGCAGAGCTGGATCGACGCGGCCAGCGCCTGGCGACAGCCACGCTGCCCGATGTGCAGACGGCGGTCAGCAGCGCCATTGAACGCACCGCGGTATTACCGGATGCCTACCAGCTGGTACTCGGTCAGGATCGTTCCAGGGTGTTGCTGCCGGGCGCAGACGGCTCCGGGTCGAAACTGTCCGGCAACCGCAACCAGGGCGCGATACTGGCCTACCTGGCGGATCAGCTGGCTGCCAGCCGGGGCGGGGAAGAGACGGTGGTGCTCAGGGACCTCATCGACCTGTTTACCGAACGGCGCAGGCTGCTGAACGTGCTGCGCATCGATAATCGTCTGCAGTCACGTCTCAGGACCTGGCTGTATATTCATTTGCCGGTGACGTTCGCGCTGCTGGTCGTACTGACGGTGCATATCGTTACTGTGTTCCTGTACTGGTAGCGCCATGTATTGCCTGATTCGCCGTGTAACCGGTCGTGGAAAGGAGAGCCTGGAATATCGTGACAGCGAGCTGCTTACCGACGTGCTTACCATCGGCCGGGGTGCGGACCAGGGTATTTCCCTGCAGGGTCCGGACATCGAGGTGCACCACGCCCGCATTGCCAGGAAGCACGACGGCAGCCTGGAACTGCGCGCCAGCAGCACGGCGCAGGTCGAACTCAATGGCAAGCCGGTCCGGGTGGCGGTACTCAGCCCGGGCGACGAGATCCGGGTCGGGGCACACCGGCTTGTGCTGCTGCCGGAACAGCCGGGTTTCGATCTCGCCATCCAGGTCGAGTACGGCACGACAGACGATGAGGCCATGCTGGCGAGTGGTGACTTCGTCAAGCAGCGTGCGCAGTACACCTGGATCTCGAAATCCAGGCTGGCCTGGTTGCTATCGTCAGTGGTGCTGTTGCTGGCGTTCATTGTGCCGCTGGCCGGACTCTTCAGTGAGGACATTGCCGGAATGTTGAGAGATCAGCGTTTTCTGCCCAGCGACAACTTCTGGTCCACCGGGCCGCTGGCGACCGCCCACCGTACACCGGAGATCGGCAATGACTGCAACGTCTGCCACCAGCAGGCATTCCACCAGGTATCCAGCCAGGCCTGCGTTTCCTGTCACAGGGAAATGCATCACCATGTCCCCGAAGACAGTGACCATCATGCCGCCCTGTCGGACCAGCAGTGCCAGGACTGCCACAAGGAGCACAAGGAACCGGGGCAGATCGTGCGCCGCGACCAGGCCCTGTGTACGGACTGCCATGACGACGCGGACGCCATCGATGCAGCGGCAACCGGTTTCGACACCGTAGCGGATTTTGAACAGGATCATCCCGCTTTCCGGCTTACCCTGCTGGAACCGGAATTCGCTGACGGCGATACCCGGTGGCAGGCGCGGAAAGCCGGCACGGACCAGGCGCCGCTGCTGGAGCACTCCAACCTGAAGTTCGATCATAAAAAACACCTGGACCCGGAGGGCGTGGAACTGGTCGGCGGCAAACGCAAGGTGATGGAATGTGCAGACTGCCACGTGGAAGACGCTGCCGGGGCACTGATGAAGCCGTTCACCATGGCCGGTGAATGCAAGGCATGCCACAGTCTCGCATTTGACGAGCAGGCCCCGGACCGGGAAGTGCCGCATGGTGATGTGGACGTGGTGCTGGCCACGCTGGATGAGTATTACAGCAAGCTGGCGCTGGAACAGAACCCGGAAGTCCGGCGTTCGAGTGTCCGCAGGCGGGCGCCGCGCCGACCCGGCCGCTCCGGCCCCGCACCGGCGCCCGACCAGGTGCTGGCCTGGGCGGAAAAGGAGGCCAACCTGACCGCCGAAGATATTTTCGAGCGTTCGGTATGCGATACCTGCCACGAGGTGGAACGCATCGAGGAGCCGGAACCCGGTGAAGCTGAGTGGCGTATACAGCCGGTACGCATCAACAGCCACTGGATGCCGGATGCCGTGTTTGCTCATCGCGATCACGCCATGGTCGAATGCGAGGATTGTCACGAGGCCCGCGAGTCGGAGCAGAGCAGTGATGTGCTCATGCCCGGGATCGATTCCTGCCGGGAATGTCATGGCGGAACCTCCAGTGCCGCCAAACTGGATTCCAGCTGTGTCGATTGCCACGTCTTTCATAACCCGTCGATGGGATTACTGAACACTGCGCTGGAGCGCGGTGTTGCAGCACGCCCTGTCCTTCCGAATGAGGAGTCAAGCAGCCAATGAGTGTTGCCAGTCTTGAATACACAGCAATGGGAAAACGCTTTTGCAGTGCGTTGATGGTCGCCGGCCTGACGTTGTTGCTGGGCGCCTGTCTGAGCGATGGCGGCGGTAATGCGAAGGGGGACCGGGGTACCGGTGTCGGTCCCGGGACGGTCGCGATATCCTGCGACGGTTCCTGCGCCAACGCCTCGAGCTTCCTCAGCGTGGCCGACGTGGAAACCGTGATCGCACAGGCAGTCGGTGAGGCGCAGGCGCGCGGCGTAGCGGCAACCATCGCCGTAGTCGACCGTGTGGGTAACGTGCTGGCAGTGTTCCGGATGAACGGTGCGCTGACTTCGGTGACGATTACTTCCGGCGGAGGTATCACGGGTGGTCTCGAAGAGGTCAATATCATCCCGGATACACTGGCTGCGATTGCCAAGGCTGTTACCGGTGCCTACCTGTCGACGGAAGGCAATGCGTTCTCCACGCGCAGCGCCAGCCAGATCATCCAGGAACATTTCAATCCGCGCGAAAAAGACCAGGGCTCCGGACCGCTGTTCGGTGTGCAGTTCAGCCAGTTGCCCTGTTCCGACCTGTCGGGCCGCTTCGCCGGTGGATCGGCCGATGCAGGTCCGAAGCGATCACCACTGGGGCTGGCGGCCGATCCCGGTGGCCTGCCCCTGTACAAGGACGGTACGCCGGTGGGGGCTATCGGTGTCATCGCCGACGGCATCTACAGCCTCGACAAGGACATCGTCGATTTCGACCAGGCCGTGGATGAGCAGATCGCGGTGGCGGGAAGCTTTGGCTTTGCCGCCCCCGTTGAGCGCCGCGCCGACCGGATTACCGTGGCCGGTAAGACCCTGCGTTTCTCGGACGCCCTGTTTTCCGACCTGTTGAGCGACCCGGCGAGCGCGCCGCCCTTTGCGGGACTGGGCGGGGTGGGGCAGCTGGTGGCGGTCAACGGTTATAACGCGGCGTCTGTGATCGCCGGCACCGCGTTCGGACAGCCGGCTTCGGGTATTCGCCCGGATACCCTGGATTATCCGGCCGCCCTGGATGCTTTTGTGCTGGTGGACAATGCCAATACCGAACGTTTCCGGCCGATCGCCGGTACCGACACGCCCGGGGGTAATCCCGCCAATGCCCTGACGGCAGCCGAGGTCCGGCAGATTTTAAGCAGTGCGCTATCGGTGGCCAACCGCGCGCGTGCCCAGATCCGCAGGCCAACCGGTACCGCCGCGCGGGTGTCGATCACGGTGGTGGATACCAACGGTACCATCCTGGGCCTGGTGCGAGGACGGGATGCGCCGATATTCGGCACCGATGTGTCGGTCCAGAAAGCCCGCACGGCAGCATTCCTGTCCGGCACGGGGGCACCGGCTGCGCCGGCCGATGCGTTACGCGCGCTTCCCGATACCGAGTACCTGGATGGCGGTCTTGCTCCCCTGTTTACCGTGAGTATCGGCAACTATGTCAGT
>JALSRZ010000141.1 GCA_026984515.1 Thiohalobacter sp. | reverse complement strand
CAAATGTCGTACAACGACGTTTCATCGTTGATCCTGTCGGAGCAACTGCCTTCCCCGCAACGGCCCAGGCCTGCAGGGAGGCAACTCTTCCTGGCGGGCTAGTGGGCAACCGGCATGATTGTGACCGGCTCGGCGCCCGCCCAGCCCAGGCGCATGGCGCAATGATCGGCCTGATCGGGATCGCAGTGCAGAATCACCACATAGTGACCGGCGTCTACCGCCTCATGGATCAGTTCGATATCCGCTTCCGGGATGCCGATCCGGTGCAACGCACTGGCCAGTTCCGACAAAAGCGCCGCGCCCGCCATACCACCACCGGCCACCGCAGCACCGGCAATCGCGCCGCCGAGCGCCTCGACCACGGGACCGGCTGCCAGCAGCGGGCCGATACCCGGCAACACAAACAGACCGGTTGCACCCGCCAGCAAACCCCATAGCGCGCCCCAGACAGCACCGTGCTCACCCCAGGCTTTTACGCGCTCGGCAGTATTGGTATAGGCCAGCCCCAGCATATCGTCACCCAGTCCTCCGGTTTTACGCAATAGCGAGAGCCGGTCTGCGGGAAAGTCTTCCTCGATGAGCTTCTCGATTACCCGGGTGGCCTTTTCCTCGTGGTCAAAGACGCCGACGGCAAGCACCAGGCGCGCCTTGCTGTCCGATGATCCGGTTTTTGCACTGCCTGTCATTTTTTGCCTTTTTCAAACAAGAGGTAAGCGGGATCCAGCTGAATGAGCACACACCCTATTCCCTACCCGACTGGTGTGCTGTCACCCAGGTTACAGACGAACCAGTCCGGCCGGCACAGAATGCCGGCATCAGAGGAGACTGCCATGCAATACGCGACGGAACTGGAAGCCACCATCAATGATATGGTACAGAAAGGCCGCGGCATACTGGCTGCGGATGAAAGCTCACCCACCATTGCCAAACGCTTCAGGGCTATCGACGTTGAATCGACAGAGGATAAGCGCCGCGCCTGGCGCAGCCTGCTGGTAACGACAGCCGGGCTGGGCGAATACATCAGCGGCATTATCCTGTTTGAAGAAACTCTGGGTCAGAAGACCGATGACGGGAAAGCCATTCCGGAGGCCGCCCGGGCAGAGAAGATCGTCCCCGGCATCAAGGTCGACAAGGGCAAGATCCCGCTGGCGCTGTCGCCCGGTGACCTGGTTACGCAGGGCCTGGATGGGCTGGCCGAACGTTTGCGCGGCTACCGGGAACAGGGAGCCCGCTTTGCCAAATGGCGCGAAGTGTATGCCATCGACCAGCATGTCCCCACACCACACGGAATCGAGACCAACGCGGAAATGCTGGCCCGTTACGCGGCCGTGTGCCAGTCTGAAGGCCTGGTGCCGATCGTGGAACCGGAAGTGCTGATGGACGGCGACCACGACATCGATCGTCACGCCGGGGTCACCGAAGCTGTACAGCACGCCGTGTTCCATGCCCTGCACCGCCATCGCGTCACGCTGGAACTGATGATCCTCAAACCCAATATGGTGTTGCCCGGCAAGGACTGCCGTCGGGCCGAACCCGGCGAGGTGGCCACGGCGACACTCAGGGTACTGAAACGCACCGTGCCTGCGGCAGTGCCCAGCATCAACTTCCTGTCCGGCGGGCAGGGTCCGGAAGAAGCAACGGCCAACCTCAATGCCATTAATCAATCGGGTCAGGATGCACCCTGGCGATTGAGTATTTCCTATGGACGAGCCCTGCAACAGACAGCACTACAGGCGTGGGCGGGCAAGACAGAGCGTATCCCGGCAGCGCAGCAGGCACTGCTCAAGCGTGCCCGGCTCAACCACCTGGCCATGCTGGCGGAGTACCGCGCCGAGATGGAGACGAAATGAGCTACATGCAGGACAAGCTGGACGAGGTCATGAAACTGACCCGCACCTTACGCAAGCAATACCCCACCGAGACCAATGCCTTCCTGGGGTTTCTCAACAAGGCCGAGTCCGGCAAGGCACTCAGTATTCGCGACAAGGAACTGATCAACGTCGCGCTGGCGGTAGCCGCACAGTGTGAATGGTGTATCGCTTTCCATGTCGAACAGGCCGTAAAAAACGGTGCCGGCCGCGACGAAGTAATGGAAGCCGGCTTCATGGCGGTGATCATGCACGGTGGTCCGGCCTACATGTTCATGACACCCCTGCTGAAGGCACTGGACGAGTTTCTGCCCGACCAGCCCTGAGCGGCAACGCTACCGGAAGCTTGCCGAGGACAGGACACCAGGGGAAGCCCTGATTCATTTAAAATTCCCGTCATTGCAAGCACCCCATCACCGCCTACGGCGGTTCACAGGCACTTCCTGCGCTACGGTCGCGTAGCGCGGCAACCCATCTGCCTGCGCAGTAACGGCCAACACTGTGATGACCGGCTCAGGCGTGACTATCCTGTTGGGACCGGGTTTCCTGGCGCGTCATCTCCGGGGACTCATTCTTCATCCATCCCTGCAGCAACAGCTGATCGATCTCCATCTCCGCATCCAGCCAGTCCTGCTCGGGGCTGCCGCCCGTGAAGCCACGTTTCTCGGCACGCAAATAGGCGCACTCAGCAATCAGGCGACGCCGCGCATCGACATCGACCGCGCCCCCGTGCCCCTGGAACCTGACACCCGGTTGCTGCGAAGCTTCAATCCGGGCCTTCAACTTCCCGGTCGCCTTTTCCATGGCGCCTTCCAGTTTGCGCTCAAGGCCTGTTTCGAGCTCACGCAGACGCTTGCGCAGGGCTTCCAGTTCACCTGACAATACTTTCATGGTCAGCTTTTCTGCCATTTTCGTGTCCTCCATTCAAAAATTACTATCCACGTGCCCGTTCGCTACACAGCAACAGTAGCAGCTGTTTCCCGGATAGCAAGGTACTCTTCCGGGCAGGTGCAGAAATTGACCCCGGTCATTTTTTCGTGCACTGATGTAGAGTAGTAACTAACCTCATTGAGAATATACCCACAGCCAGGAGCGATCTCATGCCTGAAACTCATATTCCACAGGTTGGTGCCCCGGACCCCGAAGCAAAAAACTCACCCGTTTTTGATGAAGGGGACAATGACTACCTGTCACTGGACCTGGAGCTGGAGTCCGGTGCCTGCTATTTCAACGGCAAATCCTACGCCATCGGTCAGTATGTCTGCAGCGGTGACGAGCTGCTGCGTTGTGAAGAAAAGGGCGTCTGGGTGCGCGAAGGCTCCTGTCACCAGGACTGACCTCCGGGCCAGTCCCCGGAGGGTTGATGCAACCGTCGGCCTGCGCCGGTATGACTCATTTCCCCCGGTATTCGGCAATGTGTTGTTCTCTAACTTACCTGACGGGGGTCAAGGAATACCGATGTCACCTGTACTAGAGTGACATCCGGAAGAGCAGCACAGAGCTGCCGAACCATCGTTGTGGCAGTAACCATGACTCCTGCCATAACCAGTATGCCGGTGAGCGACGAATCAAGAAAGCGCTGAGCAGTCCCTTTGCCGTCATCCCGTCGAAAGCCGGGGTCCAGTGTTATCAAGCACATGGATTCCGTGCTTTCGCCGGAATGACGAATTGGTCAGAGGTTCCTTGCTCATTACCAAACCTGTAGTTATCTGATTCAACGAGGAGAATGACATGAACATCAAAAAAACTGTTTTTGCCGCCATACTGGTTGGCGCTACCGCATTGACCATGACCTCGGCGCAAGCCTGGTGGGGCCCATGGAACAACAACGGCTGGGGTAATAACGGCTGGGGCAACAATGGCTGGGGTGACGGTCTGGGCGATATGTTCGGCGATGGCGACTTCGACATGAGCTTCAGCGGTCATGGTTCGGGTCGTGGCTATGGCCGTGGTTATGGACGCGGTTATAACGACTACTATAACCGTTACTATGGTGGCTATGGCCCCGGTTGGGGCGGTTATGGTCCTGGTTACGGCGGTTATGGGCCTGGTTATGGTGGTTACGGTCCCGGTTGGGGTGGAGCCCCTTACGGAGCGCCTTATGGCGCACCCTATGGTGCAGCACCCTATGGCGCACCGCAGCAGCAGGCTGCTCCGACCACCGCCCCTGCCAGGTAACTACCTGGTTACATTGCAGCGAAAAGGGGCTCGTTGAGCCCCTTTTCTGTGTAAATGAAAGAATGAAAAACTATCGACGACTTATGCACGTTTGCATTCTGGCAGCCGGCCTGGTTGCGGCAGGATGAAGACCCGGTAATCTATGTCTGGCGTCGGGATGGTTACCACTCAGACCCGACCGTACAGCTTGCGCAATTCCACCTTGGCCGCCTCCAGGATCACTTTCTGTCCCGGGTCCAGCTGTTTGCCGGCGCGGTTGATATAGAAAACCAGCATCGACATGGCAGAACGAAACGGGGTGGATTTTCGGCGTTGGCTGGCCTCGGCGGAACGTTTCAGGGACAAGGCAATTCGGCGCGGGTCCTTCCAGGTAAAGACACCCTCCTCCAGGTCCAGTGCAGCGCTTTCCCGCGTGACACGGGACGACCAGTTACCGTTCTCTTCACTCATGTCGATACACCCTGACCTTCACCCGGGCAGGGAAACCCTGATCAAGCCATAATCCGGCACCATGTCCCGCCCCCCGCGGCTTTACCATCCGGCCTGGCACGGCTTTATTGACCTGCATCATGCCGTTATTTCCACCGGATGCTACACTGCACACGGGTGCGGTTCTACCTGACGACGAAAACTACAAAGATACCCATCACTTACGCCTTTGGCCGCCCGGGGTATAGGTGTTACAGGAGGCACAGGCAGCGTGACCAGACAACCCCCTACAGACTCCACCATAACCCCCGACAGGCTGGATCCCGTACGTAAGCACCTGGCCTCCCATGTCATCGGCCAGCACAAACTGATCGATGGCATGCTGATCTGCCTGTTGAGCGACGGCCACATGCTGGTGGAAGGCATGCCCGGCCTGGCGAAAACCACGGCGGTCAATGCGCTGTCGGAAGCCATCGAGGGCGATTTTCATCGCATCCAGTTCACTCCCGACCTGCTGCCTTCCGACCTGATCGGCACCGATATCTACCGGCAGGAAAAAGCCGAGTTTGAATTCCGGCCGGGCCCGCTGTTCCACAATGTCCTGCTGGCTGACGAGGTCAACCGCGCGCCGGCCAAGGTACAGGCAGCCCTGCTGGAAGCCATGGGCGAACGCCAGATCACCGTGGGCCAGGAGACCTACCTGCTGCCGCAGCTGTTCATGGTGCTGGCTACCCAGAACCCGGTGGAACAGGAAGGCACCTACCATCTGCCCGAGGCCCAGCTGGATCGTTTCCTCATGCAGGTACTGGTCGACTACCCCACCCACGACCAGGAACTGAAGATTCTGGAACTGGACAACGACCGTCAACGTGAGTTACCCGCACCACCGGCCAACCCGCTGTCACAGGCAGACCTGTTCGCCATGCGTGCTGCGATTGCCGAACTGTTCGTCAGTCCCAAGCTGAACCGCTATATCGTCGACCTGGTACAGGCCACCCGCAAGCCGCAGAACTACGACCGCGACCTGGCGCGCTGGTGCCGGTTCGGTGCTTCGCCACGTGCCAGCCTGGCACTGGCACGCTGCGCGCGGGCACGCGCCTGGCTGCACGGCGACCCCTATGTGTCACCGGAACATATCCAGGAGATTGCGCCCGACATCTTGCGTCACCGCCTGTTGCTGACCTTTGAAGCGGAAGCCGAGGGGGTAACCAGCGACGACCTGATCGAACGCCTGTTGTCCCTGGTGGCCATCCCCTGAGGCGCGCATGAACCTGCTACCCCGCCTGGATGACCTGCTGGAACTGCGCCACCAGGCACATACCCTGGGCCTGGCTTCCCACCACCGGGTGAATTCCTCCTTTAGCGGACTGTACGCCTCGGTATTCCGCGGTCAGGGCCTGAATTTCGAGGAAGTGCGTGAGTACCGTGAAGGCGATGACATTCGCAACATGGACTGGAAAGTGACCGCACGTACCGGCGCGGCCCACCTCAAGGTATTCCGGGAAGAACGCGAACGCAGCGTCATTCTCTGCATCGACAAGGGACCGCACATGGACTTCGGCACCCGCAAAACCTTCAAATCGGTACAGGCCGCACGAGCGGCGGCGCTGCTGGGCTGGGCCGCCAACGGCTTGCACGACCGCGTGGGCGGTCTGCTGTTTGGTGGCGACGGCAGTAACAACGTGTATTTTCGTCCCACCAAGGACCGGCGCGCCCTGTGGCGTCTGCTCAGGGCCATGACCACCGATGACGTACAGCACCAGGCATCCAGACCCGAACTGCTGTCCGACATCCTGCGCCAGGCGGCACGCGGCATTGGCACCGGTGGACTGGTTTTTGTGATAGCCGATTTCAACCGCGAACACACCGGCCTGGTGCAGGGGCTGGCGCAACTGCGCCAGCAACACGCCGTAGTGCTGGTGCCGGTCGATGACCCGGCCGACCGCGAACTGCCGGACATGGGCAGCGTTTTGTTCCGATCTCCGGCCGGCGAGCTGCTGAACGTCAATACCGCCGATGCAGCCGGGCGCGAAGCCTACCGGCGGGCGTGGCAACAGCGCCGTGAACAACTGGCCCAGCTGAGTAACGGGACCGGTTGCGCACTGATCCCGGTGGAAACCGGCTGCGACGTGCATGCTACGCTGATGCAGGGACTGGAACGCCGCCTGCGCATGAGGTCGTTTCTGTGAATCCCGATATGCTGGCACGACTGCACGACATCCGGGGACTGGACCCGATTCCCTGGTGGCCGCCCGCGATCGGCTGGTGGCTGCTGGCGGCAGGGGCGGTAGTACTGCTGTTTGCACTACGGCCGCTACTGCGCAACCTGCTACATTACCCGGCCGGCTCCTGGCGCCGCTCCGCCTGGAAGCAGCTGTGCACACTCCAGCGACAGGCTGACCGTATGCCGCCGATGCAACTCGCCGCGGAACTGTCGGAACTGTTGCGTCGCATTGCCATGGCCCGGCTGGGCCGCAGCAGCGCCGCCGGGCTGAGTGGTGAACGCTGGCTGAGCTGGTTGCGGGAACATGATCCGGCCGGCTTTGACTGGAACCGCCACGGGCATCCCCTGCTCACCCTGCCCTATGCCCCGCCGGGTAGTGATACAGCGGACAGCCGGCAGTTGCGCCTCCTCATCGACGCAGCATTTCCCTGGGTCGATCGCAGCAGCGGGGGACGACATGCTTGAGTTCGAATGGCCCTGGATGGGGCTGCTGTTACTGATACCGCTGTCCATGTGGCTGCTGAACCGCAACCGCAGCTACACCACTACCGACACGCGCAAACGCAATACCACCTTGCTGCACCCGGAGCTGCACAACCTGCAGGCAGCATTCCACACCCGACAACCGACTGCCCCCATCGGCACACGCATCTATTACCTGCTGCTGGCCCTGCTGTGGGTCGGCCTGACAGTCGCACTGATGCGACCGCAGTGGCTGGTGCCGCACACCGAAGAGCGTCGCGAAGGCTACGACCTGATGCTGGCCGTCGATACCTCCCACTCCATGGACGCACTGGATTTTACCATCGCCAGCAAGCAGGTCAGCCGTATGCAGGTGGTCAAGGGCGTTATAGGCCGCTTTATTGAAGCTCGCCGCGATGACCGTGTCGGCCTGATCATCTTCGGCAGCCGCGCATTTGTGCTGTCGCCACTAACCCTGGATCGCAAAGCCGTACAGCAGCTGCTGGATGAACTGGTGCCACGCATCGCCGGCGACGGCACCGCCATGGGCGATGCGATCGGGCTCGGTGTAAAGAAACTGCGCGAGCGCCCGCCGGGTTCACGTGTGCTGGTGCTGATCGCCGACGGTGAAAATACCGCCGGCACCATTCCCCCGCTGGTGGCTGCGGAACTCGCAGCACGCGAAGGCATCCGTATTTACGCCATTGGCGTGGGCAGTGACCGCAAAGACGTCCCGATCATGGAGAACGGTCGTCTGATCACCCGCGACGACCTGGGTTTCGATGAAGCCGTCATGCGCAGCCTGGCTGAAACCACCGGCGGGGCCTATTTCCGCGGCACCGATACCAATGCCCTGGAAAGCATCTACCGGCGCATCGATGAACTGGAAAAAAGCCGGGCGGAATCACGCACCGTAATGATCCCGCACCCGCTCTATCGCTGGCCACTGGGCATGGCACTGCTGGCACTGCTGTTGCTGGGACTGTTTCCGGGTGCGCGGGTCCGCCGCCTGGACCGGGGCCGCAGTTATGCCTGATACCGGCCTGCACTTCGCCCAGCCACTGTGGTTGTGGGGCCTGTTGATACCCCCGCTGGTGATCTTCTGGCTGTTGCGGTCGTCACCGTTGCGACCGCAGGGATACGAGACCCGCTACGCCGATACCCGCCTGCTGCCCTACCTGACCGGGGTCGCAAGTGCGCGGGTCGTCAACAGCCGCTGGCCGCTGTTTGGCTGGGCGCTGGCGTGGAGCCTGCTGTCACTCGCCATGGCCGGTCCGCGCTGGGATTTCCGCCAGATGAATCCTTTTGCGCCCGGTGCCGACCTGGTGATCCTGCTCGATATTTCACGCTCCATGGACGTGGCCGACGTTAACCCATCCCGCCTGGAGCGCGCACGCCAGGAAATACAGGACCTGGCCAACGCCAGCCGCGGCATCAGCACCGGACTGATCGCGTTTGCCAGTGTCGCACACGTGGTGACCCCGGTTACCGAAGACCGGGAGAGCCTGTTGCACCAGTTACCGGCACTGAGTACCGGACTGGTGCAGTTGCAGGGCAGCCGGCTTGCCGATGCCATCGACCAGGCCCGCCGCCTGCTGGCCGGCCAGGGAGAAACGGTTGCCCACAATGTACTGCTGATCAGCGACGGCGATTTTGCCGAGCCGGACCTCGAGGAAAAAGTCCGCGCACTCCGCCACGAGGGCATCCGTTTTCACGTCCTCGCGGTCGGCAGCACACTGGGCGGCCCGGTACCCGGGTTGAGAACCACCAGTGGCGGACCGGTCCTGTCTGTGCTGGACGAGGACGGGCTGCGTCGACTGGCGGACATCGGCGGCGGTGTATTCCGCGTTGCGGACTACCGGGACAGGGATACGCAGGCCATACTCGAAGCCATCCTGTCGCATGCCCGTGCACGACAGAACGCCCGGCTGCAGACCCTGGTATGGAACGAATATTTCTACTGGTTGCTGATTCCGGCCATGCTGACCCTGCTGTACCTGTATCGACCCGGTGCCGGCCCGGCAGGCACTGCCAGACCG
>JALSRZ010000140.1 GCA_026984515.1 Thiohalobacter sp. | reverse complement strand
CAAACTGTTCCGTCATTCCGGCAGGACGCCGGAATCCAGGGCCACGGAGGGCTGCGCACGCTGGTGGGCCACTTCCCTGTGACTGGTTCCCGGCAATCCCTGCCGGGATGACGAACTGCCCCGTCATTCCGGCAGGATGCCGGAATCCAGCGCCAGGGAGGGCTGCGCACATCGGTGCCTCACTGTCCGGCAGGATGACGGTGGAGCACAGTGGCGCTGGCTGTGACCCGGGTTGAACCTGTCTGCAAATCGACGCATCATGCAAAGCCCGGCCCGACAAGGAGATCGCTCATGCCCGCAGACGAACGAACCATCCCGCAACGCATCCAGCTCGAAGACGACGCCATCGCCTACGTCGAAATCCTGCAACCGCAGGGGCGCGAGGAAATCGGGGTGCTCGACGCCATCCCCTTCGATGAAGTCACCCGCTCGCTCGGCGGCATCGCCCGCGGTATCGGCGCGGTCATCCGGACTGCCAAGCCGGACAAGGCGAGCGTGGAACTGGGGGTCGAATTCAGCATGCAGGAAGGCAAGTTGGTCTCAGTCATTGCGCGCGGCGAAGGCAAGGCCAATATGAAGCTGACACTCGAATGGTCATCCTCGGAGTAACACCGGTCACAGTGCTGAATCATGCCCGAACCCCACCACAACGACCCCGCTGAAGCCTGCATCGAGCCGCTTCGCCGTTGCTGTGTTCAGGTGTCGGGACACAGCGCTGGCTGCGCCTTTCCGGTGGCGCCGGGCTATCTGCTGACTTGCGCGCATGTGGTCGGTCGCGACCAATCGCCAGGCGCCTCGGTCACGCTCACCCCGTGGCAGGCGGAGCCGCATGATGCCCAATTGGTGGCAGTCGATGGCACACTCGATCTGGCTCTGTTGCGCGACCCGGCGCCGGAGCCTTGCGACATACCACGCTTTACCGCCACACCGGCAATCGGCGACACCCTCATCGCAGTCGGTTTTCCATACCGCGATGGCGCCTGTGAACGTGACCAGATCACCGCCGAATACGAAGGCCCCACCCAACGCAACGACCAAACCCTGCTGAAACTCAAGGGCGGCCAACTGGAACCGGGATTCAGCGGCGGTCCATTGCTGAGCCTCAACCACTGTGCTGTGATCGGCGTCACCCGTTACACCCGCGATCGCTCCAGTGACCTCGGTGGCTGGGGCATCCCCATCAGCACTGTCCGGCAATTCCTGGCAGCCCACCAGGTCACCGTCACAATGGACAAAGCCCCCACGGCTTCCACAGCCGAATCACTGCATCAGCTCCAGCAATTGCTGCTCGGCCTGCCCGGCTGGAAAAATGCCCGCACTCGCAACGCCCTGCTCCAACCAATCTTCTTCGGCCACGATATCCTCGCTCACATCCAGCTCGATGGCGCCCCATCGGCCGTCGCCACCGAACTGGCGCAATATTGCCTGGAAACCGCCGGCACGGCGCCAACGCCGGATTCACCACTCTGCCTGCTGCTCGCTGGCATCGAGCAGCAATTTGGCGCCACCCGGCACGGCCCAACTATCGCCCAGGTCAGAACCCTGTTGGGCTGCAACCCATGAACAGGAATAACCACACCATGGATCGCGAAACATTCCAGCAATTTCGATCACTACTCGAAAGCCTGAACTTATGGTCGGACACCAGTCAACGACGGGATTTCGTCCAGCGTGCATTGTTCGGCCACCCGGTATTGCAGCATATCGACCTCGACCAGCCCGTCAACGTTTCGGCCACCTCGCTGCTCACCACCTGCAACGACTACGATCAACCACTGGATGATGGCCACTCGCCCCTCTGCGCCTTGTTGCAAACGCTGGTGAATGAAGGCCTGGCCAGCGGTCAGCGGCAAGGCACTGTCGAAGCCTTGCAACAACAGCTCGGCTGTACGCGAGAAACTGAAACAACGGTCGACTGGCCCCACCCGCCCTACCCCGGCATGCTGGCGCTGGACAAAAGCCAGGCCCCCATCTTCT
>JALSRZ010000139.1 GCA_026984515.1 Thiohalobacter sp. | reverse complement strand
TGAGCGGGCCCAGTCGATGGCGCCCGGTTCGCCAGCGTGGATGCTGCGTATTTCCATGCGCTCAGACAGTGCACGTGCGCCACCGCTGTGGTCCTGGTCCGCGTGACTGATCACCAGGCGGTCAATATGCCGGTAACCCCGTGACACCAGGAACGGCGCAACGACCGCAGCGCCGGTGTTGAAGCCGCTGCGGAATGCCGGGCCACTGTCGTATACCAGCACCCGGTTACGCGTTTCTACCACGGCAGCGAGCCCCTGCCCTACGTCCAGCAGTGTAAACCACAGGTCGCCCGGCTGCGGGCGCACAGGCTGTAACCAGCACAGCGGCAACAGCAGCAGGCCCCCCAGGGGTGCCAGGCGCAGGGCGCGAGGGAGCAACAACAGCAGCACGCCGAGTGCAGACAGCAGCATCCACCCATGGCTCATGCCCGGCGGCTGCCAGAGACCGGCCGGCAGCGCGGCAAGCCGCTCCAGCAGCCACCACAGCAACGACAGGCTGTGCGCGGACAGTTGCAGCAACCAGTCGCCGAGCAGCGTGTTGACGGGTAACAGCAGCAGGCCCGTCAGCAGCAGCGGTACCACGGTCAGGCTGATCCAGGGAATGGCGACCAGGTTGGCGACAGGGGCGCTGACCGACAATTGCTGAAACAGCAACCATTGCAGGGGCGCCAGCCCGAACAGCAGGCCGAACTGGATGCCGGACCAGCGGCGTACGGGACCGCTCCGCCCCCGGTAGCCGTGCGTCAGCTGGATAAGCACTGCCACCGCGCTAAACGACAGCCAGAACCCGGCTGCTGTGACCGCGAACGGGTCCAGGCCCAGGACCAGTAGCAGCGCGACTGCCCAGACCCGCCAGGGATCGCCTGTGCCGCCCCACATGCGGGCCAGCATCCACAGGCTGATCATGATCAGTGCCCGCTGCGCAGGCACCTGGAAACCAGCCAGCAGGGCGTACAGCAGCGCCGCGCTCACGGCGCCGGCGGCGGCTACGCTCGGCGCGGGCCAGCGCTGCAGGTTACCCAGCCGGCTCCAGACTTTGCGGCTTACGAAAAACATCAACCCGGCAACCATCCCTACGTGCAGACCGGATATGGCCAGCAGGTGACTGGTGCCGGTGTTGCGCAATACCCGCCACTGCCTGGTCGTCATGCCACTGCGGTCACCCACGGCCAGGGCGCGCAGCAGCGCGCGCCCGGGTTCCGGCACCGGTAGTCGTTGCAGGTGCGCCGACACGCGTTGCCGCAGGTGCTCCAGCAGCTGGCCACTGCGCCGCGAGAGGCGTCGGGCCGTACCGGCCCGGCGGACGTACGCAGTTGCCTGGATGCCCTGTGCCAGCAGCCAGCGCCGGTAATCGAAGCCGCCCGGGTTGGCGAAACCACGCGGTCGTCTGAGGCGCAGCCGGAACTGCCAGCGCTCCCCGGGTTGCACAGGCTGCACGTTGCGGTACCAGGTGACGCGCACCGGCAGGGATAGCGCTTGCCAGTCCCCTTGTGTTTCAACCTGCTCCACGAGGAAGCGGAAACGCAGGCGCTGTTGGCGCAACGCTTCGGGGAGTCCCTGCACGGTCCCGCGTACCAGGACATCCCGGCTTTCCAGTTGCTGCGGTAGTTGAGCGCCGGCGAGCTGGCTGCCCTGCCAGGCAATCCACAGCAGTCCGGCACAGCACATGCCGGCGGCGCGCAACAGGGGAACAGGCAGCAGGACCAGCAGCAACACGGGGAACAGCCACAGGCTGGCAGCGGGTGCCATGCCCGGCAGGTACTGGTAGAGGCAGACGCCGCTCAGGAAAGCCAGCGCCGAATACAGCATTTCATCCTTGAAATACCCGGTCGGTTTGTCCAGGGCGACTACTGTGACTCAAGTCCGTTCATCCGGTCGCCGTTATGCTAGTGTAGCGCAAATCTGCCTGCCTGGAGGACGTCGCATGCGACACGTACACATTCTTGTTCTGACGACCTGCCTGCTGCCGGCAGCCGCGGGTGCTGACCTGCTGGGTGTGACAGTCGGTGCGAATTACTGGCGTTACGACATCAGCGGCACGGCACGCTACCAGACCAGGGACTCCGCCAACGATATCGACGTCAACCGGGACCTGGGCTACGACAACGGCAACCTGGGTTATTACTATATCGGGCTGGAACACCCGGTACCCTTTCTGCCGAATATCCGCATCAGCCGCACCGACCTGGACGAGAATGCCAACGGCACCCTGAGCAAAACGGTCGTCTACGGTGGTACTACCTTCCTGTTCAATGAAAATGTCAGCAGCAAGGTGCAGCTCGACCAGACCGATATCACTCTGTATTACAGCCCGCTGGATACCGTCGCCAGTATCGACCTCGGTCTCAATGCCAAGTATATCGACAGCAAGGCGCGTATCACCGGCGCCGTTTCGGGGACGCAGACCGCCAACGTGTCCGGCTGGGTGCCGATGGCTTATGCCGGTGTCGGGGTCGATCTTCCATTGACCGGCCTGGGTATCAGTGCGGACGGATCCTATATCAAGTACAAGGGCAGCTCGTTCTACGATTACAGCCTGCGCGTCACCTATACCTCGCCCTGGTTCGTGGGTGCGGATATCGGTTACCGCAAAATCAAACTCGACCTGGATGACTTCGACGATTCCTTCGCCGACGTCGAGTTCGACGGGCCGTATGCCGGACTCTACCTGCACTTCTAGCCCGCATTTCTCACCGACTTCCCGGTCCGGCAGTCTCGGTCCCCTGACCGCGAAAGCAAGGTTGGACCTTTGCGCCGGGGCCGGCGTTCCTGTGACGATGGATGCGATGTCAGGCCGCCTGAGACAGCCGCTGCTGTAGCAAATACCGCCAGGCTTATTTCTGGCTGAAGAGGTGCAATCTGGTATGCTTGGCCTCCAGATATGCCCTTGTTGCGTAAAAAATCCGTCGTCCTGGTAACGCTGTCCCTGCTGGCAGGCATTGCACTGTATGCCTGTTCAACCACACCACCGGAAAATATCCGCGACAGTTGCGAGATTTTCACCGAGAAGGATGACTGGTATCCCGCAGCGCTGGACAGCTATGAAAAGTGGGGAGTGCCCATTCACGTGCAACTTGCGATCATCTACCAGGAATCCCGCTTTGTGCACGACGCCAAGCCACCGCGCAGGAAACTGTTATGGGTCATTCCCTGGACCCGCATGTCCTCCGCCTACGGGTACGGGCAGATCAAGGATTCCACCTGGGACTGGTACCTTAAATCCACCGGCAGGCGCTGGGCGGATCGCGATGACTTCGATGACGTGGTGGATTTTATCGGCTGGTACGGCAATCTTTCGCACCGCAAGCTGGGCATCTCCAAATGGGATGCCTACAACCAGTACCTCGCCTACCACGAGGGCCACGGTGGTTTTAAACGCAAAACCTACCAAAAGAAGGCCTGGCTGATGAAAGTCGCGCACAAGGTGGAAGCACGCGCTAAAAGCTATCGCGCGCAGCTCAAACAGTGCGAAGATTCACTGGACAAGGGCTGGTGGTTTTTCTGAGTGCATGCGGCGGTTTGCAGGACATGGATACCGGCCTTTGCCGGCAGGACGGATGAGCCCGGAGTTTCCCTTGACTGAAGAAGAGTATACGGAATGAAAACAGGCACCCCTCTTACTGATAGCGCCACCCGGGTGATGTTGCTGGGCAGCGGTGAGCTCGGCAAGGAAGTGATCATCGCCCTGCAACGCTTCGGTGTCGAGGTCATTGCCGTGGATCGCTACGCCAACGCTCCCGGCCACCAGGTCGCGCACCGTGCGCACGTGGTCGATATGACCGACGGCACGGCACTCAGGGCGCTGGTGGAATTCGAGCGGCCGCAACTCATCGTCCCCGAAATCGAGGCCATTGCCACCGACACGCTGGCCGAAATCGAACGTGACGGTCTGGCGACAGTGGTGCCGGTTGCGCGCGCCACACAGCTGACCATGAACCGCGAAGGGATCCGGCGCCTGGCCGCTGAACAACTGGGGCTGGCGACCTCGAACTATGCGTTTGCAGAAAGCCTGGAGGAATTGCAGGCGGCCATAGATGGTGGTATCGGTTACCCCTGCATTATCAAACCCGTGATGTCCTCTTCCGGCAAGGGCCAGTCGCTGATCAATCACGCCGACGAGGTCGCCCGGGCCTGGGGCTATGCCCGCAGTGGCGGACGGGTGGACAGCGGACGGGTGATCGTCGAGGCAAAGATCGACTTTGATTATGAGATCACCCTGCTGACCGTGCGGGCTATCGGCAGCTCGGGTGAGATCGAAACGTCATTCTGCGCACCCGTTGGTCATATCCAGAAAAACGGTGACTACGTGGAGAGCTGGCAACCGCAGGCGATGAGTGCGGCGGCCCTGCGCAAGGCGCAGGACATGGCGCGTACCGTTACCGATAACCTTGGCGGCTGCGGCCTGTTCGGTGTGGAGCTGTTCGTTGCGGGTGACCGGGTCTGGTTCAGCGAGGTCAGCCCGCGTCCGCATGACACCGGTATGGTCACCATGGTGACCCAGTGGCAAAGCGAGTTTGAATTGCATGCGCGTGCCCTGCTGGGGTTGCCGGTCGATGCCCGCTTGCGCAATCCCGGAGCCAGTGCCGTGATCTATGGCGGCATGGACAAAGCCGGCATCGCATTCGAGGGCCTCGACCGGGCCCTGGCCATTGCACAGACCGAAGTACGCCTGTTCGGCAAGCCCGAGGCGTTCGTGCGCCGGCGCATGGGGGTCGCCCTGGCCTGGGATGAGGATACCGAAGCGGCGCGTGCGCGTGCGCAGCAGGCGGCCGGGCTGGTAACACCGGTCGCCGGTGACTGACACAGGAGCTCATTCGCCGGTGGTGTCCAGGCGACCGTCTTCCAGGTGCCAGACACAGTCCATGCGCGCGGCCATGTCCGGGTCGTGGGTGACAATTATAAAGCTGGTATTGAGATCCCGGTTCAGCTCCAGCATCAGCTGACAGACCTGCCCGGCATTGCGCCGGTCCAGGTTGCCGGTCGGCTCATCCGCCAGCACACAGTCCGGTCGTGTGACCAGGGCGCGGGCCACGGCCGCGCGCTGGCGTTCACCGCCGGACAGCTCTGATGGTTTGTGGATCAGGCGTTGTTCCAGCCCGACCCGTTGCAACATTTCCCTGGCGGTTTGCTGTGCCGTATCAATGTCATCGCCGCGTATTACCAGCGGCATGGCCACGTTCTCCAGGGCGGTAAACTCGGGCAGCAGGTGGTGGAACTGGTACACGAATCCCAGGTGCCGGTTGCGCAGAAGACTGCGTTTTGCCTCGCTGAGGGCACTGAAGTGCTGCCCTGCCAGTTGTACTTCGCCGGCTGTCGGCCGGTCCAGCCCGCCCAGCAGGTGCAACAGGGTACTCTTGCCGCTGCCGGAACTGCCCACGATGGCGACCTGCTGGCCGGGTGCCACGGACAGGCTGACGCCCCTGAGCACGCTTACATTGAGCTGCCCCTGTATAAAGGTTCGCTCCAGTCCCGTGCAGGCCAGCACTGCCCGGGAATCATTCATAACGCAGCGCCTCGGCGGGTTGTGTGCGCGAGGCACGCCAGGCCGGGTACAGCGTCGCCAGCAGGCTCAGCAGGAAAGCGACCAGTCCGATTTGCCATACATCGTGCCAGTTCAGTCTGGAAGGCAGGTCGCTGATGTAGTACACGTCTGCAGGCATGAACTGGACATGAAAGGCATGTTCGATCGCCGGCACGATGGTCTCGACATTCAGCGCCAGCGCAACACCGCCGAACACGCCCAGCGCCGTTCCCAGCAGACCGATCAGCGCTCCCTGCACGATAAAGATACGCAGGATGGTGCCGGGTGTCGCACCCAGGGTACGCAGGATGGCGATGTCAGCGCGCTTGTCAGTCACCACCATCACCAGGGTCGATACGATATTGAACGCTGCCACAGCCACGATCAGGGTGAGAATCACGAACATGACCCGTTTCTCGGTCTGTACGGCGCGGAAGAAATTGGCGTGCTGCCGGGTCCAGTCTTCCACTTTCAGGCCACTGCCCAGACGTCCCGCCAGCTCGTGTGCCACCTGCGGTGCCCTGAACAGGTCATCCAGGCGCAAGCGTACGCCGGTTACTGCATCACCCAGCTGGAACAGGCGTGCCGCATCGGCCATGTGCACCAGTGCCACACCGCGGTCGTATTCGTACATACCGACGTCGAAAATACCGGATACACGGAAACGGCGCAGGCGCGGCAGTACCCCCGCCGGGCTGAAATTGGCCTGTGGTGTCACCATGGTGACCTGGTCCCCCGGCCGTGCACCCAGACTGTAGGCCAGCTCAGCGCCAAGGATGATCCGGTATTCGCCCGGCTGCAGGTCATCCAGCCTGCCGCTGCGCATGTGTTCGCCGACGGTGGATACGTCGGGTTCCATTTCCGGCAGAATGCCCCGTACCAGTGCACCGCTGACTTTTCTGCCTTTGGTCAGCATGATTTCACCCTGGACATAGGGCGCTACACCGATCACCCCGGGTTCTTCCCTGGCCAGGTCGGCGGCTGCCTGCCAGTCGGCCAGCGGTTGCTGGTAAGTGCTGATGCTGGCGTGTGACGCCATACCCAGAATACGTGTGCGCAGCTCCTGTTCGAAGCCGTTCATGACAGATAGCACCGTGATCAGCGCCGCAACCCCCAGGCCGATACCGGCAATGGAGATCAGGGAAATGAAGGAAATGAAGTGGTTACGCCGTTTTGCGCCGGTGTAGCGCAAACCGATGTACAGTGCCAGCGGTCGAAACATAGCGGCGCATTAAATCACAAGCGCGGCCTGCCGAAAACAACTATTGAATCCGTCCGAATCGATACAAGGAACAGCACCATGCAACGCATCCGCTTTCCCCTCCTGCTTCTGCTGGGCTCGACGCTCGCCGCCGGCAACGTTCTGGGTGATACCCTGCTCGTGGACGCCGTAGCGGCCGATGCCTCGGTAGCCCGCCCCGCCGGCGGCATGACCATGGACCAGGTCCTGCAACAGTACGGCGAACCGCAACAGCGCATAGGCCCCGTGGGTGAACCACCCATTACCCGGTGGGTGTACGGCGATACCATCGTGTATTTCGAAGACCGCCAGGTCATTCACTCGGTCATTGCGCATAAAAAATAGCCGCCCTGCCAGCGCAAGCACACCCCGGTCACCGCGCCGAAGTTCGGCGCCCCGCAGCAGTCATTCCTGCCCGCCACAGGGGCGCCCTGCCGTGTGTTTCTATACAATGCGGCGCCTATGGCCTCTTTAGAACGACGCATGCCGGCGGAGTGGGAAGCGCAGAGTGGCATCCTGCTCACCTGGCCACGCGCTGACGGTGACTGGGCCGCCCTGCTTCCCGAAGTCGAACCGGTATTCCATGCAATTGCCCTCGCCATTGCACAGCATGAGACCGTCCTGCTCCTGTGCGCCGACCGGAGACAGCGTGACCGGGTCAGGAAGGCACTGCTCGCATCCGGGGCACCGGCTGCCAATCTTCTTGCCACGGTAATGGCATCGAACGACACCTGGTCGCGTGACTTCGGTCCACTCACGGTACTGGATCAGGGTCGGCCACGGCTGCTGGATTTCACCTTCAATGGCTGGGGTGGCAAGTACCCCGCACAACTGGATAACGCGGTCACCGGGCAACTGCACCGGCAGGGCTTTTTTGGAAACACGCCCTGTGAGCCGCTGGCACTGGTCCTGGAAGGCGGCAGCATCGACAGCGATGGTGCCGGCACCCTGTTGACCACTGCGCCCTGCCTGTTGCAGCCGGGCCGCAATCCCGGGTTATCCAGGCAAGCACTGGAAATCAGACTGCGCAGCCTGCTGGGAGCGCAACGCCTGCTGTGGCTGGAACACGGCGGCCTGGCCGGCGACGATACCGATGGTCACGTCGACATGCTGGCGCGCTTCTGCAGCACGACCACGATTGCCTTTCAGACCTGTGATGAACCAGGCTACAGTCACTATGGAGAATTGCAGACGATGGCAAGGGAATTACGGCAGTTCCGCACTCCCGGCGGCGAGGCCTATCGGCTGGTCGGCCTGCCCTGGCCAGGGGTGCATTGTGATCATGACGGCCAGCGACTGCCAGCCAGTTATGCCAATTTCCTGGTCCTCAATGGCGCAGTGCTGCTGCCGGTCTACGGTGTCCCCGCGGACGACGAAGCTGCACGGTTGCTGCAGGACTGCTTTCCGGGGCGCGAAGTGGTGCAGGTCCCCTGCTGGTCACTGATCCGGCAATACGGCAGTTTGCACTGCCTGACCATGCAGTTTCCGCAAGGCGTGTTAACCCCGCCCCACCCGCATGCATCCTGACCGGCAGGAGCGCCAGCCCTCATCCCGATGCCCGGGAGTGAGGTCATCGATCGGTTTACACGGTAGAATTCGATCCATGAACACGCCTTCTACACTGACTGCCGCACTGCTTCAGATGGCCTGCAGTGCAGACCGCACGGCCAATGAGCAGCATATTCATGAACAGGTACGCGCTGCTGCTGCGCAGGGTGCGCAGTTGATCCTGTTGCAGGAGTTGCACGACACGCGGTATTTCTGCCAGACGGAGAATCCTGTCTGCTTCGACCTTGCCGAGCCGGTACCGGGGCCGACTACGGAACGGCTGTCCGCCCTGGCCAGGGAGCTGCAGCTGGTGATTGTGGCCTCCCTGTTCGAGCGGCGTGCAGCCGGTCTCTACCACAATACCGCGGTGGTGCTGGACCGGGACGGCTCGCTGGCCGGCCGCTACCGCAAAATGCATATCCCGGATGATCCTGGCTACCACGAAAAATTTTATTTCACGCCCGGTGACCTCGGCTTTCGCCCGGTACCGACCAGCATTGGCAAACTCGGTATCCTGGTGTGCTGGGACCAGTGGTTTCCGGAAGCCGCACGACTGATGGCCCTGGCGGGTGCCGAGCTGCTGCTGTACCCGACCGCGATCGGCTGGGATCCTGCGGATCCCGAAGAGGAGCAACAGCGTCAGCTGGACGCCTGGCGCACCGTGCAGCGCGCACACGCCATTGCCAACGGCCTGCCGGTGCTGGTCTGCAACCGCACCGGTTTTGAGACAGACGACAGTGGGCGGAACGCGGGTATCCGTTTCTGGGGCAGCAGTTTCGCAGCGGGACCGCAGGGTGAAATACTGGCGAGTGCCGACACAGACAGCACCGGGCTACTGCTCACCTCCGTCGACATGCAGCGCAGCGAGGCGGTACGGCGCGGCTGGCCCTACTTGCGGGATCGCCGGGTTGATGCCTATGATGAGCTGACACTTCGTTTCCGGGATACCCCATGATTCTGATTCTGGCACCAGATACCAAAACCGGCAGCGCCGAGTTTCGCCAACTGGAGGAATTTCTCGGCCGCCTGCCGAATATCCGCCACCGCATTCACCAGGAAACCGGTGAGCAGCAGTTGCTGACCGAGGTCTACCTGATCGGCGATACCGCTTCGCTGCCGATGGACGAGATTGAAAACCTGCCGGCGGTGGAGCGCGTGGTACGCATTTCGGAAGAATACCGGGTACTGGGACGTCACCGGGACGATCGGCGTGCCACACACTTCGAGTATAACGGAGTCCGTTTCGGCCAGGACAATCTGAACCTGTTCGCCGGCCTGTGCGCGGTCAGTACCCCCGCACATGTAGAAACCATGATGCGCGCCCTGCAGGAACACGGCCAGGTATGTACGCGTATGGGCGCCTACAAGCCGCGCACCAGCCCGTACGCCTTCCAGGGCCACGGCAAGGCGTGTCTGCCGTATGTATTTGAGCTGGCCGGCAAGTACGGTATCCGGGTCATCGCCATGGAGATCACCCATGAACAGCACGTCGAGGAGATCTGCGCTGCACTCGAGCAGACCGGCAACCCGACCGGGGTCATGTTGCAGATCGGTACCCGAAACACCCAGAACTTCGAACTGCTCAAGTACGTCGGACGTCAGCGCGATTTCCCGGTGTTGCTGAAACGCGGGTTCGGCATCACCCTGGAGGAATCACTCAATGCCGCGGAATACCTGGCCAGCGAGGGCAACCGTAATGTCGTGTTCGGCCTGCGCGGCATGAAAACCAACATGGGCGACCCGCACCGCAACTTCGTGGATTTTGCGCACGTGCCGGTGGTCAAGCGCCTCACGCGCATGCCGGTCTGTATCGACCCGTCGCATTCAGTGGGTTCACGCGATCGCGCACCGGACGGGTTACTGGATGTCATGCACGTTACGGCACAGGGTGTCATTGCCGGCGCCAACATGATACTCGCCGACTTCCACCCGGAGCCGGCGAAGGCGCTGGTGGACGGGCCGCAGGCACTCACGCTGCAGGAATTGCCCTGGTTCCTGGACGATATCCGTATCGCCCGTGAGGCCTACGAGGAACGACAGAAGCTTGCCAGCCGCTTCCTGTAGGCACAGAGTCCGGGTGGTATCGGCGTTGCGGGTGCGATTCTCGTCTATACTCGGAGTACCTGCCTGTACCGGTACCTGTGCACATGAGAAAACTGCCGCTGCTGATGCTGTTACTTGCGCCGCTTGTGTACGCCGACAAGGGTGCCGATTTCGTGCAAACCCCGTACACGGAGCAGAAGGTCGTATTTGATTTCTATCTCGACGATCCACAGAAAATCAATTCTGCGCTGTACTGGATACGCTCGCTGATCAACCCCCTGATGGATTCGCCCTACGACATGGCGCCGGAATTCCTGGACCTGAAGGTCATCATACACGGTACAGAGATCGTGACCGTGGCACGCCATAACTATGAAAAATACCGGGACGCAGTCGAGAGAATGCGCTATTACGCGGAACTGGGTGTCGAATTTCGCGTGTGTGGACTGGCGGCAGAGGACTATGGTTACCGGGCGGAAGATTTCCAGGACTTTATCAAGGTCGCGCCTTCTGCCATCACTGAACTTGCCCACTGGCAGTTGCAGGGGTATGCGGTGATCCGCCCGATCGTGATGGAAAAGAAGCTATCCATCGAGGAAATCCGCTAGCCCGCAGTTCTCACCGGGTTCCGTAGCGAAGTGGCATGACGCCGCCGCAGGAAGTCGGGGGGGATGCGGGCCAGGGAATCAGAGGTTCCCTGGCTTATTTACCGGCAATCACCATTTTGTGCGTCTGGTCCTTTATACAGTCCAGTTTATCACCCTGGTTTGGCCGGCATTCAACCTTGTGGTCCTGCGTCCACCCGGTCTTTATGTGGAAACCCTTGTTGGTTTCATCACCGTAGCCGATCACTTCTTCTTCGTCATTTTCAATGCTGATCACGTCCACCACCAGGTTACGGTAGGTGATATAAAAGACGCCATCCGCTGAGGTAACTTCCGATTTGACCCGGTAGTGCACCGTATTCGTACCACTGGTACGTGTCAGGAGACCGCTGAAACAAACCAGTTTCCGCTTTTCCATTTCACAGTCAGTGACTTTCGAAGGCAGGTATTCCACCTGTTTCCGGTTACGTCCCCACTGCTTGCCGGCCAGTTTTTCCAGCGGATCATCCTGCCCACGTTTTTTTACCGTTACCTTCCTGGTGATCGCCTTTTCACGGTGTATGGCTGCCCTTTTCCCTGCATCGGCAACGCGGGCCGCTTCCACCTGCTGTTGCTCGGCCGCCAGGCGCGCTTCGGCCGCTTCGATGGATTGCTTTTTGCGCGCCATGTTGAGCTTGCGGCGTTCCGCCATCCTGATTTCTTCTTCCATGTTGATGATTTTGCCGCCGGCACGCTTGAAGCCGCCGTCAGCGGCTTTCCGGTACCACTCGATGGCCGTGGCATGGTTCCGCTCCACGCCCTTGCCCTGCGCGTACATTTCACCGAGATAATACTGGGCGAGGACACTGCCCTGGCTAACGCTGTTGAACAGTTCGAGCGCGCGACTGTAATCCGGTGGTCCGCCTTCACCCTTGTAATACAGAATGCCCAGCCGGGTAATCGCCTTGTCGTTACCCTGTTTGGCGGCCTTGCTGATCCAGTTGCGCGCCTGGTTGCCATCCCGGTCGACGCCCTTGCCTTTCAGGTACATGAGACCCACCTGGCACTGAGCATCGGTAGCGCCGGCCTTTGCCCTGGCGAGCATGGCTTCAAATGACTGCTGCTGGCCCTGCAGGCGTTTCAGTTTATCCTTTGCGGCTTCGTGCCCGGCATCGGCGGCCAGTTGCAGCCAGCGCCTGGCTTCTGCACGGTCCTGTTCGACGCCCTGCCCGTTCAGGTACTTGATACCAACACCGTACTGGGCTTCGGTATCACCCCCTCTGGCTTCTGCCAGCTGTTCTTCCAGCAGTTCCTGCCAGGTTTCCATGGAAAAAGCCGGTGCCTGCAAGCAACACAGGAGAAGCAAAAAAAACGGAATCCGCGTGTCTGCACACGCCAGCAAACATCCCCGCAAGCTAGCCCGCATTTCTCCCCGGGTTCCGTAGCGAGGCGGTGGCAGGTCGTGTGATAAGCGGCGTTCGCGACCGAGGGCCGCGCAGGCATAGTCGACACTATGTCGAGCAGCCCGACCGAGTGAACGCCGCTTAGCGCGCGGCATGACACCGCCGCAGCAGGAAGTCGGTGAGAAATGCGGGCTAGCTATCTTCATTTTATCCACCCCACTGGAACAGGATCGAGCAAGCCGGTTTTCGAACCCGGTCTGCTTACCATATCGGCTCGCGGGTGAACGTCTGAAGCTTCTGATTTATCCCGTTTTTTTCAGGTTTCAGGGAATATTTTCCGGGCGCGCTGCATCGCACCCCCGTGCAGCTGTATTACTTGGCTCTTTTCAGGCTGTTACGGTCGAAATCCCGTTCTGTCAACCCGGTCTGGAAACGGTATTTCTCCCAGATCAGGCGCGTGCTTTTCCCGGTCTGGTGGTTTTCCATGAACATTTCGTGCGCCCGCCAGTATTTGCCCAGGTACTGGTGATAGTCGCTGTAGGTGAGGGTTTTCAGCAGTGCATCCTTGCGGTCGTGAAAGACAATTTTCTGCGGCCGGTATTCCTGCTGGTCCAGCCACACGATCTGGCGCGTGTAGCCGGAGTACGGGTCGACCGGGACGCGTTCAATCACAAAGCACTGCAATTCACCACAGGGTTCGTCGCGCAGGTAGCGGTAGGTGTATTTTTCAACTTCCTGTGAAGACAGGTCTTCGTAGGCAAATTCGCTGCCCATGAAGGGGCCGGACTTATTGCGCGAGGAGATACGTTTTACCCGCTTCAGTGCCGGCAGGTACAGCCACTGGTCATCCGGTCCGGTCTTGTGGGTAAAGGTCAGGAAGTTTGTACCTTTGACATCCGCCGGTTTGTCGAAGATAGTCAGGCTCTTGTCGCCGTCATCTTCCTGTTCGAGGGTGCGGACACGAATATCCCGGATGCTTTCATCACCCTGTTTGTTGCGCAGTATCATGCGCATCGAGGCCTGTGAATCATGAAAGCCGGTGTCCCGGCGATCCGCTTCAACGGCAATTTCCAGCCCGCGTTCTTCAGCAGTTTGCGCCGGCAGGCTAAGGGGAAGACTTGACAGGATCAGTAACCAGAGGATTCGCATCATATTCCTTTTTATCCAGGGTCATTAACAGGGTTGGTAGCAACAGGAAATCGGCCAGCAGCGCCAGTCCGATGGTGATCGCGGTCAGGAGTCCCATGCCGGAGTTCAGCTTGAAGGGGGACTGGGTGAGCACCAGGAAGCCGGCTATTAATATCAGCGTTGTGATCCACAGCGCTGTTCCCACGTTGTGAAATGCATAGCGTACAGCATCCGGGGACGACAGCCCGTCTTCCCGGCGGGCACGCAGGTACTTGCTGAGAAAATGCACCGTATCGTCAACCACGATACCCAGCGTCATCCCGGTTACCACCGACAGGGCCAGGCCAACCTCACCGACCAGCAGCCCCCAGAGACCGAAGGCCATGCCGGCCGGCACCAGGTTGGGAATAAGACTGATCAGGCCGATACGCAGCGAACGCAGGGCAAATATCAGGATAAACGATATGAGTACCAGCGCAAGCGTAGTGCCGGTGAGCATACTGCGTATATTGCGTGCCCCGATGTGCGCGAACATTACCGAAGGACTGGCACCATGCGCCTGCATGGATGCCGGTGCATGTTCAGCCAGCCAGTGCCGGGCCCTTTCCTCCAGCGCAATGGTCTGGTTGCTGGAGAGGCTCTGTATCGACACGTCCAGCTTGGTCGCGGACTTGTCGACGTTGATCTGGTTATTCAGATCCAGTCCATAAGGCAGCGACATTTCGTACAGCAGCAGGTACTGTGCCGCCAGGTTACGTTCATCCGGTATCCGGTACCAGGCGGGATCATCGCCGTGCAGGTTCCTGTTGAGCCTTTTCATGGTGTCAGACAGGGTGCTGACGTGCATGACCTCGGGCTGTTGCCGGTACCAGCGCGCAAATTCTTCCAGCTTGTTCAGAAATGCCGGTTCACTGATACCGCCCGGGCTGCCGGATTCCAGCGAATAGGAGATATTGTACAGGCCGGTCAGGTTGTCCGTGGTGAAATCGGTGTCGATCCGGAACGGAACCTCTTCATCGAAGTATTTGACGAACTCATCATTGAGTTCGTTGGTCGGCACAAAGGCCACCAGGGTAACGACCAGCAGAGACATGCCCCACAGCACCGGCTTACGGTAATTGATAACAAAGCCGGCCAGTGCATCCATACCCGCTACCGACTGGTTGCGCGCCGCTTTTACCCTGACCGGGAACAGCTGCATGAGCGCCGGTAACAGGCCAATGCAATAGAAAAAGGAGGCCACGACACCAATAGCGACGATATTGCCCAGGTCACGGAATGGTGGTGCATCGCTGAAATTCATGGACATGAAACCGATCGCCGTGGTGATACTGGTCAGGAATATCGGTTGCAGGTTGAGGCGCAGGCTCTCCGTCATGGCAGCGGTTTTCGAATCCACCTGCCTCAGTTGCTGCAGGAAGGTCACCAGCAGGTGCACGCAGTCTGCGACGGCAAGTGTCATGATCATGGTTGGTGCGCTGGCCGATGGCGGTGTGAGCTGGATACCCAGCCAACCCGCCATGCCGATCGCTGTAACGATGGAAAGAACAATCACCAGCAAGGTGGCCAGCGTTCCCCATACCGAACGTATCAGGAACGCCATTACCAGGATGATGATGAAGAACATGATCGGTACCAGCGTCTGCATGTCCCGCATCGACATTTCCGAAAAGGCGTTATTCAGCAGCACGATGCCGGTCAGGTGTACTTCCAGGTCCGGGTAGCGTTCGCTCAGCTGGCCGGCCAGGTCACGGGAGAAGCGGACCACTTCCGGTACTTCTGCGGCCGGGTGGATGCCAGGCAGCTGGATGATGACATTCACCGCGGTGACGTGCCCGCCGGGAGAAACGATACGGTTGACCAGCAGCGGTTCGTTGATGGCTGTCTTGCGTATATAGTCCAGCTCATCGGGCTCCAGACTGCCCGCCTGTGTGACCAGGTCTTCGACGATCAGGTCATCGCCTTCCGCGCGGGTATGCTGGAAATTGGTCACTGAATCGACACGGATGGAATAGGGGATCTGCCAAGCCTGTTTCGTCAGCCATTCGACGGCTTCCAGCGTATGCGGGGTGAAGACATTGCCGTCCGCGGGCGCCAGCACAAACAGGACGTTGTCCGACTTGGTATAGGTATTCTGCAGGTTTTCAAAGGCGACCAATTGCGGGTTTTCCGCACTGAAGAAAACCCGGTAATCGTTGGAAAAACCCAGCAGGCGATTGCCGCTGGCGGCAAAAGCCACAAAGCACAGCACCAGCACAACACACAGCCAGCGCCAGCGCACCAGCCATTCGGCCAATGATTGGGACATACGCGTTGTTGCCTGCCCGTTCAGGACCGCAGGGATTCAATGAACCGGATCAGTCCCCGGTTGCATACATGCAGCCGCTCGACGCTCTGCGCATTCTTGGCAATGCCTATGCAGCCTTCCAGGGCGGCCATGATAAAGGTTGCCGTTTCATCACAGTCCACATCGTCGCGCAGCGTGCCCTGTAAACGGGCGCGCTCCAGTGCCTCCTGGGTAACGTCGTGCCAGACACGGAAGGCGTAGTCCAGCCGTTGCCGGAAACCCTCATCCAGTGGCGACATTTCCTGCGACAGGTTGTTCAACGGGCAACCGTACTCGATCATCTCGGGTGGTTTGTTGTCCGGCATCTGCTCGATGACGGTTACCAGCCCCGCCAGCGGGTCGGTGGCATTTTTCAGTGGCTGTAGCCACATCGCTTCCATGGTCGGGATGATGACCTCGTCGACGACGGCGTAACCCAGTGCTTTTTTGCTGGGGAAATGATGGTACAGCGCGCCCTTGGTCAGGTCGGTGGCCTTGAGCACCTCGTCCAGGCGCATGCCCTGGAAACCGTTGCGATACATTTCCAGGAACGCCGCTTCCAGGATACGAGCGCGCGTCTGGTCCGGGTTGCGCTCAATGCGGGTAACGTTCTGTGCACTGTCCATATTTCACCTGCCTGCCGGGTATCCCGGACATTATTAGGGAACTTTGTGAGGAAAGCTATTGACAAACCATCCAGTTGGTTTGTATGGTACATACCAGTCAGTATGCTTTCAAGTGGTGTAACTGAATTATTTGGTTTTTCAGGGAGTTGTAACATGGACGACGGCAAATTACTAAACCTGAGTGTCGGCGACAACGTCCCGGACAACCGTTTTACCGCGAAAGCCTGGTCGGGCGAAGTAGCGATCCAGGGCAAGCCCGTATCCGTTGATATCACCCGCCCGGCTGTGAAGGCCCTCGCGGGGCAGCAGTTCCCGGTACTGGCCGAGCTGGAACTGTATTTCAGCTGCCTGGTACGCAAACAGGTTCGTTTTCGCGCGCTGACGGGGTTCGAGCAGGTTTCGACCGGGTATGCACGTGTGCTGCCCGGCCTGTTTGCCAGTTTCCGGGCCGTGTGTACCCAACACTGCAAGATTGCAGACGTGGACGGCAAGCCGCCCGTAGAGACCCTGCCGGTTAAACGATCGGGCCTGTTTGTCCCCGACTGGCTAAAACTCGATTTTCGCGCCGGGCAGTGGCTCGGTGCCTATGGATTTAAACGGACCCTCTAACCCACCCACTCCCTAAGGAGGTACGTTATGAACGCCGAAGTCGCAAACGCTGATATGGATCAGTGGCTGAACTCCAAACTCGATGAACTGTTACCGGGTAAATTGCAACAGATCGAAGACAGCAAGACACCGTCCATGGCCATCATTGCAACCAAGGGCACCCTGGACTGGGCCTACCCGCCCTTTATTCTGGCCTCTACCGCATCAGCACTCGGCTGGGATACCTCGATATTTTTTACCTTCTACGGCCTGCTGCTGCTGAAGAAGGAACTGGGTAGTGAAGTCAGTCCGCTGGGCAACCCTGCCATGCCGATGAAAATGCCGTTTGGTCCCCAGTGGTTCCAGAACATCGACTGGCCCATGCCAAATGCCCTGATGGCCGGGATACCCGGCTTTGAAAAGGTCGCCACCGGGCT
This sequence comes from Thiohalobacter sp., assembly GCA_026984515.1. Classification (GTDB taxonomy): domain Bacteria; phylum Pseudomonadota; class Gammaproteobacteria; order DSM-19610; family DSM-19610; genus Thiogranum. The sequence goes on along the minus strand of JALSRZ010000139.1, from coordinate 23,458 downwards.
GATGAAGAAAACATTCAAGAACAAGGGCGTGGCATCCATTGAAGAATTACGCGAACTTTGCCTGGAAGCCGATGTCTCAATGGTTGCCTGCCAGATGACGGTGGATGTCTTCGGATTTGACCAGAGTGAGTTTATCCCCGAGGTCACCGATTTTGTCGGCGCAACGTACTTCCTCCCCGTTGCCCAGAAAGCGGATGTCTGTTTGTTCATCTAGCAGCTTTTCGTAACGATTCCCATCCCTTTACCGGCGTCCCGCGCCGGTTTTTTTTTGTTTTTTGTGCGAAAATACGCCGTTTCGTCATACCTGCGGCTGACCATGCAGCAATCCGTTACCATGCCGGACTCCGTTAACGGTGTCCTGAACCCCATGCAACCGCCCCTGCCTTCCCCTGGCAAGCGACTGCGGTGGTCGAGGCTGTATGGCGACAGCCTGCCAATGGCGCTGGGCAGCGCTGCACTGCAGTACGACGGACTTTTGCTGGTGGTTACCCCGGACAGCCAGGAAGCCGAGCAGTTGCAATGCCAGATTCGCTTTTTCTGTGCGGAACTGGCGGAGGATATCCTGTGTTTCCCGGACTGGGAGACCCTGCCCTACGACCGCTTTTCCCCGCACCAGGACATTATTTCGGAACGCCTGGAAACCCTGCATCGCCTGCCCCGGCTGCGCAAGGGTATCCTGCTGCTGCCGGTCGCAACCCTGTTGCAGAAATTGCCGCCGCCCGAATTTATCGATCGCTACAGCCTGTTGCTGCGTAACGGCGACCGGCTGGACCTGGATGCCATGCGCACCCGGCTGGAAAAGGCCGGCTATCGTTGTGTCTCTCAGGTGATGGAACACGGTGAGTTCGCGGTACGCGGAGCCATACTGGACCTGTTCCCCATGGGCAGCACCCTGCCTTACCGTATCGACCTGTTTGATGACGAAATCGAGTCCATACGCAGCTTCGACCCGGACAGCCAGCGCTCCCTGGACCGGTTCGAGCGGGTCAGCCTGCTGCCGGCACGCGAGTTCCCGGTGGATGATGCCGCGGTTACGCGTTTCCGGCGTGCCTGGCGCAGCCGCTTCGAAGGGGACCCGCAGCGTGCCCTGGTATACCGCGATGTCAGCGCCGGCCTGGTGCCGGCCGGCATCGAATGTTACCTGCCGCTGTTCCTGGATCAGACCGCCAGCCTGTTTGACTACCTGCCGCGTAACAGTTGCCTGGTCACCGGTGAAGATACCCCCGTGGCGATGGAGCATTTCCGCGCCGAGGTTGCAGAACGCTATGAGTCCCTGCGCCATGACGTGGAACGGCCGCTATTGCCACCGGATCAACTTTACCTTACGGAGCAAGAGACTGCGGCCGCACTCGGCCCGTATGCGCGCATTGACCTGCAGCGTGCGGAGGCGCTGGAACAAGATAGCGCTGCAGTACGTTTTGCTACCCGGGCACTACCGGACCTGCTGATCCGTAGTCGTGCAGAACGTCCTGCCGGCGCACTGCAGGATTTTCTTGCCGGGTTTAACGGTCGCACCCTGATCTGCACCGAATCGGCCGGCCGGCGTGAAACCCTGCTGGGCCAGCTGAAGGCGTTCGGTATTCAGCCACGCGTGGTCGAGGACTGGGATGCCTTCAGCCGCAGTGAGCAGAAACTCGCTATCACCGTCGCGCCGCTGGAACAGGGCGCCTGGCTGGAAACGGAACCGGCATTGACGCTGCTCACGGAACCCAGGCTGTTCGGTGAGCGGGTATTGCAACAGCGTCGCCGCCGGCCGAAACGCGATGCCGACGTCATTATCCGCAACCTCACCGACCTGCATGTCGGTGCGCCGGTGGTGCACGAGGATCACGGTGTCGGCCGCTACCTGGGTCTGCAGAAATTGTCCGTGGGCGGCCTTGAAGGCGAGTTCCTGACCCTGGAATACGCGGGGAACGACAAGCTGTATGTGCCGGTTTCTTCCATGCACCTGATCAGCCGCTATACCGGCTCTTCCCCGGACAGCGCCCCGCTCCACCGACTGGGCAGTGATCACTGGCAGAAGGCACGCAAAAAGGCCGCCCGGCGGGTGCACGATGTGGCCGCCGAACTGCTGGATATCTATGCCCGTCGGGCGGCACGCAAGGGGCGTCCCGCACAGGTCGATATGGCCGAATACAGCGCCTTTGCCGGCGCCTTCCCCTTTGAAGAAACACCGGACCAGGCGCAGGCAATTGAAGCGGTGCTGACGGATATGTTGTCCGAGCAGCCCATGGACCGGGTAGTCTGCGGTGACGTTGGTTTCGGCAAGACCGAGGTTGCCATGCGGGCCGCTTTCACAGCCACCCAGTCCGGCCGCCAGGTGGTGGTGCTGGTGCCCACTACCCTGCTCGCCCAGCAGCACTACCAGAACTTCTGCGACCGCTTTGCCGACTGGCCGATCCGCGTCGAAGTGCTGTCCCGCTTTCGCAGCAAAAAACAGCAGGATGAAATCATTGCCGCCTTCACCAGCGGCAAGGTGGATATCCTGATCGGTACCCACAAGGTGCTGCAGAGCGATATCAAGCCGTGCAACCTCGGGCTGGTGATCATCGACGAAGAACACCGTTTCGGGGTGCGGCAAAAGGAACGGCTCAAGGCCCTGCGCTCCGAAGTGGATCTGCTCACCCTGACGGCGACACCGATACCCCGCACCCTGAACATGTCGCTGTCCGGTCTGCGTGACCTTTCCATTATCGCCACACCGCCGGCCCAGCGCCTGGCCATCAAGACATTCATCACCGAGTGGAATGCCAGTACCATACGCGAAGCCTGCCTGCGCGAACTCACGCGCGGCGGCCAGCTCTATTTCCTGCACAACGAGGTGGAGAGCATTGAAAAAATCGCGCGCGAGTTGCGCGAACTGGTGCCCGAGGCCAGCATCCGTATCGGCCACGGGCAGATGCGCGAACGGGACCTGGAACAGGTCATGCTCGATTTCTATCACCGTCGCTTCAATATCCTGCTCTGCACCACCATCATCGAGAGCGGTATCGATGTGCCTACGGCAAACACCATTCTCATCAACCGTGCTGACCGGCTCGGCCTGGCCCAGCTGCACCAGCTGCGCGGTCGGGTGGGCCGTTCCCACCACCGTGCCTACGCCTACCTGCTGGTACCGCACCGCAAGGCCATGACTGACGATGCCATCAAGCGCATCGAGGCCATCGAGTCACTGGAGGACCTGGGGGCCGGGTTCACGCTCGCCACCCACGACCTGGAGATCCGCGGTGCCGGCGAACTGCTGGGCGATGAACAGAGCGGGCAGATCCAGGAGATCGGTTTTACCCTGTATACCGAGTTACTGGAACGCGCAGTCGCGGCGCTGAAGGCCGGTCGCGAACCGGAACTGGAGCAGCCCCTGAACCACGGGCCGGAAGTCGACCTGCACGTGCCCGCACTGATTCCGGACGACTACCTGCCCGATGTGCACGCGCGCCTGATCCTGTACAAGCGCATTGCCAGTGCGGCCGACGAGAGCGAACTGCGGGAATTGCAGGTGGAAATGATCGACCGCTTCGGTCTGTTACCCGACCCGGTCAAACAGCTGTTCAGCATTACCGGGCTGAAACTCCGCGCGGTGCCCCTCGGTATTCGCAAGATTGATGCCGGTGAGACCGGCGGGCGCCTGATATTCGGACCCGAGCCCGACGTCGACCCTGCAACCATCATCCAGCTGATCCAGAGTCAGCCACAGCACTACAGCCTGGATGGCCCGGACAAAATCCGCTTCCGCTTCGATATGGCGGAAGTGGCTGCACGGATCACCGGCGTCGATCGTCTGCTGGATAACTTGAGCGTACGGCCGTAGGATGTTCGTATGATGAAACGCTGTACCCATCCACTGCTGGCCGTGTTTGCCCTGCTGGTCACCGTCCTGCACGCGCTTCCCGGGAATGCCGGGGAAGCAGGTGCCCCGCGGGTATTTGAAATCGAACTGCTGGTATTCCAGAACCTGGTGGTGAATGACGGTGGAGAGGTCTGGCCTATCGACTACTCGCAGTGGTTTGAAACGACCGGGGAGGAACAGGCCGGTACCGATACCACAACGGAAAAAATCGACTGGCTGCCGGAAAAAGCCTGGCGCCTGACGGCGGAACGCAACGCCCTGGGTCGATCTTCACGCTATCGTCCGGTCGCCTACTTTGCCTGGCGACAGGCCGTGCTCGATCGCTCCCGGGCAACACCCGTTACCCTGTCCGGCGCCAGCGACAGACACGGCAGGGCCTATGTCGATGGTGCGGCGCGCGTCGCCGTTGAGCGCTACCTTCACCTGTACCTGGATCTGCAGCTGCACACCCCGGTCGACGACCGGCAGTCTGAACTGCTGGAACTGGAAATTCCCGAATTCCGGCTCAGCGAAAACCGGCGCATGCGTAGCGGCGAGATTCATTATTTCGACCATCCCCGCTTTGGAGTGATCGCCCTGATTACACCGTATGAACCGCCACCGCAGGAAACAGCACCGGTTCCGCAGGCAGCCCCTGCGCAACTACCCGCCACCGCACCGGCCGCTGCCAGGTGACCCGGTGCCGGCCGATGCCGGTCAGCGCTTCACCCTTCCGCTACCCAGTCCTCGTCCGGGTTGTCCGGCAAGGGGACGGGATGGTCGATTGGTGTATCGATATAGGCCTGCTTCGTATATTCGGATTCAAAATAGATGACCAGACTTCCGTCCACGATAAAGGGATGGGCCTCAACATCGCCAATATCCCGCCCGCTTACAGGATCAATGGAACTGATCATCAGACCCGGCTCATGCAATCGCCCTGACTGGTCCCGGTCGCGTGGCATGGGATCGGTTGCGACGTATGCGAGTGAGTCGTAGTCGTGAATGGTGGTATCGGCCATCGGTTTTTCGATCATCATAACGAACTCCTTCAGGCATGGATGAAGCAATCAACAGGCTGGTCAGGACCTGTTCAGGGAGCCTCTGATCCAGCTGTCATCCCGGCCTGCGCCGGAATGACGAATTGCTCAGGGGTCTCTTAGGGGTATAGACCCGTAAGCGGCATAAATAAACAGCTGGAAGCCAGTGGAATTCGGCGGCACGCAGGGCCGTCAGGCACAGGCCTTACAGGCTGCAGGCATCCATCCCGGGACTTCAGGGCGGGAAGCCCGAGCCGGGCCTAACCCGCATTTGTCACCGACTTCCTGCTGCGGCGGCGTCATGCCGCGCGCTAAGCGGCGTTCACTCGGTCGGGCTGCTCGACATAGTGTCGACTATGCCTGCGCGGCCCTCGGTCGCGAATGCCGCTTATCACACGACCTGCCACCGCCTCGTTACGGAACCCGGTGAGAAATGCGGGCTAATCCTGCCGCTCCCCGGCGGTACCACTCAAGAAAATGGCATCCCCGGCGACATAGTCACCACTGGCCAGACCCTGTAGCTCTGGTAGCAGGATAACTCAGAGGGTTTCCGCATGGATGTAAAGATATTAAATAAATTATCTATAAAACAAAGAGTCTGGATTGGTTTTTTAATTATTCTATTGATTCTGGTGGTGGTGGTCAGCAGCGGGCTGATCAGCCTGAAACGCGTTGCGCACGTGGCGACGGATACCAGCAACCTGGTGATCCCTACCCTCACTACCTCGGCAGATCTCAAAACCCAGCTGACCGGTGCCGCACAGTACCTGGGGTACTACCTGCTGAGTGGCGAAGAAGAGTACAGGACTCATTACCGTCAGCAGTTCGATTCAGCCAGGCAAACCCTGAAACGACTCGAGTGGTTCCTGGGCGAACAGGGCCTGGGTGATCCGCAAAGTTTTACGCAGATACACCGCGATATGGACTTGTTTGCCGCGAATATGGAGCGCATGGAAAAACTGGTCGGTAACCGTACGCAGAACTACCCGGCCATGCTGCATGCCGCCCGGGAGGTGAACCCGCTGGGCCAGGAGATGCTGCAGCTCATGAGCACCATGCTGCAGTCAGAAGCCGAGGAAACGGCCACACAAGAGCGTCGCTCTCTGCTGATGACCATTGGTGATCTCCGCTATAGCTGGGTTAATATCATGTCCAATATCCGGGCGTACCTGGCACTGCGCAACCATTCATCGGTCGAGGAAATCGCTATTCTCCGCGAACGTACCGAAAAACTGTTTCGAAGCCTGGAACAGAAGCGCGCATTGATGAACCTCGACCAGGAGGACAGCTTTGATCAGTTGGTGAGCCTGGTCGACAGGTTCTTCAAGGCATTTGATGCGGTAGTGAAATTGCACAGCAGCGAGCGCTGGCGTACCGACGGCTACGTTCTGCGCACCGAAATTGCACCCCTGATCGAACGTATCCATGATCATGTAGTGAATATCGTCGAGCAGGAACGCCGGCGCCTGGACGCGGCCAACAAAACCCTGCTGTCGGGTATTGAAGACAGCCGCACCATCATGATGTCCCTGTTGCTGATCGCGCTGCTGGTGGGTTCGCTGGTCGCCTGGTCCAATTCCAGGCAGGTAGGCCGCCTCATCAGCGGTATGCAGAAAGCGTTCGACCGACTGGCGGATGGGAAATTCTCCTTTGCTGCAGACCTGGGTAGCAGCACCGAAGCACGGCACGTAGGAAACAGCCTGGGTCGCTTCTGCGATTGCATGCAGGATACGATCAGATGCCTGCAGAAAGATGCTGAACGACTGAGTGATACAGCTGGCCGGCTGGGCGAGGTGATCAACGGTGCTTCAGAAGCCTCGCAAACGCAGGATATGGAAACCGAACAGGTGGTGGCAGCCATGAACGAAATGGCCACTACCGTGCAGGAAATTGCCCGCAATTCCGAAACGGCAGCCGGAACGGCTCACGAGGCCAATAACTCGGCGAGGGGCGGTGCCCTGATCGCTACCGAAGCGATTGGCGGGATTGACATGCTTTCGCGTGAAGTCGGCACAGCCGCCGAGGTGGTGCATAAGCTGCACCGGGAATCCGGCTGCATAGGCTCCGTGCTGGACGTCATCCGCGGCATTGCCGAACAAACCAACCTGCTGGCACTGAATGCCGCCATCGAGGCTGCCCGCGCGGGTGAACAGGGACGCGGGTTCGCGGTTGTTGCCGACGAGGTGCGATCACTGGCAAACCGCACACAGCAGTCGACCACCGAAATTCAGCAGATGATCGAGCGCCTGCAGGCAGGGGCAGCGGATGCCGTCCGGGTCATGGAAGAGGCACAGAATGGTGCGCAGAACAGTTCCGACCAGGTGGAACGGGCGGCCGAAACACTGGCGGAGATTGCCGGTTCGGTTGCACAGGTCAACGACCTGATCACCCAGATTGCTTCCGCCACGGAACAGCAGAGTGCGGTCGGCAACGAAATCATGCAGAACGTCGATGCCATCAACGGCCTTGCCGCCCAGCGCAGCCAGCGCTCACAGAGCATGTACGCATCCAACGCTGACCTGCAGGACGTCGCGCAGGAACTGCAGGAACTGACCTCCCGGTTCGAGGTGTAGGCTGGCCTGCGTGCACCTGCAGGGTCCTGCGGTCGGCGCGCTCAGGCCGGTTGCAGCAGTACCGGTATTACGCTTTCCAGCAGCCGCCTGACAGTTGCCATTCCCGTATCGAGACTGGCTTCGATACCCGCCATGGTGATGGTTTCCGGGCCACACCCGGCCGCACGGTTGGCGACTACGGCACAATGTGCATAGGCCAGTCCCAGCTCGCGGGCCAGCGCCGCTTCCGGCATGCCGGTCATGCCCACGATACTGCAGCCATCCCGGTCCAGGCGGTCGATTTCGGCAGCGGTCTCCAGTCGCGGCCCCTGGGTTGCCGCGTATATCCCGCCGTCAGCCAGCTCCAGGTCCATATCCTGTGCTGCTGTGATCAGTGCCTGTCGAAGCTCCTCGCTGTAGGGACGGGTAAAATCGATATGGGTTACTTCGCTGAGGTCGCTTTCGAAATAGGTATGTTCGCGTGACCAGGTGTAGTCGATGATCTGGTCCGGGATCGACAGTATTCCAGGCTGCATATCCGCACGGATACCGCCGACAGCAGCGACTGCGATCACCTTGTGCGCACCTGCTTCCCGCAGCGCCCAGAGATTGGCGCGGTAGTTCACCCGGTGTGGCGGGATGGTGTGTTGCGGTCCGTGCCGGGCGAGAAAAACCACTTCGCTGCGACCCATGTGGCCATACACCAGGGGCCCGGATGGCTCACCCCAGGGCGTCTGCATCGGCTCGTGACGGGTAATTTCAAGATTCTTCAGCGTCGTAAGGCCGGTGCCGCCGATGATTGCAAGTTCTGCCATGGGAGCCTCGTTCGCTCTGTTTCGGTTCGTCCGCCTGACGGCGCGTCGCTTTCTTCAGGATTTTGTCGGTTCGTCTTCCGCAACTGCATAGATACCCTTCACATTGCGCAGGTAGCCGTGGTAATCCATACCATAGCCAAACACGTAGCGGTCCTCGACCTGCAGGCCCACAAAATCCGCCTGCAGCCCGGCGTGCTTGCGTGCATGCAGTTTTTCCACCAGCACGGCGCTGTATACGTCGCTGGCGCCCTGCTCCCGGCAATACTCCAGGATGGCAGCCAGTGTCAGCCCCTCGTCCAGGATGTCGTCGACGACCAGTACCGTGCGTCCCTGCAGCGGCCGGGAAGGCATGGTGATCCACTTCAGTTCGCTGCCGCCCACGGTGCCCTGGTAACGGGTGGCATGCAGGTAATCGAGTTGTACAGGGAACTCCATGCGGGTAAACAGCCCGGCGGCCGGCACCAGTCCGCCGGTCATGACGCACAGGAGTAACGGGTCCCGGTCGCCCAGTTCCTGCTCGATATCACCTGCCAGGCGGTCCAGCGCCTGCTCGACCTCGGCCCGGGAAAACAGGCAGTCCGCCTGCTGCTGTACCGCCCGTATGCTGTCCGTATCGCTGCTCATAACCTGCTGTTCAATTCCCGCTGGTGTTGATGAAAAGAGCCTGGTATGGCTGGTGACTGCGTACAGATCGTCGGCAGCAGGGATGCTGCCGTCGAGCGCACAGGGAAGTATTTACAGCGCGTCTGTACGCAGCCACCAGCCACACCAGGCAGCCCCTGCCAATTACTCATGCCCTGCCAGGCCGCCGGACAGGTGCACCGTGGAAGTCGGGAAAGCAATTTCAGCACCCGCCTCGCGAATAATCCGTTCAATCCGCAGCAGGATATCCTGCTTGATGTCGTGATACTTCATCCAGTTGGTCGTATGGGTAAAGGTATAGATAAAGAAATCCAGTGACGAAGGTGCAAAACGGTTGAAGTTGACCATCAGTGTCTGCGAACTGTCGATTTCCGGGTGCTGTTTCAGCATGTTTTCCACGGCCTGTACGATAACGTTCATTTTATCGGCATCCTCGTAACGGATACCGATGGTTTCCTTGATGCGCCGATGGGTCATGCGCGAAGGGTTGACCACGGCAATATTGGCAAACACGGAGTTTGGTACATAGATGGGACGTTTGGAAAAATTGCGGATGGTGGTCAGGCGCCAGCCGATATTTTCCACCGTCCCTTCGATCTCCCGGTCCGGTGAGCGTATCCAGTCGCCGACACTGAATGGCCGGTCCAGGTACAGCATCAGGCCGCCAAAGAAATTGGCCAGCAGGTCCCGGGCCGCAAAACCGACGGCGATACCGCCGATACCGCCAAAGGCCAGTACACCGGACACACTGAAGCCCAGTGTCTGCAGGATGACCAGCGCCGCCGTGATGAGGATGGATACGCGCGTCAGCTTGCCGATGGCATCCGCCGTGGTACGGTCGTAGGGTTCGCCACTGGACATGCCGCGTTCAATGATGGATTGCTGCATGTTGCTGACCAGACGGACCAGGAACCAGGCCAGCGTGGCAATAATGCCCACATGCCGTAACGGCCCAACGGCTTCAAACAGGGGTGCCTTCGTTTCCGCGGCGACGATGTCGGCGGCAAAGCTGATACCGGTAATCCAGATCAGCGCGCTCAACGGGCGCATGGCGGAACGGATCAGCGCATCGTCCCAGGGATTCCGGGTGCTTTCCAGTTTCCTGTGCAGGCGTTTCAGCAGGCGGCGCTGGACAAAATCGAACAGCAGCGCCAGGAACACGATGACGAACACCTGCACCACCCAGGTATTCGCCCCGGTCCAGTCAGAAACGTATTGCAGTACGGTTGCCTCGGTATCCACCCTTACTCCAGGTCCATATCCAGCCAGCGCTCGGGCTCGCAGCTTTCCAGCAGTGACACGGCCCCTTGCCAGCGCCGCGATGCCAGCAGCTCGCGGCGCTCCGGCCAGTTTGAGCCGTGCATTCTTGCCAGGCGCAGGTGCGCGGCCGGGTCATTGTGACCGGCCAGCGATTCGATGACCTCGACGGCGTGTTGCGGCTGGTTGCAGACCAGTACCATATCACAGCCCGCCTCCAGTGCGGCACGTGCGCGCTCGGGGTAATCCCCTGCCCACCGGGCACCACCCATGCTGAGATCGTCGCTGAAAATGGCGCCCTGGAATCCCAGTGACGTACGCAGGATATCATTCAGCCAGCGCCTGGAGAAACCGGCCGGCTGGCTGTCCACCTGCGGGTACAAAACGTGCGCCGCCATGATCCCGTTGAGGCCGTTGTGAATCAGGCGTTCGAACGGTACCAGGTCCTGCAGCTCCAGGTCGGCCAGGGAGCGTTCATCCTCGGGAAGCGCATGGTGTGAGTCCAGCGTCACTCCACCGTGGCCGGGGAAATGTTTGCCCACCGTTGCCATGCCGGCCGCGTGCATGCCACGCTGGTAGGCCAGTGCCAGTTCGGTGACCGCGTCCGGAGCACGGTGAAAGGCCCGGTCGCCGATGACCGCCGATACGCCCAGGTCCAGGTCCAGCACCGGTGCAAAGCTGAGGTCGATGCCGACCGAGAGCACTTCACTGGCCATCATCCAGCCGGCTTCCTCACACAGGCGCAGTGCCCGGTCGCGGCCCTTCGCGTACAGCGCACCCAGCTGCCCGACCGGCGGCAGACGGTAAAAACCGTCGCGAAAGCGCTGCACGCGTCCGCCCTCCTGGTCCACCGCCAGTAATAACGGTGGCTGGCGCAGGCCATGGATTTCCCTGGCCAGTTGCTGAAGCTGTTCGGGCGATTCGTAGTTACGGCTGAACAGGATCACGCCGCCCACGGCCGGGTGTTGCAGCAGGTCACGCTCTTCCGCCTGCAGCTCCAGGCCCTGCACGTCCGCCATCACGGGTCCAATACTCATTTTCCGGTCCTTTGCCCCGTTACCGCCCCCGCGTTACGCACGTCGAGGTAATCGCGCAAGCGGTCGCCGAGAAGATTGACACTCAACACTACCAGAAAAAGCAGGCTGCCGGGCACCAGCACCAGGTGTGGCGCTACCAGCATGTAGCGCACACCGTCGCGTATCATGCTGCCCCACGAGGCTTCAGGGGGCTGCACACCCAGGCCGAGAAAGGACAGCCCGGATTCCGCGACGACGACGGCTGCGACCCCGAAGGTGGCCTCCACCACCAGCGGTGCGCTGATCAGGGGAACCAGGTGACGGGTGACAATGCGCGCGGTTCCGCTACCCAGTGCTTTGGCCGCCAGTACATGTTCCCGGTGCCGCACCGACAGCACCTGGGCACGCGCCAGGCGTGCGTAACCGACCCAGCCCACCAGCGTCAGCGCCAGCACCAGGTTATCGATACCCGGTCCCAGCAGACCGGCCAGCGCAATGGCCAGCAGGATACCCGGGAAGGCCATGAAAATGTCGATCACCATCACCAGGGCACGATCCCAGATACCGCCGATATAGGCGGCCATGCTGCCCAGCAGGGTGCCGACCGTTACCGACAGGGTGACCACCCAGGCGGCCACCAGGAAGGAGGTGCGCGCACCGACCAGCACCCGGTCCAGTACCGGGCGGCCCAGGTCGTCGGCACCCAGCCAGAAAGAATGGAACGGTCCCTGCAGGATCGCCTGCAGTTCGATACGGTCGGGTTGCAGGGGCAGCCAGGGGGCAGCCAGCGCGACCAGTGCCCACAGCAACAGGATGACCCCCGGCCAGACCGGCAGCATCAACGCTGCCCCAGGCGTATGCGCGGGTCCACCCAGGCATACAGCAGGTCGGTCAGCAGGTTGATGGTGACGTAGGCCAGGCTGATCATCAGCACACAGGCCTGTACCACGGGGTAGTCACGACGCTGGATCGACTCGACCAGCAGTGAACCGATGCCGGGCCAGTTGAAGACGGTTTCGGTAATGACCGCTCCACCCAGCAGCGCGCCTGCCTGCATGCCCAGCAGGGTCAGGATGGGTAACCAGGCATTGCGCAGAGCATGCCGCACCAGTACCTGCCGGGCGGACAGGCCCTTGGCACGAGCCGTGCGGATAAAGTCCTCCCCCAGCACCTCCAGCAGGCTGCTGCGCACCATGCGCGACAGGATCGCCGCCAGCGAGGTGCCAAGGGTGATGGCCGGCAGCACTACCGCGCCCGCGGCTTCCCGGCCACTGACCGGAAACCAGCCCAGGCCGAGTGCAAACACCAGCACCAGCAGCGGCCCCAGCCAGAAATTGGGAATCGATACCCCGAGCAGGGAAAATCCCATGGCAGCGAAGTCCCGGCGACTGCCCTGGCGGGCCGCCGCCATCAGCCCCAGCGGCAGCGCAATCACGATGGCAATCAGGAAAGCCGCCGCAGCCAGTTCCAGGGTTGCCGGGTAACGCGCGTTCAACAACGCCATGACCGGTTGCTGGTGAAACAGGGAAACCCCCATGTCGAGGGTGAAAACGCCGGCCAGAAAAGATCCCCACTGCGCCAGTATGGGTTGATCCAGTCCCAGCGCCTGTCGCAGTGATTCGCGATCAAAAGCCGAGGCGGACTCGCCCAGCATCACCTCGACCGGATCACCCGGCACCCAGTGAATGAGGAAGAAGACCAGGCTGGTGACCCCGAAGATCACCCAGACCGCCATCCACAGCCGGGAGATCAGGTAGGCCGGCATGCCGGCCTACGAGGAAGTGGATTGCGGTTCGGGTTCCTGGATATCGTCATCGGGACTATGGCAGGCAAAACGCTGTGGGTCGCCGTTGGCGCGCCGCATGCGGTAGATCGAAATGGTTTCACCCTGCACGGTGACCTCTTCGAAAGAACTCTGTACGGCGAAACAGATATCGGGGCAGTGCGAAACCGGGGCGCCTCGATCCGCCTGCGGGAAATCGATGACCTCCGGCGCACGATCGGCAACCGTGCGCAGGTTTTCCATTTCGGCAATCAATGCTTCCACCCGCTCGTTGAGTCCTTCCAGTTGCTGCTGCAAGTCCGCTTCGTCGACGCAGGGTGTAACGCTGTGCGGGGCCGGGCGGTCACGATCCGCGTCGAGGCCGGCGCTGCGCAGCAGGCTACGGGCAAATTCCGCCAGGTCGATCGCCGCCGTGGCATCCCAGTCATGCCCCAGACGTTCGGCAAGACGGTCCATGTCCTGTTCGTAGCCGGCGTCACCGAGCACCCCCAGCAGGGGTACTTCCTGGCCAAGGTAAAACCCGGCCACTTCCTTGAATTTGGTGTAGGTTTGGTCGCCTGTTTCCTGATTTTCCGACTTATTTACCACCAGAGAGACCCGGAGTTCCGGGCATCCCTGGTGCAGTTGCCGAAACAGGCCCCAGGCGTTGCCGATGACGTCCGGTTCCGGTGTGACGACCAGTATGGTCGCGGAGCCGTGCAGTGCGAATGTGCGTGTGTCGGCCGCGCTGCGCGAGGGGGTATCGACCAGCAGGCAGTCGTAGCCGTTGAGTAGCGCGAGCGCCTGCTCCAGCCCTCGCCAGTATGCCTCCTGCCGTGCGCCGTCTGCTGTCCTGTCGGGATTGAGCGGCAGCCGGTCGAAACCGCGGCTGTCCCGGATCAGGCATGTGTCCGTTGCGATGGCGGATTGCGACCGGTCCTCGTGGTGGCAATGTTGCGCCACTCCGCCCGGACAGGCATCCGCTTCGAGCAGGCATACGCGCCTGCCCTGTTGTGCCAGCCGGATGGCGAGGCTTGTCGCAATGCGGGTTTTTCCGACACCTCCTGCTGCGCCGGCAACTGTGATGATTTTTGTCATGGTTATTTCAGATGAATTGTCCGGCTGTCAGGCGAACCGTTCGCTGGTCATTTCAAGTGGCCTCGTCTAAATGTGCATTCAGGGCATTACAGTACACTAGCACATTGGACTGCTCGCTTCAGGTCATTCCTCGATCCATACCGGCATTCCGACGGGCACCTGTTCAAACAGTTCGACCAGGTCCCGGTTGCGCATGCGTATGCAGCCGTGGGAACGCGGCTCACCCATCGGTTCCGTGTCGGGACAACCGTGTATATAGATATAACGCCGCATGCTGTCGACCGATCCGAAACGGTTTTTACCCGGTTCGCTTCCGCACAGCCAGAGAATCCGGGTGAGTATCCAGTCGCGCTCCGGGTGCGCGGCTGCCAGTTCCGCGCTATAGATTTCTCCGGTCGGACGACGTGCCCTGAATACAGTACCGATTGCACAACCGGCACCGATGCGCGCGCGAACGCGATGCCAGCCCAGCGGTGTCTGTTCGCTGCCCATCTGCATGCCGGGTCCGTTGCGGGCGGTGGATATGGAGTATACCCGGGCCGCATCCCCGTGCCTGCGAGCCGTCAGGCGTTGCCTGGCGAGTGAGATGTGCAGGTAGTCATCTGGCATCTTGCAGTCCCCGTTGAGCGATCGTGTACCGGTTTTTCGAAATACTTTGCAGCGCGTCGTAGTTACCGTCCGTCGCCAGACTATACCCGCTGATCCCGTCACGCGCCGCAAGGTACTGGTCTTCGTACCAGAGTGGTACGTACACCAGTTGTTCCAGCAGACGGGCCTGCAGGGCCGCGTAGATTTTCGCCTGTTGCTGTGTATCTTTTGCCACCATCGCCTGTTCGATCATGCGGTCGATCCGGGCGTCCTGCAGTCGGCCCCGGTTGGCCCCGCCCGGTGGCAGCGAATCGCTGTGAAAGGCGTAGCGGAAAATATCGGGAGACTTGATGCCCACCCAGGTCAGGCTGTAGAGCTGGAAGCGGCCTGCCTTGATATCGGCGTAGAAGGTGCCCCAGTCATAGCTCTGTACGTCCACGAGGATGCCCACCCGCCCCAGCTGCTGCTGCAGGATGGTGGCAATTCGTACCCGGAACGGGTCGCTGGAGGTTTTATAGCGGATGTGCAGGGGGTGGTCCGCATCATACCCGGCCCGAGCCAGTAAGGTCCTGGCCCGGTCGAGGTCCGTTTCGATACTGTCCAGGTGCGGGTTTCCCGCCCAGTGCTCCGGCACCAGCAATGCGCTGGCGGGCCTGGCGGCACCGCGAAACACGTAGCGGATAATGGCCCTGCGATCGATGGCCAGCGCAATGGCGCGTCGCACGTCTTCTTTACCCGTATCCCGGTCCTGCAGCTGGAATCCCAGGTAGGAAAAATTACTGCCGCGGTGGGTCCGGACGTAGATCCCTTTTTTCCCGGCGAGGTAGTGCAGCAGCTCTGGCGGCAGGTCGTTCTGCAGGATATCCACTTCACCGCGCAGCAGCTTCAGCACCCGCATGGTCGGATCGTGCACCTGTTCGAAGACGATAATCTGCCGGTCACGGGTTCGTTCCAGCTCCAGCCTGCCGGGAGCCGGCCAGCTGCGCAGGCGGAACGGTCCACTGCCCATCGGTTGATGATGGAAGGCCCGACCGGCTTCGATTCCGGCGGCAGGCAGGATGCCGATGGTCAGGAAGCCCGGGAACAGGGCATCGGCGCGGTTCAGGAAGAAGTCCAGGGTATCCCGGTCCAGCACCTCGATGTGCTCGATCATTGCCAGGGTGCCACGCTGCGGGGAAGCCGTTGCAGGGTCCAGTACCGAGCGGTAGGTGGCGGCCACATCCGCGGCATCGAGCCGGGAACCATCGTGAAAACGACGCCCCGCGGTGCCGAGCCGGAAGCGGTAGTGTCGATCGTTCAGCCGTTCCCAGCTCGCCAGGGCGGGACGCGGTCGGGCGTGCTCGTCGAAATCCACCAGCCGGTTGTACAGCAGCCGGTTAATGCGCTCCGAGGCGGCATCGGTGGCAAAGCGTGGATCCAGGTTGGTTGGCGCGCTGGCCAGGCCAAAGCGGATACTGTCGCTGTCCGGTGTGCTGCAGGCCGTCAGCAGTACGCAACAAAACAGGATAAACCGGCCCTTTACCACTGTGTATACGGAGTTCTGGCCAGGTTCATGTTGTAGTAGCGCGGGTCATCGGAAACTTCTTCGCCCAGCCAGGCGGGTCTGGCAAAGGCCTCCTGTTCGTCATCGAGTTCGATTTCAGCGACCACCAGCCCTGCATTTGCCCCCTCGAACACATCGATCTCCCAGCGGTGACCGGCATGGTCCACGTGGTAGCGGGTTTTGTCGATGCGCTGGTCCGGGCACAGTTCGTCCAGCAGTTCGATGGCGTCCGCGAACGGTATGGGGTAATCGTATTCCAGCCGGCGCAGCGCTGACGTGGCTTTCTTGATATTCAGCCAGGCCCGCTCGCCGCTTACCCGCACCCGTACGCAGCGCTGCGGGTCGCTGCACAGGTAACCCTGCCGGTACGGCGTCCCGGCATCGGCCTGCGCGCGCCAGCTATCGTTGCGCAACAGAAAAGTCCTCTCGATCTCGGTCGCCATGAACGGATTGTAGCAAGCGTACCCGGAGACGGCGAAAGTCGTCGGCGCCGAGCCGGTCAGCGCTCAGTGCCAGCGTACAGGTCCGGAATCGTGCGGTGCGGAAGCGTACCACGACCAGGTGGTAACTGACGAAAACCGGGATGCACAGCTGTGCGGAAACCCAGCTTGTGTGCACGCTGCACAGGCGCCAGCCCCGTGCGCGGTCCCAGCTCAGAGCCTTGACAGCAGTGGCGGAACTGGCGGTGATATGCAGGCGATAGAGGTGCACGAAATGAACGGCGAGTACGATGCTGACCAGCGCACGCGCCCACAGCGACAGCGGCAGTTGCCACCAGGCCGCGGCAGCCAGCACGTGCAGGCTCACCAGTACCGCCCGCATCGCGCGGGATGCCCGGGGTTCAATCTGCAGCGGCTGATCGAATCTGTTCAACGAGTTGTGCGACATCCTTGTCGGCGGGTCGTATCCGCCCCATGAACCACTCCAGTAAAACCGCATCGGGGTAATCCAGCAGCGCGTCGAAGCGCTGCTGTCCGGCCCGGTCCAGGTCCCGGTAGCCCTGTTCGAGGAACGCTTTCAACAGCAGGTCCAGTTCCAGCATGCCGCGCCGGCACTTCCAGCGCACGCGCGCCAGCGCGCTCACAGCGAACGCTTGACCATCAGCTCCTTGATGCGACCGATGGCGCGTGTCGGGTTCAGCCCCTTGGGACAGACGTCGACGCAGTTCATGATGGTGTGACAGCGAAACAGGCGGAACGGGCCTTCCAGGCTGTTGAGCCGTTCTTCAGTAGCCTGGTCGCGCGAATCAGCGAGGAAACGCCAGGACTGCAGCAGCGCAGCGGGTCCCAGGAACTTGTCGGGGTTCCACCAGAACGACGGGCAGGAGGTGGAACAGCAGGCACACAGGATACACTCGTACAGGCCGTCCAGCTGTTCCCGCTGCTGTGGCGATTGACGGCGCTCCACTTCCGGGCAGGGTTCATCGTTGATCAACCAGGGTTTCGCGGTCCGGTACTGGCGGTAGAACGGTTCCAGGTCAACGACCAGATCACGGATCACCGGCAGGCCCGGCAGGGGACGAATTTCGATGGGTGTTTTCAGCCCGGACAGGGGCGTGATACAGGCCAGGCCGTTGCGGCCGTTGATGTTCATGCCGTCCGAGCCGCACACGCCTTCCTGGCAGGAGCGCCGGAAACTCAGGCTCTGGTCCTGCGCCTTTACCAGCAGCAGTGCGTCCAGCAGCATCATGCCCGGCTCGATCCGGTCGTCCGGCAGCTCGTAGTCCTGCATCCAGGGTTTGGCATCCTGGTCCGGGTCGTAGCGGTATATGGAGAATTTCATGTCAGTAGGTCCGTTTCCGAGGTGGGAAGCTGTCTACCGTTAACGGCTTGATGCGCACCGGCTTGTAGTCCATTTTATGACCTTCTAGCGAAAACAGGCTATGGCGCAGCCAGTGCTGGTCGTCGCGTTCCGGGTAATCGATGCGCGAGTGCGCCCCGCGGCTTTCAGTGCGCATCAGCGCGGAGGTGATGGTGGCGACCGCACATTCCATCAGGTTATCGAGTTCCATGGCCTCGATCCTGGCGGTGTTGAAAACGCGGCTGTGATCATCGATACAGGCATCCTGCAAGCGCTCCCGCAGCGCCAGCACTTTCTCCTGCCCTTCCTGCAGGACTTCCTGGTTGCGGAACACACTGCAATGGTCTTCCATGGTCCTGGCCAGTTCCTCGCGCAACTGCGCAACCGATTCGCCACGGCCCTGCCGGTTCCAGCGCTCCAGTCGCGCCATGGCCTGGTCCGCCGCGCCCTCCGGGATCGGCTGATGGTAGCGGTGTTCACCAAGGTGTTCGATGACATGGTTGGCGGCTGCGCGCCCGAACACCAGAATGTCGAGCAGCGAATTGCCCCCCAGCCGGTTGGCACCGTGCACCGAGACGCAGGCGCACTCACCGACGGCGTACAGGCCGGGCACCGGTTCTTCGGCGCCCTGCTGTACCGGCACCACCACCTGGCCGTGGCGGTTGGTGGGGATGCCGCCCATGGTGTAGTGCGCCGTGGGATAGACCGGGATGGGCGCATCGGCAGGATCGATGTGCAGGAAAGTCATCGCCATATCGCGAATACCCGGCAGGCGTTTTTTCACGATATCGGCGCCCAGGTGGTCCAGCTTCAGCAGCACGTGATCCTTGCCGGGACCAGCACCGCGACCTTCGCGAATCTCGGTCGCAATGGAGCGGCTGACCACGTCCCGGCTGGCAAGATCCTTTGCGTTGGGTGCATAGCGCTCCATAAACCGTTCGCCGTCGCCGTTGAGCAGGTAGCCGCCCTCGCCACGCGCGCCTTCCGTGATCAGCATGCCCTTGCCGGCAATCCCGGTGGGATGGAACTGGAAGAACTCCATGTCCTGCAGCGGGATGCCGGCGCGCAGCGCCATGGCCATGCCGTCGCCGGTGTTGACCAGCGCGTTGGTATTGGTGCGGAACAGCTGCCCGACGCCGCCGGTGGCCAGAATGGTGGTTTTGGCCTCGATGAGAATCGGCTCGCCGCTGGCGATGCCGATCGCCAGCACGCCCAGGAAGTACCCCGCCTCATTGCACACCAGGTCGACGGCAAAATATTCGTCGAAAAAATGGGTCCTGGCGCGGATGTTCTGCTGGTAGAGCGAATGCAGGATGGCGTGTCCGGTACGGTCGGCCGCGGCGCAGGTACGCACCGCCTGTTCTCCGCCGAAGTTCCTGCTCTGCCCGCCAAAGGCGCGCTGGTAGATCCTGCCGCTGTCCAGGCGCGAGAACGGCACGCCGAAGTGCTCCAGTTCGTACACCACGCGCGGCGCCGCGCGGCACATGTACTCGATGGCATCCTGGTCGCCCAGGTAGTCACTGCCCTTGACGGTATCGAACATGTGCCAGTGCCAGTTGTCGGGCAGCACATTGGCCAGCGCCGCATTGACGCCGCCCTGCGCGGCAACGGTATGCGAACGGGTCGGGAACACCTTGGACACGACCGCCACCCGCGCATCGGCCTGCGCCAGTTGCAGCGCGGCGCGCAGGCCGCCGCCGCCGGCGCCGATGATCAGGGTATCGAAACTGCGTTTCTCGATGCTCATTGGCTATCCCGTCCCGACCGCGGCCAGTGCCAGCGCGCGTATTACCCACAGCAGGCTGACCAGCAGCACCAGTGCAGTCGCTGCCATAAACAGCAGTCGTAACCAGACCGCGTGCATATAGTCGATCAGCACATCACGAATACCCACCCAGACGTGCAGCAGCAGCGCCAGCGCAAACAGCGTGGTGCTGACACTCATCCAGGGGCCGGCCAGCCAGCTGCGCCACTCTGCGTAGGTGAAGGGTCCGCGGCTGGTGATGAGGGCAAGGGTGGTCAGCAGGTACACGGCCAGGTAGACCGCAGTGAAGCGTTGCATCAGCCAGGCACGCAGTCCCTGTGCAGCGCGGCTCATAACAGGCTGGCCGCGTACAGGGCCGTCAGCAGCAATGCCCCCAGGTTGACCAGCCAGGCGGTCCGGTTGGCGCTGCCCTTCTCCACCCCGATCTCCACGTCGAGGAACAGGTGGCGTATACCGGCCAGCAGATGGTGACTGAACGACCAGACCAGTAGCAGCGAAAGCAGCCGTACCGGCGAGGACTGCAGGCAGTCCTGCACCTCCCGGAAACCTTGCTCGCTCTCCAGCGAACGGGAAAACTCCCACGCAATAAAGGGAATCAACAGGAACATCAGCACACCGGATATCCGGTGGCCGATCGAGGCGATGCCTCCGGGCGGCAGCTTGATCTTGATCAGGTTCAGGTATTTCGGTGCTGGTTTTTGCTGGACCATGTACGCTACTCGCCCGACGTATCCGCGTTTATACCACCTGCCCGTTTAATCTGCCAGCATTTGCAAGGCTGACACCCGCAACCGGATTGTCTACTATGCAGGGCAGCAAACCAGGACACTACATCATGATCACTGAATGGAAAGATTTTCTCGCCAGGGCCGGTGCGGAATTCAGCGACAGCGGTGTCGCCCACTACGGCAACGAGCGCCGCGAGCTGAGTGTCGCAATCACCGGCAACGTGTTTGCCGACCTGTCACACTACGGCCTGATCTCGGTGCACGGTGAAGACGCGGCGACTTTTCTGCAGGGCCAGCTCACCAATGATATCCGCAAGGTGGACGACGCACACAGCCAGCTTTCCGGACTATGTAACCCGAAAGGCCGCCTGCTGGCCACGTTCCGGGTTTTTCGCCGTGGCGACAGCTATTACCTGTGCCTGCCGGCCAGTATGCTGGAAGACGTGCTCAGGCGCCTGCGCATGTTCGTGCTGCGTTCCCGGGTTACGCTGGAGGATGCCAGTGATACCTTTGTGCACCTGGGGATATCCGGTGAAGATGCCGCACAGGAACTGCGGGGCTTCGCCGGGGAATTGCCGGCGTCCGTAAGTGACGTGTTACAGGGCGACGAACACACCATCATCCGGGTTCCCGGCATACACCCCAGTTACGAGCTGTTCACGACGGCCGACGCGGCCATGCGTGTATGGGACCTGCTCAACGTGCAGAGCGCACCGATCGGCGCCGACGCCTGGCAACTGCTCGATATCGAAGCCGGCATCCCGGTCATCCTGCCGCAGACGCGCGAAGCCTTTGTGCCGCAGATGACCAACCTGCAGCTGATCGATGGCGTCAGTTTTCAGAAAGGCTGTTATACCGGGCAGGAAATCGTCGCCCGCATGCAGTACCTGGGCAAACTCAAACGCCGCATGTACCTGGCCAGGGTCGAATCCGGGGACCGGCCACATAGCGGCGACGAGGTGTTTGCCGGTGACAGCGAACAAAGCGTGGGCAAGCTGGTCACTGTGGCCCCGCATCCCGACGGTGGGTTCGCCATGCTGGTGGTACTGCAGATTGCCAGCGCGGAAGAAGATGGCGGTGCGCTGCACCTGGGCGGCCCGGAGGGGCCGGTACTCCGGCTGGCCCCCCCGCCCTACCCGCTGGCAGAGGACTGAAGCGCAACGAAACGGGATTCAGCAAATCCCGCCTGCCGTCGTTACAGGGACAAGAAGTCACCAAGGAGCCGGAATGGAACCCGAAGAAGTATTTGTCAACGAGCTGGTCCAGGACCTGGAAAGCGGCCATTTGCAGTTGCCTACCCTGCCCGAGGTGGCCTTGCGGGTGCGCGAAGTAGTCGACAACGAGGACGCCAACGCCGGCCAGATCGCCGAAATCATCGGCCAGGACGCCGCCCTGTCGGCGCGCCTGTTGCAGGTGGCCAATTCCCCCCTGTACCGGGGCCGGCAGGAAATCGACCGGCTGTCCATGGTGATTGCCCGACTCGGCAACAAACTGGTGCGTAACCTGGTCACCAGCCAGGTCATGAAACAGATGTTCCAGGCTACCACGGATCTGGTCGATCAGCGTTTGCGCGCGGTGTGGGAACACAGTGTGCAGGTTGCCGCCATTGCCCGCGCGCTGGCCGGCCAGGCGCCCGCGGTCGACCCGGACCAGGCCATGCTGGGTGGTTTGCTGCACGATATCGGCACCCTGCCGATCCTGTACCGGGCCGAGGAACGCGCCGAGCTGCTGGAGACACCAGGACTGCTCGACCACCTGATCGAAACACTGCATACACGGATTGGCGGCGCCATCCTGAAACACTGGAAGTTCCCCGATGCGCTGGTGGCGGTGGCTGCTGAACACGAAAACCTGGCGCGCGAACATCCCGGTCCGGCGGACCTGGTGGACGTAGTACAGGTAGCCAACCTGCAAAGTCACCTCGATACTGACCACCGGCTGGGCCAGGCGGACTGGAGCCGCATCCCGGCGTTCCACCAGCTGGGTCTGGATGCCGATCTGCACGAAATCGAACTCACGGATGTGGCCGGGGAAATCGACGCCGTGCAGCAATTATTCGAATAAGCAGCGGATTTCATAGCCCACTGATTTTAATGCTAATATCTTTTATGCGAGACGGGATTTTACGGTTTTGTAATAATCCGTACTCAAGACCCCGGACAGGGTGCCGACCCAGTCTTAAAATCCCTTAATGTCAATCAGATAGCTGTACAGGAGATGGTGTGGGCAGGAAAGGAGTTCCGGCTGCCCAGGAGCAACTTCGGGAACTGCGGGATCGGCTCCGGCAACGCGAAGCCGAGATTGCCATGCTCAGTGAGCTGACCGAGGTAATAGGCAGCGAATACAACCTGCAGAAGGTTTTTGACCTTGTGGCTGTGCGTGCGCGTGAATTATTGCACGCCGAGACCGCGACCATCCCGGTGCTGTCACCGGACCAGAAAACCTACTGTTACCGGGCTGCCGACGGCAACCACGCGGACGAACTGCGGTTTGCCGAACTGCCGATCGAAACCGGTATCTGTGGCTGGGTATTCCGCCACCGCAAGGCCTGGTGGAAGGGCGTACTGGACCAGCTGGAGGAGTCCGAACGCAACCAGTGGGAAAAGGAAGCCGGCACGGTACTGCTGGTGCCACTGGTCGGCAAACGTCAGTTCCTGGGCGGTATCGCCTGTATCAACAAGGTGGACGGGGCAGGATTCGATACCCAGGACTATGACCTGCTCAACCTGTTTGCCGGGCAGGTGAGCATCGCCATCGAAAACGCCATGTTTTTCGAGGAGCTCACGGAAGCCAGGCACAAGGCCGAGGCGTACAAGGAAAGACTGATCGAGTCCAACCGGAAGCTCACCCGTTCCAATGAAGAACTGCAGCACTACGCGGTGCACGACCCGCTGACCGCCCTCCCCAACCGCACCCTGATCCTGGATCGTCTGCAACAGGGTATCCTCACCGCCCGCCGTGACCAGGAATCCATGGCGCTGATCATGATCGACCTGGATCACTTCAAGGAAGTCAACGACACGCTG